>DATGII010000095.1:0-17818 GCA_035295805.1 Bryobacteraceae bacterium | reverse complement strand
ATGATCGGCGGAATCAATCCTCGATGTCCCGGAAGAGCTGAGACTCATCGCCGAGTTTGCTGTTCGTGGACTCAAACAGAAGCGTGGAGGGGGAGCGGCGGCCGGGATAGTACCGCGCCGCAACGACGCGCAGACCCTTGCGGATCAGATCGGAGGCAGAGAGCCCCGCCGCGCGGGCACGCTTCAATGCCCGTACGTCCTCTTCACCGAGCCGAACCGTTGTGGAGACAAACCGTGCCATACATTCACCATACGACAGCACGGGTGCGACGACAAGGCCAATTGCCAGCGTGAACACAGCTAGACTGAGGGTTACGGGACGCGGCCGTGTAAGACGCATCCCGCTCAATGTCTTCTCCGAATTTCTGCTTTCCACCACGAAAATCCGGTCCGATTGGTCTCCCCGTTGAAGATCGGGGTAACGACGCCGACCCCGCCTTTCCGAAGAAAGGTGATGCCTAGATATTCACCGCCCGAACTGCGCGTTACGGGCGCTTTCCGGCCAGGTCTAGTCCAGGAGTCGATCTGAAACGGCCGGGACTGAATCATGCGCGGTGGAGCATCGCCCCCACCCATTTCGAAGAGCGCCACATGAGCATGCAAGGCATCGCCCTTGCCGGAGAACCAGGTCCCTGCAAGCTCGTTCAGTCGCGCCCCGGCAGCCAGGTACGGGAAATACAGAACTTCGTCACTCCCAAGCACCTGCCAGATCGTCCAGGTCTCTCCCTTGTCGCGAGACCGTGCCAGCCACAGTCCCTTCAAATTAGTCCAGAGCGAGTAAAGCGCGCCATCCGAGCCCCAGGCCAGCGGTTCCACCCAGCGCGGCACCGGGGCATTAATGCTTCCCGCCCATTCGCGATCTCCAGGCGCGGGACGCTTCTGCCATGTCTTTCCTCCATCCGCGCTCACCGCAATGAGATCGACTCCTTCGTCGTATTGGGCTCCGGAAGCGGACAAAGGCACGATGCGCACCGCGATCTCGCCATGCGGGCCGACTGCAAGATGACTCGATCCCCCGTGCTCATTCAGGCGCACCGGTTCGCTCCAGGTGGCGCCGCGATCCCTGCTGGCGCGATAAAACACGCCTCCGTCGTTCCAAATCACGTGCGCCGTTCCATCCGGCGCAACCTTCACCCAGGGACGGTCGTCGAACTTGCTCTTCGACAGAGTTTTCCACGACCACGTCTTACCCGCATCGCGGCTCACGCCGATTGTGACAAAATCGCCTTCTCTCTTCGGCGGGTCAAACACGAGATTGATGAAATACAGAGTCCCGTCGTGCGCGACGGCGAGGTCAACGTCGGAGTTGCCAAGAGCGCCGTCCGCGGCGGACCCGACATTGACGCGGGTCCAGCTTGCGCCGCCATCACGGCTCGTCCAGAGGTGCGGCCGCCAATTCAGCTGCGGTTCGCTCACGTCGGACCCGGGTCCGTACCCGCTCACAAACAGCGCGCCTCTTGGATGCTGGACCACCATTGGCTCCCGTGCCAATAAATCGACGTGATCGACCGGCCCCCTCAGAATCAGTTCCATCGTGTTGGATTTCTGCGGCCAGGCCACGAGGCTTCCCATGAGAGCCATGACACCCGCTCCGAATATGGCGGCGCGAATTTCAATTGTCATGGGCACCAATTCTACCGTGAATCGTCGGTTCGCTCGGCCGCGTCCCGCCGTCCGGATCGCCGCTGGTGGTGAACCGTGCAGCGAAACACCCGACCGCGCCGGCGCCCGCGCGGATCTAGGCAGAATTCGATGCTCGCGTAAGGTCTAAAAACAACAAACGGGGCTTCTGTTTGAGATCCGGGCGTTGTATTCTTGATGTTTGCCTGAGATCTCCTTCTGCGTTCTCGCCAGCGGCAGTTCCGGCAACGCCGCCCTCCTCTCAACCGGCACCACCCGCATCCTGCTCGATGCCGGCTTGAGCATGAAGGAGCTCGCGCGGCGGCTTGCGCTCATCGGCGAAAGCCTCGAGGACATCGACGCGATTCTGATTACGCATGAGCATTCCGATCATGTCGCGGGTTTGCCCGTGCTGGCGCGCAGCAAGAAAGTCCGGGCGAAAATTTTTCTGACGCGGCTCACGGCGCCGGCCATCGATTGGGGGCCGGCTGAACCGCGCCTCGAAACGTTTCAGGCCGGCGCGTGCTTCCCGGTCGGCGACGTCGAGGTGACGAGCTTCAGCATTCCGCATGATGCCGTGGATCCGGTCGCGTTCTGCCTGGAAGCCAATGGCGTCCGCATCGGGGTGGTCACCGACCTCGGCTACATTCCGGCCTCCATCAAATTCCATCTCCGGCGCACGGACCTGCTGATGCTCGAATCGAATCATGACTTGGACATGCTCAAGGTCGGGCCTTACCCGTGGTCGATCAAACAGCGGGTGATGAGCCGCGTGGGGCACCTGTCGAACCTCGGAATGTCGGAATACCTGACCCAGGATCTGGACGGATCCACGTCCCGGCTGGTGCTCGGGCACTTGAGCGAGCAGAACAATCACCCCGAGATCGTGCGCATGATCGCCGGCCAGTCGCTCGAAGAGCGCGGGCTCCGCACCGAACTGTCGATCGCACAGCAGCATACGCCGTCGGAAGTCTTTCGTTTTTGAATCTCCATGATTGCCCGATACACGCGTCCGGAAATGGGCCGGATCTGGACCGACCAGAATAAATTTCAACAATGGCTCGAAGTGGAACTGGCCGCCTCCGAGGCTTTGGCGGAGCTGGGGGTCGTTCCTCAAGAGGCCGCGCGCCTGCTGCGCCGGCATGCCGGCTTCGACGTCGCGCGCATTTTCGAAATCGAAAACGAAGTCAAGCACGATGTGATTGCGTTCACCACGTCGGTGGCCGAGACCATGGCGCGGGCCGGGCACGCCGAGGCCTCGCGCTGGCTGCACTACGGGCTCACCTCCAACGACATCGTCGATACCGCGCAGGCGCTGCTCCTCAAGCAGGCTTCCGGGATTCTGGTGCGCGACATGGAGGCGCTGCTCGCCGTCCTGAAACGGCGCGCGTTTGAGTTCCAGCACGCCGTCCAGATCGGCCGCACGCATGGCGTGCACGCGGAGCCCATCACGTTCGGGCTGAAGCTCGCCATCTGGTATGACGAGGCAGCCCGCAACCTGGCCCGCCTGCGCGCGGCCGCCGAGGAAGTGCGGGTCGGCAAGACGTCGGGCGCCGTCGGCACCTACGGGCACATTGGCCCTGAAGTCGAAGAGCGCATCTGCGCCCGGCTTGGGTTGAAACCGGCGCCGGTAGCCTCCCAGGTGATCCCGCGCGATCGCCACGCCAACTTCGTCGCCGCGCTGGCGCTGGTCACGGCCCTGTGCGAGCGGGTCGCCCTCGAGGTGCGCCACCTGCAGCGGACCGAGGTCCGCGAGGCCGAAGAATATTTTTCCAAGGGCCAGAAAGGCAGCTCGGCCATGCCGCACAAGCGCAACCCGGTGACCTCGGAGCAGATTTGCGGCCTGGCCCGCGTGGTGCGCGCCAATGTACAGGCGGCGTTTGAAGACGTGGCGCTGTGGCACGAGCGCGACATTTCCCATTCTTCGGTCGAGCGTGTAATTCTCCCCGATTCGACCATCCTCGCCGATTATCTGCTCGACAAAACCACGCAGCTGGTCGACAGGCTGATGGTCTATCCCGAGCGGATGCGGCGCAATCTCGAGATGACCCGCGGCCTGGTCTTCTCCGGCCAGCTTTTGCTGGACCTGGCCGCGGCGGGCATGCTGCGCGAGCAGGCGTACAAGGTGGTTCAAGGCCACGCCATGCGCGCCTGGGAGCATGAGGGTGATTTCCGGGCTGCCATCGAATCCGACCCGGAGATCCGCGCCGTGCTCCCACCCGGGCAGATCGCGGAAGCCTTCTCGCTCGATCGTCAGCTGCGCAACGTCGACAAGATTTTCGCGCGCGTGTTTACTTCCTGAATCGTTTGTAATCATTTTTCCGTTGACACCACTTCCGGGTGCGCGTTATTTTGAAGAGGGTGGAAGTGGTATTGAGTAGGCATGGCTTCCATCTGTGGATCCTCGGTAGGCGAGGCGTCCGCGCGGCATACAGGCCACTGCCCTCCGGCGTCGAAAGATGCTGTTTAGGGTAGACCAGGGACTCCCGGGTTAAGGGTTTCTCTAACGTGGCTGAGGTCTTCGCAGCAATCGGGCGGGATCTCTTACGGCGTGCGGTGCTGAAGCTTGGACCAGTGGGGGAATCCGTCAGGTATCGCTCGCGATAGTTGGCCATTTCTTCCGCTCCGGGGGAAATGGTTTTTTATTTCCCTTCTGAGCTTCGACTCGTCTCCAGAAAGGTATATGGGACCTAACGACGATAAGCCTCCGAGTCGCGGAGGATGCGGCGTGGGAGTTCCGGTGGCCCGATAGCTATCCTCGCTTCGGCCGCCGCTTCTTCCACCGGTTTTGAGTGGTGAACGCGGAGGGCTGAAGCCTACGCTCCGGATCCCCGGGGCGTGCGTGCTTTCCCTTCGAAATTTTGCCGGCTCGTGCCTCGTCAGGCGGGAGCAGAAAGGGAGAGTGCGGCATGAACAACAAAGTACTGATTGTGCCCGCGGCCGGGGCGGCGACCGAAGTGGTCGCGCCGGTCCGCGGGCGGGTTGTCAAATCCAAAAGGACGCGCGATCTCCTCACGTTCCTGATGGTGTTCGGTCCGGGGCTGATTGTGATGGTGGCGGACAACGACGCCGGCGCGGTCTCCACGTATAGCCAGGCGGGCGCTCAATACGGCACGCATCTCCTGTGGCTGGTTCTGCTGTTGTTGCCCGTGACTTACTTCATCCAGGAGATGGTGGTGCGGCTGGGCATCGCGACCGGCAAAGGCCACGCCGCCATGATTTATCAGCGCTTCGGCAAATGGTGGGGGCTGTTCTCGCTGGTCGATCTCGAGCTGGTGAATTTTCTGACCCTGGTGACCGAATTCGCCGCCATCAACCTGGCTCTGACGAAAATGGGATTCGATCCTCGTCTGGGCGTGCCGCTGGTCGCGGCGGGGCTGGTGCTCATCACGGTCACGGGCAGCTATCGGCGTTGGGAGCGCACCGTAGTGCTCCTCTGCCTGCTGGATCTGGCCTGGTTTGCGATCGCGTTCGGGTTGCGTCCGCCGTTCGCGCAAGTGGTGCGCGGCTCGCTGGTTCCCGGTCTTCCGCCGGGCGGCATCACGGCGGATCTGATGTTCCTCGTGATCGCGATCGTGGGAACCACCGTCGCGCCCTGGCAGCTGTTCTTCCAGCAGAGCTGCATCGCCGATAAGCGGCTGCGCTTTGCGGACGTCAAATGGGCGCGCCTGGATACGTTCCTCGGTGCGTGCATCACCATTACCGTGGCGGCTTGCATGATGATCGCCGGCAATGCCTCGCTCGCGCACGGCTTCAAATTCACCGACCCGGCGCAGATGGCCGTGGATCTCGGCGGCTTTGCCGGCGGTTTCGTCCGCAACGCGATCCTGCTGCTCATGATCAACGCGGCGGTGCTCGGCACCACCGCCATTTCGCTGTCGAGTGCCTGGGCCTACGGCGAGGTCCGCGGCTGGCCGCACAGTTTGCAGCTGCCCTGGCGCCAAGCGAAAGGCTTTTACCTCGTCTATGTCCTGTGCGTGGGCGCGGCCGCCGGCCTGGTGCTGATCCCCGGCGCCCCCTTGCAGTTGATCATTTTGGGCGTGCAGGTCCTGGCCGGCGTGATGCTGCCTTCGGCGATCATCTTTCTGCAGCTGCTGTTGAACGATAAAGAACTACTGGGCGAGTATGCGAACAAGCCCTGGAACAACTGGGTGAACTGGAGCATCATCACGGTCCTCTTCGCCCTGTCCTTGATTTTGGCCGCGCAGGTGGCGGCCCCAAACCTGTTCCCGGCCGCTTGAAAGGAGAACGACAATGGCGACGATGATGAATCCGATTGAGAACGAGGAACTGAACGGCCATTTCGTGGTGATCCACCCGCTCGATGACCGGCCGGAAACGAAAGTCGATACCGAGAGCTTCGGCCCGATGGCGATGACCGCCAGCGTCCGGCTGTCTCTACTGAGTCTGCGGGCTTATCTGCTGCTGATGATGCTTTTGGTGTTTTATCGGGTGGTGGTTCTGGCAGGCTGGTTCGGGCATCACGCCTGAGTGGACAGGCGCGCGTTTCGGCGCGCCTGTCGCCATCTGACCTAGATTCTCACCGGGGCCTTCAACGGAAAGCTCAGCAGGGATTCGGCGGAAACCGCGACTTCTTTTTTGCCGGTGGCCGCCGCGCCGGCCGTGCCTGCGCCCGCGCCGGCGCCGGCGCCGATCAACGCGCCCTTGCCTCCGCCGGCCAGGCCGCCGATCAACGCGCCGAGCCCGGCTCCTCCGCCGATCATCGCAACGTTGCGCTTCTTGTGATTGCCGCTAACCCGGTCGATGCTGCCGGTATGCACCGAGTAGTCCCTTCCCTTCAACTCGAAAGAGTCCAGAGTCAGGGCCAATACGGCCCGCCCTTCCAGGCGGCCCGACGCTTGCGATTCGGTCACGTGCCCGACGAAGGGCGTCCCTTTCGGGATCACGGTCCTGCCCTCCAGAACCACCGGCTCGGCGAGGCTGGCGCGGAACTGATCGCCCGCGCGGTTTCGCTTCGTATCGAGGTTCTCGTCAATCCGGACTTGCAGCGGCGTCCCCTTCGGAATCACAAGCTCATTGCGCGCGGGCTCGGATTTTCGATCCGGCGGTGCCTCGGGAGCGGCGGGGGTCTGCGACGCTACCTGCGCCGCGTCTCCGGGTGCCTGAGCTTCTGTGCCGGCTGAATTCGTTTTGGAACATCCGGCGAGCACCAACGCCGGGATAATTAAGATCCAACTACGCATGACCTTTCGGGCCTCCACGGGTTACCGACATAGCACGGCCGCTGCCAATTTGTAAGTTGTTCCGCCTGAATCACCACCGAGCGATTCAAAGGAAAAATTACATTGAAACCGAAGACATTCGCTTGGTAAACGGCGATAAGATAAAAGCATGGGGTATACTCCCTCCGCTAGCCGCCCCGGATTGTTTGGCTCCGATTAGCTTTGCTCGCTCCTGACGGCGCGCAGACCGAGGCTGCGGCCCTGCTGCGTTAGTTTGTTGACCCTTTCAAAAGTTAGCAGGAGAAATTACATGGCACAGACCCGTGAACAGGTTCGCCCGGACCTGCCCAGCTTGATCGGCCCGGTGCCCGGGCCGCGCGCGCGAGCCGTGATTGAACGCGATCAAGCGGTGGTCTCACCCTCTTACACGCGTTGTTATCCGCTGGTGGCGGCGCGCGGCGAAGGCTGCATCGTAGAAGACGTGGATGGCAACCGATTTTTGGATTTCAATGCCGGCATTGCCGTGGTGGCCACCGGCCACTGCCATCCGCGCGTGGTCGCAGCCATCCAGAGCCAGGCGGCGCGGCTGATCCACATGTCCGGCACCGATTTCTTTTACGAAGAGATGGTCGCGCTGGCCGAAAAGCTATCGGAGATCGCGCCCGGCGGTGCGGCGCGGCGCGTATCGTTCGGCAATTCGGGCGCCGAGGCAATCGAAGGCTGCCTCAAGCTGGCGCGCTATGCCACCGGCCGCGATAAAATCATCGCGTTTCTCGGCTCGTTCCACGGCCGTACCATGGGCGCGCTTTCTCTGACCGCGCGCAAGGCCGTGCAGCGGGCCGGCTTCGGCCCGTTCATGCCGGGGGTAGTGCATGCGCCGTATCCCTACTGCTACCGTTGTCCATACGGCAAGCAGCCGGATTCGTGCGCGGTGGAATGCGTTTCTCACATTGAGAACACGTTGTTGAAAACGATTGCCCCCGCGCCGGAGACCGCTGCCATCGTGGTGGAACCGGTGCAGGGCGAAGGCGGCTACATTGTGCCGCCCAAGAAGTTTTTCGACGAACTGGCGCGGGTGGCGGAACAAAATGGTATTCTGCTCGTTTTCGACGAAGTGCAGTCGGGAATGGGCCGCACCGGAAAGATGTGGGCGGCCGAGCATTTCGAGGCGGTTCCTGACATTTTCGCCGTAGCCAAGGGAATCGCCAGCGGGTTGCCGCTAGGGGCGACGGTGGCGCGCGCGGAGCTCATGAATTGGCCGCCGGGAGCCCATGCCTCCACGTTCGGCGGAAATCCGGTGGCTTGCGCCGCGGCGCTGGCGACGCTCGCGCTGCTCGAGGAGGAATTGCTGCAGAACGCTAAGCGGATGGGCGACTATCTTCGGGACCGAATGCACGATTGGCCGGCGCGCTTCCCGGTGGTCGGTGAGGTGCGCGGGCTCGGTCTGATGATCGGCATCGAACTCGTCCACGACCAGCAGACCAAAGAGAAAGCGCCGGATCTGCGCGACCAGGTGGTCGGGCGGGCCTTCGAGCGCGGCCTTCTGGTGCTCGGGGCAGGCGACAATACACTGCGGCTCAGCCCGCCGCTGGTCGTCACGCGCGATCAGTGCGATTTCGCGATTGAGACACTGGAACAGTGCCTGCAGGAAGCGACCAGACACGGATGAAAATTCTCGACGTCGGCTGCGGGATTCACAAGCAGCCCGGTTCGATCGGAATCGACCGGAATCCCGCCAGCCGCGCCGATGTCCTGGTAGACCTCGACCGTTTTCCCTATCCTTTCGCCGACAGCTCGTTTGACCGCCTCACCGCCATCCACGTCATCGAGCACGTGGACGACGTGATGCGCACGATGGAAGAGTTTCACCGGCTGGTGCGCCCGGGCGGCACGGTGCGCATCGAGACTCCGCACTACACCGACTTCAGCTCGTTTTGCGATCCCACCCACAAGAGCCATCTGAACAGCTTCAGCTTCCGCTATTTCGGAGAAAATCACGGCGGCTTTGGCTATTACTCGAAGGTGAAATTCCGCGAGATTTCCGTGCGCGTGAAGCTACTGGCATTGTGGAAATGGCTCGGATTTCAATTTCTGGTGAACCAGTTCCCGCGCTACCGGCGGTTTTGGGAGCATTACTTATGCTACCTGGTGCGCGGGAAAGTCATGGAATTCGAGTTTGAAGTATTGAAGTGATTCGAGCACTGTATCGCGCGGCCGATGCGGTCCGGCACCGGCTGAACCCGGACGACCACGGGAGGCTAGGCGAGGACCTGGCGCATCGTTATTTGCAGAAGCAGGGCGTCACGATTGTGGCGCGCCGTTATCGCCCTCCGGGGGGCGGCGGGGAGATCGACCTGGTCGGGTGGCAGGGCGAGACGCTGGTCTTGGTCGAAGTAAAAACGCGCGCCACGGCCGAGTTCGGCATGCCGGAGCGCGCAGTGGACGCGGATAAGGAGCGGTACCTGCGGCACGCCGGGCGGGATTTTGCGCGGCGCGCGGGAGTCGAGTGGGGCAACGTCCGCTTCGATATCGTCAGTATCGTTTTGACCGACCCGCCCTTCGTCGAATGGTTTCCGGACGCTTTCGCTCCGGATCGGCCGCGGCCGGCTGGTAATTGAGAGGAATACATCCTAAAATCTCAACGTAAGGAGTTCGCATATGAGTCTGACACACCCGACCCGGCGGGGCTTCGGGAAGGCGGTCGGGAGCGCGGCTCTTGGCGCCTATGCGCTGCCCGGCGCACATGCCGAGCCGGGAAGGGCGGCCGGGCGCCCGTTCCCCGCGAATTTTCTCTGGGGCTGCGCAACGGCCTCGTACCAGATTGAAGGCGCGGTGGCCGAAGACGGCCGCAAGGCTTCCATCTGGGACACGTACTCGCATACGCCCGGCAAAATCGCGGGCGGAGACACGGGCGATGAGGCCGATGATTCCTATCACCGGTATAAAGAAGACGTCGCGCTTCTGAAATCCCTGGGAGTGAGGAGCTACCGGTATTCGGTAGCCTGGCCGCGCGTGTTTCCGGATGGCACGGGCGCGGTGAATGACAAAGGCATGGCGTACTACGATCGCCTGACCGACGCCGTGCTGGCCGCGGGCATCGAGCCGTGGGTGACGCTTTACCATTGGGATCTGCCGCAGGCGCTGGAAGACCGCTGGGGCGGATGGGAATCGGCGGACACATCGAAGGCGTTCGCGGATTATGCCGCGTTCGTGGCAAAACACCTTTCCGACCGGGTTCACCACTTCTTCACGATCAATGAATTCGCCTGCATCGCCGACCAGGGATATGGTCTGGACGATAAGGCCCCGGGGAAGAAACTGGCGGCCGGGCCGCTGAACCAGGTGCGGCACCACGCCGTACTCGGCCACGGTCTGGCGACCGAGGCGATTCGCGCGGCGGTGCGCGCCGGCACCAGACTCGGGCTTGCGGAAAACGCGAACACCGCGGTCCCGGTGATCGAAACCAAGGAGCACTTGGAAGCCGCGCGCAAAGCCATGCGGCTGATCAACGGCCCCTTTTTGACCGCGGTACTCGAAGGAGCTTATCCGCCGGAGTACCTGGCAGCGGCGGGGAAAGATGCGCCGAAATTCACCCCCGCCGAGATGAAGGCGATCGGAAGCCCGCTCGACTTCATCGGACTGAATATCTATGCGCCGACGCATGTGCGGGCCGATGAATCTCCACTAGGATTCGCCGAAGTGCCGCACCCGGCTTCTTACCCGTACATGAACTCGGATTGGCTTTTCATCGATCCGGCGATCGCCTACTGGGCTCCGCGCCACCTGGCGGAAATCTGGAAGGTGAAGGAAGTGTACATCACCGAAAACGGCTGCTCCTCTTCGGACGTGATGGACGCCGGGGGGCAGATCTATGACACCGACCGGGTGATGTACCTGCGCACGCACCTGGCGGAGGCACAGCGCGCGATTGCGGAAGGCTGGCCGTTGCGCGGCTATTTCCTATGGAGCCTGATGGACAACTTCGAGTGGAAGTACGGTTACCAGAAGCGCTTCGGCTTGTATCACGTCGATTTCAAGACGCAGAAGCGCACGCCGAAGCTGAGCGCACACTACTATCGGGAACTGATCCGGCGCAACGCGATGGTGTGAGCGGCGCGATCTATTCCAGCGCGAACACCCAGACCGAGCCGCCTTCGGGAACCTCGGGGTACTCGCCGGGGAAGTTCTGGTTGAGGCCGCCCTGCATGCCGCGGGCGTCGCCGCCCCAACCGGAAAGCACCGCGATGTATTGTTTGCCCTCGATGGTGAATGACGTCGGCGGCGCCAGGATGCCGCTGCTGGTGGGGAACTCCCAGAGCAGGTCGCCGGTGGCCGCGTTGTAAGCGTGGATGTGGCGGTCATTGGTGCCGCCGGTGAAGACCAATCCGCCGGCGGTGGCCAGCATCGCGCCCCAATTTTCCGAGTGAGCGTAGTTGTGGGTCCAGACGCGCTGGCCGGTGTCGACGTTCCACGCCTGCACTTCACCGATGTGATCGGCGCCGGGTTGGACTGAGAGTCCGCCGATGCGCGCGCCCGTGTATCCTTTGCCGGGCGTGTATTCCACCTCGGTCTGCCCGGAAAGGTTCTGGCAGAGGTTTTCGTTGGCCGGAATGTAAATCAGGCGCGTCTCCGGGCTGAAGGCGATGGGGGGCCAGTTCTTGCCGCCCCACAGCGACGGGCAGTATTGCGCCTGCTTATCGGTGCCGGGCTTGTGAGCGGGATCGACTTCGGCGCGGCCGGTTTCGGGGTCGAGGCGCGTAAAGACGTTCTGCTTCACGAACGGCTTTCCTTCGATGAAGTGAATCGGGCCATCGGAGCGTTCGAGGAAGCGAAGGTAGCCGTCGCGCGCGACATCGACAAGACCCTTGATGTTGCGGGCGCCGCGGCGGTAATCGAGCAGAATCGGGGGCGAGACCTCGTCCCAATCCCAGGAATCGTTCGGATGATATTGGAAGTGGCCTTTGAGCTTGCCGGTGGCGACATCGAGCGCGATCACCGAAGCCGTATAGAGGTTGTCACCGGGGCGCTTGTCGCCCATCCACGGGCCGCCATTGCCGACGCCCCAATAAGCGATGTTGGATTCCGGATCGTAGTTGCCGGTGACCCAGATGGAGCCGCCGCCGTTTTTCCACTGATCGCCCTTGGGCCAGGTTTCGCTGCCGGGCTCGCCGGGCGCGGGGATGGTGTAGAAACGCCACTGCTCTTTGCCGGTATCGGGATCGAAGGCGGCGACGAAACCGCGAATGCCGTACTCGCCGCCGGAAGCGCCAACCATGACTTTGCCGCCCGCGACCAGCGGAGCGAGCGAAATGTAGTAGCCGGATTTGTTATCGGCGACGGTAGTGGTCCAGACCTCTTTGCCGGTTTTGGCATCGAGGGCCACCAGGACGGCCTCGCCGGCCGCGAAGAAAACCTTGTCACCGTATAGAGCCACGCCGCGGCTGGTATCGTGGGGGACCTGCGAACCGGCCGGCCGCAGACGCCGGTATCGCCAGAGCAGATTTCCGGTCTTGGCGTTGATGGCGAGGACCTGGTTTTGCGGAGTGGAAACGAACATGACGCCGTTGTTGACGAGCGGCGCGGCTTCGTGCACGCGGGTTTCGCCGGTGGAAAAGACCCAGGCCGGATGCAGCTGCTTCACGTTTTCGGGGGTAATCTGCTTGAGCGGACTGTAGCCCCAACCGTCATAGGTGCGCCGGATCATGAGCCAGTTGTCGGCTTCGGGATTCTTGAGCCGGTCGGCGGTGACGGGCTGATAATTCGCGAGGACCGGAGGCAGCGGGGCGATCACGACGGGATCGGGGCGCTGGGCGAAGCCAGGGCTGGCGAGCGCGGTGAATGCGAGCGCGGCGGCCACCGGAAGCAGATTCCTGCGAGGGAGCATGACGGTCTCCTTGTATTCAGGCGCTGAAGGGAACTCCAAACCGTCAATGATACATCGGCGCGCGCGGAGGCGTCTCGCGCCGGCCGATCAGGCAGCGGCGCCGAGCTGGCGCGCGAGGTTGCGGAATTTGACTCATCCAGCAATACAATCAGTTCGGCGACGCCTACTTCCGCCTCTCCGAAATTGCCCGCGTCTCTTCCAAAACTTTCCAGTAGATCGCCGGTCACGTGGTTTCCGGCGACAGATCTCGCCCGCGCCGCGGCCGTGCGCCAAACTGCTACGGACTTCCCAGGGCGCGCTCCCAATTTTCGCGGTCGTGTTGAGCGACAGGCCAGTATCCAGGTGACAGGGATTTCGTACGCTGTCCCCGAACCTTTGGGACACGGGTGTCAGTCCCCTGCGGGCGGACCGGTATAATCGAACCAGTGGACCTGGAAAAAACACTGTTGCGCAAGGTCGGGGAGGCCATACATCGCTTCAAAATGATCCGCGACGGAGATCGGGTCGCGGTGGCGCTCTCCGGCGGGAAGGATTCGGCTACGCTGCTGGAGGCGCTGCTGCTGCTCTCCAAGCGTGCCCCGATTGACTTTTCGGTGTGCGCGTTCACCGTCGAGCAGGGGAAGTTCCTGCGGCCGATCGAGCCGATGGGCGAATACCTCAAGCAGCGCGGCGTGGCGTGGACCTATTATCGCGATGCGCCTTCGCTGCGGCTGCTGGAAGATCAGCCGGATCACGGGTGCGATCTGTGCAGCCGGTACCGGCGGCGCGCGGTTTATGAAATTGTCCATGAACTCGGCGCCAACGTGATTGCATTCGGCCATACGGCCGATGATTTCTGCGAGGCGCTGCTGCGCAATACTATGTTCACCGGCAAGCTGAGCGCGCTGCCGCCCGTTACGCACTCGCGGGACCGGGAATACCGGCTGATCCGGCCGCTGGTTTACGTGACCGAAGAGATTACGCGCGCTTATGCCGAATCGCTGGGGATTCCGGTGGTGCCGTGCGGCTGTTCGCAAAGGACCGGCACGGTGCGGCAATCGCTGCGGGGCGTGTTTCGCGAGCTCGAGCGCGAATACCCGCACTTGAAGGAAAACATTCTTTCGGCGATGGGCAACGTGGATACGGGCCGGCTCCTGGATACGCGGTTCCATGATCCGGAAATCGCTGAAGAACAACCACTTTTCCCGATTGTTGCCGATCTGTAATATTTCGTTGACCGGCGCCGCGCATACCGAATAAGATGAGGGGTCCACGGTTCGACATCCTCATATGAAACTGCTGCCGCGCGAGGAGAAGTTCTACCATCTCTTCCTGAAACAAGTGGAGATTATTTCCGTCGCTTCGCGCCTGCTGCTGGATGGCGCGCGCGCCGGCAATTCGCGTATGGTCGCGGTTGCCACCGAAATCAATGTCCTGGAGAACAAAGGCGATGAAGTGATTCATGAGATCTTCACGCGCCTGAACCAGACATTCATCACCCCCATCGATCCAGAGGATATCCACAACATTTCCTCGGCGCTGGACAACGTGCTCGACGGCCTCGAAGACACGGCGCACCGCCTGGTGTCGTACCACATCAAGCCGATCCCGCCCAATATGGTGACGCTGTGCGAGATCATCGCCAGTTGCGCCAAGGCGCTCAAAGCGGCGTTCGAAGCTCTGGAGAAGGGCGGCAGCGTGATGGAGCATTGCATCGAGATCAACCGTCTGGAAAACGAGGGCGATCTCATCGGCCGCGGCGCGGTGGTCGATCTGTTCGAGAAGGAAAAGGACCCGATTACGCTGATCAAGCTCAAGGAAGTGTACGACTTCATTGAAGCCACGATCGACAGCTGCGAGGACGTGGCGGACGTTCTGCAGAACGTTGTCGTCAAAAACAGCTAAATGCCGGTCTTCACACTCGCTGTTGCGATCATTGCCATCGCGTTGATGTTCGACTACATCAACGGCTTTCACGACGCCGCGAATTCGGTGGCCACGGTGGTGGCGACGCGAGTGCTGACTCCGTTTCAAGCAGTAGTCTGGGCGGCTTTCTTCAATTTCGTGGCGGCGTTCACATTCGGCACCAAGGTCGCCAGCACCGTGGGCAAGGGATTCGTCGACATCAACCTAGTCACTCCGTACGTGATTCTAGCCGGCGTCGTCGGCGCCATCGTCTGGGATGTGCTGACCTGGTGGCTGGCGCTGCCGACGAGTTCCTCGCACGCCTTGATCGGCGGCTACGCAGGGGCTGCTCTGGCCCGAGTCGGGCTGACGCGCGGTTTAGACCACAGTTTTCAGGCTCTGACTGCCGGCGGATGGTCACTGACCTTAACCTTCATACTGCTGGCGCCGCTCATCGGCATGGTGGTGGCCTATGCGATGATGATCGTGGTTCACTGGCTGTTCCGGAACTCGAGCCCGTCGCGGATGGATTTTTATTTCCGGAAGTTTCAGCTTCTTTCCGCGGCGGCCTTCAGTCTCTCGCACGGGACCAACGATGCGCAGAAAACGATGGGGATCATCACCAGCCTGCTGGTGACCTCCGGATTCCAGAAGACCTTTCAGGTCCAGCTTTGGGTGATTCTCGCGGCCCATGCCGCGATCGCGCTCGGCACGCTCAGCGGCGGATGGCGCATCGTGCACACGATGGGCGGCCGCTTGACGCGACTGAAGCCGCGCAGCGGATTCTGCGCTGAAACCGGCGCGGCCGGCGCCGTGCTTTTCGCGACGCACCTCGGTCTGCCGGTCTCTACCACTCATGCGATTGCCGGTGCGATCGCGGGAGTCGGCAGCATTCACCGGCTGAAGGCTGTGCGCTGGGGTCTTGCGGCCAACATCGTGTGGGCATGGGTACTGACCATTCCGATGGCCGCGGCGATCGCCTGGCTGTGTTTTGCGGCGCTGCACGTGGTCGTACCGGGCGCTTAAGCCAGCAGCGTCCCGCGGCCGAGGATATTACGCGGATCCAGACGGCGCTTGACGGCGCGCATCGCTTCCAGATACTCGGGAGCGTACTGGAGCGACAGCAAGTGAGCTTTCCGTTTGCCTAATCCGTGCTCGGCGGAAACCGTGCCGCCCAGTGACACGGCGTAGCGGGCGAATTCCAGGAGCAGGCCGCCGGCCCGGCCGCTATCGTCGGCGGCAGGCAGAATATTGACGTGCAGGTGCGCGTCTCCGATATGGCCGAAGATCGCGTAGCGTCCCGGAAATTCCTCTTCCAGCCGGCGGCGGTAGTACGCGAGCATCTCGCGATTGCGCGGAATGGGGACAGCGTGATCGGTGCCCATTTTGAGAGTGCCGTTGCGGCGAACTGTGTCGTTGACCAGTTCAGGAAGCGCGTGACGGAAGCGGCGGAAGCGCTCGCGATCGACCGGGGAGCCGGCAAGCCACGACTCGCCCAGCCCTTGGGCGGCTTCAACGCGCGCCAGCCACGTTTCCACGTCGTGGTCCCCCTGGATTTCCTGCTCGAACAGAATCGCGGCCTGGGCCGCGCCCGGAATTTCCGGGAAACGGGCGCGCAGCAGTGTGAGCGAGGGTCCATCAAAATATTCGAGCATGCGGGAAGGTGTGCTCGTCCGCCACTCATCAACCGCATCGAGGGCCGCCGCATCGCTCGCGAAGAATATGACGCCGGCCAGCAGGTTGGCGGGCGCCGGGAGCAATCGCAAGCGGGCTTCGGTCACAACGCCCAACGTGCCTTCGGACCCCGCAAACAGGTCGATCCAATCCATGCCGGGCCGGAGCAGGTAGCCGGCGGTGTTCTTGGTGACCGGCGGGAGGGGAATCGTGCCCGGATCGAAATCCATGGCGTTCCCGCGGCCCACATTCATGACGCGCCCATCGGCCAAGACCACGGTCAGGCGGTCGATCCAGCGCCGCGTCGCGCCGTACTTGAAACTGCGGGAACCGCTGGCATTGGTCGCGATGGTGCCGCCGATGGAAGCGGAGGTTTCGGTCGGATCGGGAGGATAGAATTGGCCGGAGGCCTGCGCCGCGGCGTGCAAATCGCGCAGAATCACTCCCGCACCCGCTATGGCGTATCCCGGATGGATTTCGAGCCGCGTCAATTTTTCGAGCGAGAGGACCCACCCGCCCTGCGGCACGCGCGCCCCGGTTACGCCCGTACCGGCGCCGGCCACCGTGACCGGAACTCCCGCGGCCGAGGCTTCGCGCAAGACGGCAGCGACTTCCGCTTCATCGCGCGGAAGAATCAGGCGCTCGGCATGGCCACGATATCCGGAAGCGTCTTCCAGATAGCGGCTGGGCAGGCCGGAGACCTGCTCCCCTACACTTCCAGAATCACCGGCATGATCAGGGGCCGCCGCGAGGTTTCCTTCACGATGTACCGCTTCAAATCGGCGCGGATCTTCTCCTTCATGACTCCCCAATCAGTTTTCTCCTCCTGGTTCGATCCTTCGAGCGTCTTGGCGACGATCTGCCGCGCCGACTGCATGAACTCGGAGCCATCTTCGGCCAGGGCGAAACCGCGGCTGACGATCTCGGGGAGGCTTTCCATGCGCCCGGTCTGCCGGTTGATGGCGATGATGGGGAGCACGATGCCGTCTTCGGACAAGTGGCGGCGGTCACGGATGACCACCTCCTGGACGACGTCGTCGATGGAGCCGGAGTCGATGCACACGCGTCCGACGGGGACGCGGCCGGCCTTGCGGGCGCCGTGATGGTCGATCTCGAGAATCTCGCCGGATTCCATAATGAAGCTGTCTTCCAGACCGACAAACCGCAGGTGCTCGGCCAACCGCGCGTGCTTGGAAAGCTGGCGGTACTCGCCGTGGATCGGCATGAAGTAGCGCGGCCGGAGCAGGTTCAACACCAGTTTCATCTCTTCCACGCTGGCGTGGCCGGAGACGTGCAGCGGCGGGTTCATGCTGCCGTACAACACATCGGCGCCGCGCTTCGACATATGATCCACCATGCGAAAGATGGCTTTCTCGTTTCCGGGGATGATGCGGGCGCTGAGCACGACAGTGTCGCCCTTTTCGACGACGGCGTGTTTATGGTTATCGACGGCGACGCGCGCGAGGGCGGACATCGGCTCGCCCTGGGTGCCGGAGATCAGGAAGGCCACGCGGTCGGCCGGAAAGTCCGCGGCGTCCTGGGGGCGGAGCAGAATCCCATCGGGGATTTCGAG
>DATGII010000094.1:0-2979 GCA_035295805.1 Bryobacteraceae bacterium | reverse complement strand
AAACAGGTGGCAATCGGCGGGAAATTCCGGCAGCAGCTTCACTCGGGAAACGCCGGCAGCGATTTCGCGGATCGCGCGTTCCTCAGCAACGCGATAGTCGGACGGGTACTGATCGTAGTCCGGATCATAGTACGGCGCGGGCACAACGTAGACGGCTTGGCTCCGGGCCGCGAGCCGCTGAAGCAGGCGCCGGAAACGAACTGCTTCGAACCTGTCCACCTGCAGTCGCTGATGCACGCGGGCCGCATAGGCCGCCCGGACGCGCTCGACATCACCGGCTTCGGAAGGGCGGCCTTCGCGGCGAAGCCGTGAGATGGTCTGCTCCAACGCGGGCAGCGGGCCGGCGTCGCAAACTGAAAACGGATTGTTCGTCTCAATCATCGGAGAGCCCGGTTCGAAGCTCGCCAGCCATGCATGGGTCACGGCCCCCGCTTTGAGCCGCCAGGCGGGATGCGTGAAGAAGTCGCGCAGCTCTCCGCGAAACAAAACTGGGCGTGCCGCCACGTACGAGGCGTAATTCACGTACGCGGGCAGATCACGGGCATGCGACGCCAGTCGCGCCAGATCGGCGGCGCTCAATTCCGTCTTAAGCATCGTCAGGTCGTTGAGCAGATAATCGAAATCCGAGCGCAGGCTGAGAATCTCCGGGGTGACGAACAGAACCACGATGCGCGGACGGAGGCCGCGCTCGATGCTCATCGAAAGCAGGCGGTCGAATAGGTACATCTGCGCGCTTGGAACGCCCAGGTTCACCGCGATTTTGCCGGGCGAGCGCTGATTGAACTGATTGGCGCGAAAGTCTTCGGACGCAGTCGAATTTCCGAGGACTACCACCGTAGCATCGCGATGCGCGCGGCTCTGCGCCAGGGCAAGTTCCACGGAGAATGAGGAACTGTCGTTCGCCAACAGGTAATTGAAACCGCCGAAGTAAAACAGCGCGGCCCCGACCGCGAGAAGGAGCGCCGCTAAGGCGTACCCGAGGTATTCCGCGATGCTGCGGTGGAGCATGGGTTGAGTGTATCAAATGGGTTGGGAAGGCCTGCCGCGGCAATCGGGGTAAAATACGGGAGTGCCGGCGATGACCAGCGCGGACGCGCAGCAGCGGCTCAAGGAATTGGGGCCGTGGTTCTACGAATTCGATTTGGGCGAATACGGCCGCACCAGGTCGGAACTGCCGCCGGAGGTGCTGCCGATTCACCAGACTCGGCTCGAGATGGTGGAGCGCGTGGTGGACCAGCACTTTCGCGGACGCCTGGAACGCGTGCGATGCCTCGATGTCGGCTGCCACGAAGGTTTTTATACAGTGGCCATGGCGCGCAAGCAGATGTCCGAAGTGCGTGGTATCGACGTGCGCGCGGCGAGCTTAAACAAAGCCCGCTTTGTAGCCGATGTGCTTGAGCTCCGCAACATCGCCTTCGAGGAGCGGAATGTCGAAGACCTCCCCGCCGCCGAATCGTTCGATCTTTGCCTGTTTTTGGGAATCCTCTATCACCTGGAAAATCCGATTTTGTGCCTGCGCAACATCAGCCGCATTACGCGCGAGCTTTGCATTCTCGAGACGCAGGTGGTGGATGAAGTCGAGGGCGTGACCGAGTGGGGGGCCCGCGCCTGGACGCGCCCGTATCGGGGCATTCTGGCGCTCATTGATGAATCGGGCGAATTCTACAATCAAAATGCCGAGACCGGCGCCTCACCGATTGCCACCTGCCCGTCCCCCAAAGCCCTCGATTTCATGCTGCGGCAGGCCGGCTTCCGCCGAACCGAGATTATTGAACCCCCGGCCGGCGCATACGAACAGCATGCCCGCCGCAAGCGTGTCGTCTGCGCGGCGTACAAATGAGCCCGCAAGAGCAAGCATTGTCTGCCGACGAATTCTGGCGCGCCGCGGAGCGATTCAATGACCAGGCCGCGGCCTTGGGCTATCCGGACATCCGGAACTATTACTGGTATCACACCGTCGAAATGCCCGGCGGACTCATTACACCCGGCCAGTACGATTTCCGCGAAGCGCTGCCCGCCTTTCCTTTTCCGCGTGATATGCGCGGCATGCGGGTGCTCGACATCGGATCAGCCACCGGCTTCTTTGCATTCGAATTTGCGCGCCGCGGCGCCCATGTTGTTTCCGTTGAGCTGCCCTCGCTCTACGCACTGGACCGTTTTCCCGGTCAGGACATCGTCCAGATTCTCGACAAGATCCGTAAGATGATGGGCCCGCGCGCGGGCGAAACAGGCGGCGCGCAATACACACCGGAGGAAATGTACTTCTATCTGCTCGAGGGGCCGTTCGAATTCTGCCGCCGACAAATCGGCGCCTCCATCGAGCGGTGCTATTCCACCGTGTATGACTTGACGGAAGACAGAGTCGGCGGTCCGGCGGATCTCGTATTCATGGGCGACATTCTGCTGCACACATTGAATCCGCTCCAGGCGCTGGCGGCTGCGGCCCCGCTTGCGCGCAAAACGCTGATATTGTCGCAGGTGATTCCTGAGGCGCCCGACGGCGAGCCGGCAATGGCCTACGTCGGCGGCGATTCCCTGGCTTCTGATGAAGTGAGTTGGTGGCTGCCGAACAAGCCATGCCTGATCGCCCTCTTGAAGAAACTGGGGTTCGTCAGCGTCACCGATGCAGGCTATCACACCGGCGCACTGCGCCCTTCTGGATACGTGTATCGGCGATCAATTTTGAAGGCGCAAAAATAATTCTCACGAACCGGAGCGCACGTTGACGGCGCACGGCAGATGCATATACCCCGTCACCGGCTTCTCCCCTGGCAGAACACGAAGCCGCGCCGCGCTCTCGGCCAGGTCGCAAAGCCGGAATTCGGTCAATTCACCATCCGCCACTCCCGGATTGAAAGAATACCGGGCAGGCGCGAGTTCCGGCAGCCTCAGGTGGAAATCGAACGTGCGCACTTCGTCCGGCATCATCGGGGCCACTGGAATGTTCTGCCGCGCCGTGTTGGTCCCGGAAAAATCGAC
>DATGII010000093.1:0-12826 GCA_035295805.1 Bryobacteraceae bacterium | reverse complement strand
GCGAGTTCTGTGACAGGTCGTCTACGCTGCGCAGGACGTTGCCGTGCAGTTCATTGACGACGTTTTGACTCACAATCGTAGTGAGCTTCAGCAAGCCCGTCTGATATCCGTACTGCGAAACGCCGGGATCTCCGGGAAGGGGTAACGCCACGCCGGGGACAAACGGAACATCCTCGGGCTCCACCGACCGGAAATAGCGGCTGGACAGGGTGTTTTTGGAATTGATCACGTAATCCAGGTTCAACATTCCCTGGTACTCGCGCGCATAGGCGGGGATGGAGTAGGCGACACCCGGCAGGTATCCGGAATTCGTGAGCGAGGGAGTAATGCCCGAGCCGGGAATATAGTAGGCGCCGCTACCGGCCTTGGCCTGCAGATAGCGCATCGCGTACGGGTTGATGTTGGAACCGTCGCAGGCCACCTGCATGCCCGTGCCGAGGCCTCCACCGCCGGGATTCGTCTTGCCGCCGAGCGGATTGTTCTGCGGACAGAAGGCGGCTCCGAGGGCGGTGCGGAACTGGGCCGCTGCCGCATCATCGCCCAAGCCGTTCACACCGCCGCCGAAACCAGTGGTGCCGCGATTGCCGTCAGGAATCGGCACCAGGGTGATGCCGGAGCTGAAACCGGCGCTGGCAGCCCCGTTCTTCTGCCATGTCTGCTGGTATGCGCCGAAAATAAAAAACCGGTCTTTCTTGATCGGGCCGCCGAGTTGACCGCCGAACTGGTTCTGGTTGAGGATCTGAGAAACGCCGGTCCCGGCACAAATCTTGGGTGTAACACCGCAAGTTCGATTGCGGAAAAAATCGTTGGCGTTGAGGTCGGTATTGCGGAAAAATTCGAAAGCTGTTCCGTGCAAAGAGTTGGTTCCCGAGCGGGTGACGACATTCACGTTGGCGCCCGGATTTCGGCCGTAACCGGCATCATAAAGGGACGTCTGAATTTTGAATTCCTGCAGAGTATCCGGATTCGGAATCGCCATCCCCACATAGAAGCCTTCCACGACGCTCCCCGATCCGCTACTGGTAATGGCAACACCATCCATGGAGTAATTGTTCTCGGTCGGCGACGCGCCGTTCACCGCGATGTCCACGCCGCCCTTGCCCAAGCCGGTGGCATTGTTGACGCTGGCGTTCGCTCCGGCCGACAGGCCGAGGAGGTTGGTGTAGTTTCGCGTGGTCAGCGGCAGCGCGGTCGCGGTCTGCCCGCCGACAACCGTTCCCATCGTGGAGTTGGTGGTCTGAATAGCGGCGGCTTCCGCCTGCACCGTAACCTGCTCGGCTTGGCCGCCCACGTCCAGGCTCCGGTCCAGCACGGGCGTCTCGGTCACGTTGACCTTCACATCCGGCACTTCCACGGATTTGAATCCTGCCGCCGTGAATCGGACCCGGTAGGTGCCGGGAGGAAGCAGCGCGAAACGGTAGGCGCCATCGGCGCCCGTGGTCGTGGCGCGCTCCTGCGCCGTATCGACGTTGATGGCGGTCACCGCCGCGCCGGGTATCACCGCTCCCGAGGCATCCGTCACCGTTCCAGTCAGCGCACCGGTACCCGCGGTCTGAGCCCAGGTTGATGGGATTGTTACCAGCAGCACGGCCACGCCGAGCCACGTTACGAATGCCGAATGGGACGGATTTGTCGTCCTCATAGTCACCCCCGTTTTGTTCGCCTATGTCGCCGGCGGATTAAGCAGGGCCCCGTCGAACTGCGGTGCAAACGGTCAATCAGAATGCGTGGATTCTATACCAGCACTTTGCCGTGAGGCAAGATTAATCGGCAGCGATGTCATGAACCTGTTCAAGCAGGTCGGATTTCTGCAAGCCGCCGGCCGGACGCTAGATTAGCCTCCTCAGGCAAGGGGCGGCGGAAGGATAACAGCCGCCAACGGCAGCCCAGGTACGTACGAAGTTTAACGGTTCCCGCTGGTCGAAGCGCCCATTGACGATGGCTCCGCTTCCGTTAAGGTTTCTGACCTTGAGCGGGGATGCCCTCAACCGCACCAGCCGGACGGCCCCGGCGGCCCCAAAAGACGGCGCATTACAAACGCTTTTCGCCGGCCTCATCGAGAGACGCGTCGGACCCGGAGGACGAATGCCATGTATGAAACCGGCGCACATCTTTCAGAACGAAGGTCGGCTCCTGATCGGCGTGCTGTGCTTTGAGGTTGTTAAAGTCGGCCCCATCCACATCCTGAAGCTGGAATGGCGGCCGGAGATCCTGTTTCAGATACCCGATCTCTAAATCATTCAGCTCGATGCCTTTTACGTGCCGCAGGAAGAAACCATAAGCCGGCATTGGGCCGAAGCGGTATGGCTCCGGGTATTCGGTCTCGCCCTCCGGCGGCACGATCGCCGCCTGCTCCCTGGTTCCGCCCCCGGCGTAAAGCAAACGGATGTGATTCAGCTTCACATCTTCAATGTCGTGGCCTGGGATCCCGGTGATCAGGCTGGCGTAGCGCGGGTCGGCGTTGTATACGACCACGTCGCTGATGTTGACCCGTCGCAACTGGCCGATCGGCGTGCCTTCGGGCGAACGCATCCGGCGGCCCAGACGCAGGAAGATCGGCGAATTGACGACGTCGCGCATCGTGATGTTCGAGATCGTAATGTCTTCGAGCACGCCGCCATCGACGGTTTCCAGCGCGAGCCCGCGCGAGTATTCGAACACGCAATTGGAAATCGTGATGTTCTTGAAGCCGCCGCTCGATTCTGTCCCGAGCTTGATACGACCGGTCGGGCCCCCGCGGTCCGGCGCTCCCGCCGCGTGCCGCTGATACGTCCCGTCGAGAAGCGTGCCCATATCATATCCGCTCACGAAGCAATTCGTGATCGTCACATTGCTCGTATCGCGGAAAAGGCCCAGGCCGTAGGAGGCCTTCAGGACGATGGCGTCGTCCCAAGGTGAATTGACGCTAACATTCGAGATCCGCACGTTCCGGCTCGCGTCCACGTCGATCCCATCGCGGTTGGTGTCGATTTTAATGTTGTCGATCGTGAGGTTGTCGACGCCGGTAGCCAGGATTGCAAAGTGACCGCACAGCAGCATCGAAACGTCGCGGATCGTCACATTCCGGCTTAGCTTGAGCGAGATCGCTTTGTTGGCGATCCGCTGGTCGGCCTCGCGCGTCAGCGCGCCTTTGCCGTTGATCAGACCTTGGCCGAGGATCGCCACGTTTTCCACGTTCTCGCCCCACATCAGGCTGTTGCGCCAATGGCTGTGGCCGAAATCCTGATACTTATCGATCGACGGGTTCGGCTCGGCTTCGTCGTACGCTTGCGGATCGGAAGAAGCCTGGATGACCGCGCCGGAATCCAGATAAAGCGTCACGTTGCTTTTGAGGCGAACCGAGCCGGAAAGATACGTGCCCGCTGGAAAGTACACTGTGCCGCCGCCGGCGGCGTTCGCCGCCGTGATGGCCCGGTTGATGGCGCCCGTATCGGCGATCTTACCGGCGCCGGTTGCGCCGTACGATTTGACGTCATAGACAGGCGCGCGGCCGGGCTGCGCGGCCGCCACAGCGGCCCAAAAACAGACACTGGCGATCACACGATTCATCGACTTCCTCCGGGATCCCAACCGTCTTCCCCGCTCAGGAAGCCGGGCAACGCATAACGCCCCGCCTCCTCCGCGGCAAGTTGATGCGACCACGAAACGCGCGCTGCGGGGTTGGAGCCGGGGCCTTCCGATTGGTACTCGCCGTAAAACGCGGTCTCGTGGTTAAGATTGTTGTTCCAGACGCTCCAGCCCTCCGGCCGGATATGAGGGCCGAGCCAGCAATTCCGGTAAACCACCTGGGAATAGGCGCGCCACGGGCGGCCTAGAAAAACGCCGGTACCGGTGTTCTCACCGGTCAAACGGCAGCGGTCGAACACGAAGCCGCTCGCCTGCGCGGCATAAGTTCGCGATTGCGCCGTGACGTAGCCCCGGCCCTTGCTGTGAATTTGGCACTCCCGAAAAACCGCCGCAGCGTCCCCGAAAATGAAATCCACGTGGCCTTCGATGTAGCATCGATCGAAGAAATGCCGGCCGGCGGCACAGTTGCCGGCATCGCTTTCTGAAAGCGCCTGCGGAACGAACTGGCAATTGGAGCCGTTGACATACAGCGTGTCCTGCCAGCCCAGGAAGCGGCAGCCGCGAAAAACCGCGCGATCGGCGCCTAGAAAGAGCGCCACCGCTTGCGAGCCGGCGCCGTATCCATTCTCGAAGCTGATATTCTCAGCCTGGAAATTATCAGCGAACACATAAGTGCTGGCGGAGTAGCGCGTCTCCGAAGTGGTCGCCGTGCTGAGATTGTAAGTAACTACGGTTTCGCGCGCATCTTCCCCCACCAGCCTGATAAACGGCTTGTCGCGCGGAATAGTCACGCGCTCGAAGTAAGTACCCCGGCGCACCTCGATAATATACCTTCCCCGGTTGCCGCGCGGGACCGAGTCAATCGCTTCCTGGACCGTGTGAAAACGCGATCCCTTCTTGGAAACCACTAGTTTGAATGTATCGGCGCCGCGCACCCCCGGCAGAAATGCAGCCGGACCCGCGGCAATTACCGTCCGGCGAGAAAGAGCGGGCATATGTGCCGTTCAAACAGGTTGTAAGTGACGTTTCGCGAAATCGGCTCGGCGCATTCTTCCAGCATCCTGAAGTATCGATCCCCCATTTTTGCCGCAATCTTGTAACCGACGTGAAGTAACTGGCGCAGGGCGCGGTTATAAGAAGGATTCGTTTGATCGTGCCGCAACGCATCTACGTACTGCCCCGAGGTCCACAATCTCACCTCGTCCGGTGATGGCAGCCGGCGCACATCGATATCGATGACTGCCGCGTACGGCTCGCACAGCGCCTCGCGGTGATCGTAGGCCTCGGCGTAGATCTCCTGCGCCAGGCGCAGCGCGGGGCCGCCTGCTTCGGCCAGGCCGATCAATTCCTCGAGCCACGTCGTACCCGCCGTTTTGACGTGCACGCCGGCGCCGGTCTTTTGCAGGACCCGGCGAATCGGCCCATATATCGAAAATTTGTCGCTCCCGGAATGAACGCTTAACTTCAGCTTCGAAGGCAGATTGTATTCCCCGATGGCGTGGGCGATCACTGCGACATCATCGTCGAATTCCTTCTCGAAACGGGCAATGTTGCCGACGTAGTCTACGCCTTTGTTAAACCGGCCCGTAAATTTCGGCGCGATCGTCTGCAGCGGAAGCTTTTCGTCCGCCAGCGCGGCGAGAATGACGAGCAGTTCCACCGGCGTCTGCGGTGCGTCGGTCTCGTCCATTGAAACTTCCGTCACAAACTGCCGGCCCTGCCGCTGTTGCGCAATGTGCCGGTAGATCCGCCCCGCCTCCTCAGCGGCGTGAAGGTATTTGTCCGCGATCGCCGCAACCTGTTCACGAGTGATGGAGGGCGGTTCGTCGATCCCGTCGATTCGCGGCTTGCCGGTCAACTCGGGATGGCGCGCGACGAACGCGTCCACACAGTCGCTGCGCTGCCCGATCGCCGACGCGACATCGATGGTGAAAAAATCGCTCGACTCGAGATAGCGGTCGACCGAAGCCAGGTTGATGTGGTCGGCATCCACATGATACGGCTGCTTCCAGCCAAGTTGGCGGACGGCCTCGTCGGCCGCCTTCCGCACACTCTCCGGCTCGGAGCCAACCACGTTGTGTTCGCGGTTCGATTTATTCCATACCGGAATCACGGTCACGCCGAGGGCGGCGGCCTTCGCGCAGGCTGCCAATTGAGCCTTCGCCTGGTGCGCGAAGCGGTCGCCCACCCCCAGCGAATACTTCCCGAGTTCCAGTACCGGCGCCTCGCTCATCGCGATCCTCTTAGAATACGATGCGCGCTCCCAGCTGGATACTGCGCGGCCGGTTGGCTTGCGCACCCGATATCGTGCCGAATGAGCTTCCGCTCGCCGTTGTATTTGGCGCCGGGAAGACCGGATGGTTCAGCGCATTGAACGCCTCGAAACGGAGCTGCAGGTACGTTTTTTCGGTAAAGCTGATGCGCTTCAGCAACGATGGGTCGAATTGGTTGATCCCGTCCATCCGCAGCGAGGAGATCATCGTCGGGAACGTGCGCAGGTGGTATTGAAACGCGTCCGCCGATTTTGTATCGAACGCGCTCACGTTCAAAGCGGTGCTGCCTGGATCGGCCATCCGGTTGTTCAGGACAAGCGGCGCTCCGAAGTAGACATAGTCTCCCGGGCTGGTGGTGCTGCCGTTGTTCCAGTTGATGGGCGCGCCCGTCTGGTAAGTGTACACGCCGTTCAGTTGCCACCCGCCCAACACGCCATTGATCCGCCGCGATCGCAGGTTGAGCGGCTTGTTCCTGCCGACCGGCAGTTCGTAGCTGATTGCCGCGACGAAGCGGTGCGGATGGTCGATCGAAGAGATTCGCTTCTCCGGGGCGGGATCCGAGTCGTTCAGCCAGGTCACCCGTTCGATCAACTTCGAGAAGATATAGTTGGCCGTCAGATTCAGCCCGTGCGAGGTTCGCTTCTGCAGCCGCACATTCAGGCTGTTGAAATACGAACTGCCCACGCTGGCGTTTTGCTCGATGATTCCGCCATTGCCATTCCAGCCCGTGGCATTGTCCCCGACCGGAAATTGCGGATACCGCGCCAGCAGCTGTGCCGGCGTTGTGCTGGCGGCGGTTCCCGCGCTGGTTTGCAGGCCAAAGAACGGGTTTGCCGCCGTCGTGGCCAGGTAATTTTGGGCCGGGTCGCGCACCCCCAGCGTGCTCATGAACTGCCGCGGTATCCCGTTCAATTGTGTCGCGTCGACCGGCAGGTGGACCGAGTGGTTCCCAATGTATGCCAGTTCCAGCATCAGATTCGGAGTCAGGCTCTGCTGGACGCCAAAGTTCCATCGCAGCGAGTAGGGGCTGCTCAGATTGGGATTGATGAACGTAATGTTCTGACCCGCGAAAGTCAGCAGGCCCAGCGACGAGCCGGACGGCGCGAGCAGCCCGTTCGGGTACGGGTTGCTCAATGTCGCCGCCGGAGAGGCGTAGTTGTTGCCCGTCGGGACCAGGCTGCTGGACTGGCTGAAACCTTCCTGGTTGGTCTCCGGAACCGTCGAAAACTTTCCATTCACGTCCATCCGGGCGATGCTGACTGGCGCCACGAACATTCCGAAGCCGGCGCGTAGCACCGTTTTCCCGTGGAATTTCTCCGGGGTCCAGGCAAAGCCCGCTCGCGGGCTCACCAGGTGCGACGTGTTGTTGTATACGGCTGTGCCGTTTCCAGGGAAAGTCAGGCCGCCGAGCACGTTGAACGCGCTGGCTGGAAGCTGCGCGAGGGGCGCCTTTGCATAGGCCGCTTGCGCCGCGGCCTGCAGCGGGTTGGCCGATGTCGTGTCGAAACCGTTCACCGTCCTTCCGTATTTCTCGTTGTACGGCCCGTCATGATCGAAACGCAGGCCGATGTTCAACGTCAAGTTCCGCCCCACCCGCCAATCGTCTTGCACGAACACGGAGGAATAGTACGAGTACCACGAGCCGAGGGTGTTGAGGTCATACGAGCCGCCGGTCGGCAAACCCATCAGAAACTCCGCGAAATCCTGCCCCACGACCGAGGCGCTCGTGGCTTGCGTTTGGCGTACCCAGTTGTTGCCGCTGAAAGAGAATGTGCCCGCGGAATTGCCCGCGGTAAACGTGTTCAGCCGGTACTGCCGGAAATCGCCGCCGAATTTGATTTGGTGAGCGCTCTTGATTTTCACCCAGGTTGCGAACAGCTGCGCCGATTGCGACGGCAGCCGGTCGGCTCCCGTCCCGGTGTTGCCCAGTTGCTGGAATGAACTGTTCGCGAATTGAATGACCGGCAGTGCCAGATAGGTGGACTGGGCTGCCATGTACCCCGGGAATCCCAATGAACTGGGATTGAATCCGAAACTCGGTACGTCGTGCCCCTCGTTCATGCGGGTAAAGTTCAGCCGCACGTCCAGGATATTGGTGGGGCTGAACGTGTACACCTCATCTACGCTCACGCCCGTATTGACACGGAACAGAGTGGAGCCTGTCGCAATATTGTCGAAGTAGTTGTTCTTGACCTGCGTATAGTCGGTGTGGCGGATCTCGAAGAACATGCGGCTGTTGTCGGTCATGTTGTAGTCGAGCCGGCCCATTTCGTTGCTGAAGTTGTCCGGCGTATTGGGCGCGGTTACGAAATTCTGGGTGCCATCCTCGAGGCCCGCCGCGTTCGGCTGCGGTATGAACTTGAGATAAGCTTGCGCGACGGGGTTAACGTAGGGCGCCACTTGCGGAATCTGATTGTTCGTGAAAGGCTGGCGCGTAATATTGCTGCCGCTCACCACCGCGGTATAGGGGTCGTAAAGCTTGGTTCCTTGCGGATTCGCCTTCGTGGGCGCCAGCAGCTGAGCGAAGTTTCCCGCCCGTTCGGCATCGGTGGGAACCGTGAGGTTCGCGGGATTTGGCTGTGCGTCCTTCATCCCTTCCCAGGCGAAGAACCAGAACAATTTGTTGCGGCCGTTGAAAACCTTGGGCAGCCACACGGGTCCGCCCGCCGTCACGCCGTACTGGTTTAAATGGGTAACCGGACGCGCCTGGCCTTTTTGATTGAGAAAGAAGTCGTTCGCGGTTAACGTATTCGGCTGATTGAATTCCCAAGCCGAGCCATGGAAGGAATTCGTCCCGCTCTTGGTGATCTGGTTCAGGGTTCCACCGGCCGTATGCCCGAACGCCGCATCGGTGTCGGAAGCTTTCACCCTCACTTCCTGAACCGCGTCTTGCGGCGGGCTGTACGCCAGCCTTCCGTCCCACGTGGCGTTGGGGGAACCGTTCACCAGCAACTCGCTGGTCTGCTGATAAGCGCCGCCGACGCTCCACCCCGCCGCGGCGCCCGAGTCAAACGGATGGACCAGGGTCGGCTGCGCATAGCCGATTACTCCCAGCGCCAGCGCCGCCGCCATCATCGGCGTCCGTCCGTTAATCGGCAGCTCTGCGACTTCCTTGGTCGTGATCGCCTGGCCGAGCGTGCTCGTGTCCGTGGTGAGCAGCGACGCGTCTTCCGTTACTTCCAGCGTCGTGGCTACGTCCCCCACGTCGAGCCGGATGTCGATCACCGCGTGATCGCCTGCGCCGACGTGCACGCCCCGCCGCGAGAATGTTTTGAAACCCTGCATTTGCACTTCGATCTCGTAGTCGCCCGGCAGCAGAAACGCCGCCGCGTATTCGCCCGAAGACCCCGATACGGTCGGAATTTTCGTGCCCGTATTCGTTTCCGTCACCGTGACTCTCGCGCCCGCGACCATGGCACCGGTCGCGTCCGTGATTATGCCGCTGATGGTGCCGCGAAATTCCTGCGCGAACAGCGCAAGCGGTAGCACCAAAACGGCCATCGCCAGCCGGGTTACTACTATTCGCATAACCTTCTCCCTGGAGCCAGCCCACATCGGCTGTATTCATACCGGACTATATCTCCCGGCGCCCGAATTTACTGCCGCAAAGTTAAGAAGAGATCGTTTAACATAACTAAAAGATTCGGCAAGAGTACAGCCTATGGATATACGTCAGATGGAGGTGTTCCTCGCGGTCATGGAGTATTCCAGCGTGACGCGCGCCGCGGAAAAACTCTTCCTCTCCCCGGGCGCGGTGAGCCTGCAACTGCATAACCTGGCCGTTGAACTGCGCACCGAGTTGTTTGTCCGTTCCGGGCGCCGCATCGTGCCCACCGAACAGGCATCCCGGCTGGCCGAACATGCGCGCGAGGTCGTCCGCCGGATCCGGGAGATCCAGCAGGATTTTTCCAACGTCGCCGATGACGACTCGCGCCCCTTCCATTTCGCTACCGGCGCCACTACTTTGATTCACCGCCTCGGCGGTCCGCTGCGCCTGCTGCGCAAGCGCTTTCCCCGGGCGGATATTCACGTCACCGTGGCCGCCACCGAAGGCATCGTGGCCGGGTTGATCGAGAGGCGCTTCGACCTCGGCCTGATTTCCCTGCCCTGGCAGCAAACCGGTGTCACCATCCTGCCCTTGTTTGAGGAAGAACTGCTCGTGCTCCGGCCCGCCAGGCGCCCTGGATCGGGCGGCCCGGTCACCTCCATCCGGGCCGACGAGTTGGCGAATGCGCCCTTCCTTCTCTATCCGAAGGCCAGCAATATGCGCTCCATGATCGATCGCTTTTTTCATGAGCTCGGCATCAACCCCCGGGTGATCATGGAGGCCGACGACACCGAAGCCATCAAACGCCTGGTGGAAGCCGGATTCGGCTACTCGATCCTCCCCCAGTTCGCCTTGCGAGGCCGCGGCCAGCGCTTCCAGACGCTCCGCGTGGCCGGACGCCGCCTGATCCGGCAGCAGGCCCTCGCGATGGCGCAAACCGATTATCCGCGCGCGCTCACCAGCGCCATCGCCGATTTCCTGAAATCGGAGTTGGCAGCCTGAGCGGTCAGGCGTCCGAATTCCGCCGGGAATTTACGCCAGGGCGTCGCCCGATCGGGAGCCTTCCACGGTCAGCCGCATCAGCCGGCGGTCGGCCGCCCGCAGCGCGGAAATAAGCCCCCGGTTGAGCGCCGCCAAAAATTTAATGGCCGTGTCCGACCGGGTGGCAAAGAGCGCCTGACACGCCTCGCGCTCGATTTCGAGAAGAACCGCGTCCTTGTGAATCCGGCAAGTCGCGGTTCGCGGACTGCCCTCGATCATTGCGACCTGCCCGAAAATGCTGCCACCCGGCAAACTCGCGAGCAGTTGCTGCTCGCCGCGCACCTGCATGGTAACGTTTACGGCCCCGCTCAGGACGATGAAACAACTGGTTCCTGTACTGCCCTCCGGGAACAGCAGCGTACCCCGCGGCAATTCCCACCTCCGCATTAAACCCACCAACTCTTCGGCTTCCGCCCGTTTGAATTCGCCGAATCCCGGCAGGGAACGCAGCCAGTCCGGATCGGTGGACGCAGCCGAGCTGCTGGCAGCCGGTGAACGCGCGGTTCCGGAACATGCGCTGCTCGCAGCACGCGGCCTTTTGGCGGAGAAGACGATGGCCTCTGAGATCTGGCGATTCACGGCTCGCAGCTGTGCGCATAAAGAGGCGCCGATACGCCACAGACTGTCGGTTTGACTCAAAAAAAGAGGAGCCTGGGCGCCGAAACGATTGGGAGAGAGGACATCCTGCGGGAGCCAGTCCGGGGGGACGCCGGTCAATGCCATGATGGCGGCGGCCTGGCCCGAAGCGCAGCAGTAACTGCCGCCATAGCCGTTAAACCCGGCGGCGATGACGATTCCGGCTCGAAGTAACCCCACCGCCGGCAGCTCGTCAGGCGTGTACCCGCAGGCGCCGACCCACTCGGCCGAAAAAGGCCGCTTCTTCAGTTCAGGATAAAAATTTTCGCGCAAACGCAGCAGCTTCGCGTGGATTCTCGGGTCGCGCCGCCTCGAAGCGGGATCCTCCGTCCGGCGATCGGCGCCGCCGCCCAGCAATAGCGGCGCGAGATTATTCCTCGCCCGCCGGCGCGGCTGGTTAAAATAGACCGGCCCTTCTTCGGAGGTGACAATCCGTCCGCGGCAGCGGTCGGGCGCAAATTCGGTGATAGCGATCTGGCTTTGAGCCGGGCGGATTGCCGCCAGTTCCCGAAAAATCCGGCTGGTGAACGCGTTCGTGGCCGCGATCACGCGCCCGGCCGCGATTTCCCCCGCTTCGGTGACCACGCGATGATGATCCGCTGACAGCGACCGGATCTCACGAACCGCCATTCGTGTGTACAACTCGATGCCCGACGCGAGACACTTCTCGAAGAGTCTACACACGAACTTAAACGGATCATAAGAGCCGTCCCCGGGGATGAAACGGCCGATATGATCCCGATTAAACCCGAATTCGCGCCGGATCTTGAGACGCGACCAGAGTTCGATCCTTTGATGCTGCTCGGCCGCCAGCACCACTTCGTCGCAAATCGCCTGCTCTTCGCTTTCCGTGTGGGCCAGGTACAGCCAGCCCTTCGGTGCAAAGTCGCAGTCAATGTTTTCCTGTTCGATGATCTCGTGGAGCAACTGGCGGTTTCTCAATGCCAGGCCGAGTACCACCGATGCCTGGCGCTCACTCTCGATCCGCAAAATTTCGGGAGGCACCTCGGGATAACACCGCCGGAGAAACCGCAGCCGCTCCCGTGCCAGGCCCTCATAGATACCGATGGAGTTTTCCGGTAGCAGCTCGAAATTGCCGCCGTTCCGGCCGCTTGCCTCGCTCGCCGGGTCGCCCTTATCCAGAACCACGACCCGTTTGCCCTCTCGCGCCGCCGCGCAAAGGTGGTAGGCGGCCGACACGCCGGTGAGGCCCGCTCCAATGATCACGATATCGGCGCTGCCGGGCAGCCCGGGCTTGGACCGGTAGCCCGCGAACGGGTGGCCCTCCCGCAACCAGTACGGCGTGTCATCGACCGGAATGCCGATCGGGAGGCGCGAATCGACTCCCAACACGCCCAGAGCCGTCTGAAACAGCGATCGCGCCGCCGGAGTGAGCCGGTTCCGTTTTTCCAAACGCTCCAACTGCCGGGCGAGGCCGCGGGAAGCTCGCCCCTGGGCGTCCGTGAAGCCTCGCGCCCATTGAATCAGGCGGCGGACATCGGCTATTGTCAGGATCCGGTGATTTCGCGGCAACGGCGGCGCAGGCTCCATATCCGTTAGCCGGCCATATTCATCGACGCGGCAAGCTCCTCGAGCGAGACGGTCCGGACTTGCCGGGGCGCGTCAAAGCCTTTCAGCCGTGCCTCGGACAACGCGCGAAGAGCTTGCACGGTTTCCGCGTGTTCGCGGCGCCGGATCGAGTCGACCCAGGGAGCCATAACCGCATCGCCGATGTACTTCTGCATCCAGCTGCCGTGCTTCT
>DATGII010000092.1:0-41590 GCA_035295805.1 Bryobacteraceae bacterium | reverse complement strand
CGTGCAGCGGCGGATCATAGCCTCCGTTATTCTAGTTCTTCCTCGGGAACTCGCAAGCACCGAGATCCAATCTGGAAGCTGCGGCGCTCAACAGGGGCAGTTGGCACAACATTAACATCTTGAGACCCGGCGCCGCCCTGTTCCCAAACTTCACAAAAGAGCCAACTGCTCTTCGGTAGGCTCCGCTCAACAGTACCAGGGCTCGGTTAAATACGGAATCGTGGCGCGGGCCGGCCGCGGCTCTTCGCCGCCGAGTGGTCCACCGAGCGCCAGTTCTGCAATTTTGCGAAATGTTTCTGTGCGCGTGCTGTGGCGCCGCTCGTCACGCTTGATGAGTTCCTGGATCGATGCCCAGAGGGTGTCCACCATCGGGTCCGGGTGGCGCCACGGATAGCACAGCGCGTGCGCATCGAAGGGTTCCGCCAACCCGCGGATTTCCGGCAATTCGAGCAGCAGGGAGCCTTCGGGCAGCAACAGCCGGATCGCCAGTTGAATCGGCGCGACCTGTTCGCACAAATCCAGCCGGGCGAGGTCGCGCACGAAGCGGCGATACGAATCGAGCGTTGTCCACGGCGTAAATGGAATGAACGTGGGCGAGAGCGGAACCTCCGCGGCGCGCGTGAGGTCCAGCGCTTCCAGGAAGTCGCCGCGAGTGTGGCCTTTGGCCAGCTTTTCCAAAACCGCGTCATCCAGCGACTCCACCGCGCTGGTCACGAACACGCAGCCTGTGGTCTTCAACACGCCAAGCAGGTCACGATGCTTCAGCAGGTGCTCGATTTTGATGGTTGCATCATACGTGAGGCGGGGCCACTCGTGGTGCAGCGCTTCCACGATCTTCACCGCGTGGCCCGGGCCATTCAAAAAATCAGGATCGCCGAATGTGATGTGCTCCGCGCCGCACGCGACCTGGCGGCGGATATCTTCGAGCACGATCTCCGGCTGCACGATGCGGAAAACCCCGCCATATACCGGGACGACCGGGCAGTGCCGGCAGAGGTGCTTGCAGCCGCGGCTGGCTTCGGTGTAGCCCACGGTGCGCGTCGAGCCGTTCACCGCCAGCCGCGCATAGGAGGCCAGCGGCGGCAGGCCCGTTCGGTCGGGGACGCGGAACTGCTGGCGCTCCAGGGAGATCTCGGTGGAAGCGGAACAGCCCAGCTCGAAGACCTGCCCCGCGACGTTCGCCAGCGCTTGCTCGAACTCGCCGCCAATGATCGTGCGCACACCGGCTTCGCGCAAGAGCCTCTCATTCAACGGCGCGTATAAGCCATAGGCACACAGATGGGCGCTCGGGTTGAGGGCGCGAACCCGCTCCACGGCCTTCAAGAACAGGCGCGTGGCCGTATGCATCGGTAGGAAGAATGCGATCAGTTCCGCCTGCTCGGCCGCCCCCCGCGGCAAGGAACTCCGCGAAAGGTCGGCCAGTGTCACATCGTGCCCGGCCCCGCTCAGCCAGGCCGCCGGAGAGGCCAATCCGAATGGCTGCCGGCCCAGTTCGTAGGTCGAGATCAGCAGAACGCGCACTGCTTCCATTATGATGGGTCTGCTAAACTAACTAACAACGGCACTTCCCCCTCATGCTGGCTTCTACTACCATTACCGACGAAATCCTGGATCTGAAAAAGGAGCGCCGGGCGATCCTGCTGGCGCATCACTACCAGAGCCCTGAAATCCAGGAACTCGCTGACGTCATTGGAGATAGCCTGGAGCTGGCGCGCAAGGCGCGGGACTTCGATGGCGATGCAATCGCGTTTTGCGGCGTGTGGTTCATGGCCGAAACGGCCAAGGCGCTGAACCCGAACCGCATTGTCGTGGTGCCCGACCGCGCGGCCGCCTGCAGCCTCGTGGATAGCTGCCCCGTCGAGCCCATTCGCGACTTTCGGCGCGCCCATCCCGATCACGTCATCGTCAGCTACATCAATACGTCGATCGAGGTGAAGGCGGAAAGCGACATTTTGTGTACGTCGCGGAACGCCGTCAAGGTGGTCAACTCGATTCCGGCCGGGAAGCCGGTCCTGTTCCTGCCTGATCGCAATTTGGGCAACTATGTCAAGCGGCAGACCGGCCGCGCCAATATGGAGATCTGGCAGGGCGCCTGTATTGTGCACGCCACGTTTCCGGCCCGCCGCGTCGCCGAAGCCAGGCTCCATCATCCTCACGCCAAGGTGGTGGCGCATCCGGAATGCCCGGAACCGGTGCTGGCGCTGGCCGATTTCGTCGGTTCCACCTCCGCTATCATCGAGTGGTGCGCCTCCAGCGACGCTCCCGAATTTATCGTGATGACCGAAAGCGGCGTCAACTATTCCCTGCAACGCCAGGCGCCGCTCAAGCGCTTCCATTACGTAGCCAACGAAAACTGCAACTGCAGCGAGTGCCCGTACATGAAGCTGAACACGCTCGAAAAGCTGCGGGATTGCCTGCTGAACCTGGAACCGCGTGTCGAGCTCGCGCCGGAGATGATCGAGCGCGCCCGCCTGCCCCTCGACCGCATGCTCGCTCTCGGATAATATGGCTGCCGCGCCGCTCATCGATTCGTTCAGCCGCGTCCACGACAACCTGCGGATCAGCGTCACGGACCGCTGCAACATCCGCTGCTTCTATTGCATGCCGGAAACTGATGTGCAATTCGTGCGGCGCAGCGAGATTCTGGATTTCGAAGAAATCGAGCGCTTCGTTCGCATCGCGGTCACTCTCGGCATCCGCAAGCTGCGCATCACCGGCGGCGAGCCGCTCGTGCGCCGCGACTTGCCCGTCCTCATCCGGCGCCTCTCCGCCATTCCGGGAATTCAGGATATGGCGCTGACCACGAACGGCGTTCTGTTGCCTCAACTGGCGGCGCCGCTCTATGACGCTGGGCTGCGGCGCATCAACGTCCATCTCGACACCATCGACCGCGCGCGCTTCCTCCAGATCACGCGCCGCGACGAGATCGATAAAGTTCTGGCCGGGCTCGAGGCTTGCAAAAAGCTCGGCTACTCCAAGATCAAGCTCAATGCCGTCGCCGTAAAGAACCTCGTGGAGCCCGACATCGTCCCGCTGGCCCGCTATGCCCGCGAGAATGGATTCGAGGTGCGCTACATCGAGTTCATGCCGCTCGATTCGCAGAATCTCTGGGATCGCAGCAAGGTCCTGCTCGCGGACGACATCATCGCCATGCTCAGCCGCGAGATCTCCCCGCTGCGCGTCGTGCCCGATCCGGATCCCCGCGCGCCCGCCAGTGAATACGAATATGAGGATGGCGGCGGGCGCGTCGGTTTCATCGCCTCCGTGAGCCGTCCCTTCTGCCTCAATTGCAACCGTATCCGCCTCACGGCCGACGGCAAACTCCGCTATTGCCTGTTCGCGGTCGAAGAGGACGACGTCAAAACGCTGCTGCGGTCGGGCGCTTCCGACGACGAAATCGCCGCGCTGGTGCGCCGCAACGTGGCCGCCAAGTGGGTCGGCCACGAAATCAACTCCAACCGCTTTGTGCCGCCCCCGCGGCCCATGTACTCCATCGGCGGATAGCCGCTCTCATGCGAGCCGTTGCGCTCCTTCTGGTGCTCGCCGCCATGGCGGCCGCCGCGGTGGATCGCATCGAAATTCGCAGCCGCGCCGATGTCGGCCCCTATGAGCGGATCTTGGGACGCGTTTACTATTCCATCGATCCCGCGCTTGCCCCCAACCGCATCATCACTGACGTCTCACTGGCGCCCAGGAACAAGGAAGGCCGCGTCGAATTCTCGGGCGACCTGATGGTCTGGCGCCCAAGGGACGCTCGCCGGTCCCGCGGCGCTGCTTTTCTCGAAGTTGTCAACCGCGGCGGTCCGCAATCGCTATATCTGATCAGCGGAGCCCAGGGCGGCGATGCCGCGCCCGAACGCTGGGACATGGGCGATCGCTTCCTGCTCGAACAAGGCTTCACGGTCGTGTTTCTCGGCTGGCAGTTCGACGTGAGCCCCGGCGAGGGCCTCGCGTTTCAAGCCCCCACGGTCTCGGTGCAAGGCATCGTCCGCGAGAGTTACCCGGCCGCCGAATCGAATTACCGGCGGAGCGTCCTCGGGCTTTCGTATTGCGCCGCCGATCCGCAGCAGCTTGACGCCCGCCTCACTTTCCGTACCCGCATCGATGAAACTCCGCGCGAAATCCCTCGCGACCAGTGGCGCTTTGGACCCAACGGCTGCACGGTGGTGCTGGCCACCGGGTTTCAGGCGGGTCTGTATGACGCCATCTACCAGGCGAAGGACCCGCCCGTCGCCGCTCTCGGCCTCGCCGCGATCCGCGATTTCGCTTCCTATCTGAAGTACGGCGGCAACGGTGCCACGCTCCGCGAAAATCCTGCCTCCCTCCGCCGCATCATCGGCTACGGATACTCACAAAGCGCGCGGCTACTGCGCCAGTTCCTGCATGACGGCTTCAATGCTGACGAGCAGGGGCGCGCCGCGTTCGACGCCCTCATGATTTCTTCCGCCGGCGCCGGCGGCGCCAGCGTCAATCACCGCTTCGCTATGCCCGGACAGGCAGGCAATTCGGTGCTTTCGATTCTGCGGCCGGTCGACCTGCCTCCGTTTACCGATGACGGCCTGCTGGCGAAAGCCGAAGCCGCGCACGTCACGCCGCGCATTTTTTATACGTTTTCGTCCACCGAATACTGGGCGCGTGCCGGTTCGCTCACTACCACCACGCCCGATGGCCGGCGCGATGTCGCCCTCGGTCCGCGCTCCCGCCTCTATTTCCTCACAGGCACCGCGCATTCTTCCGGCCCCTTCCCCCCGGTGAGCGGCCCGCGCCTGCAGCACTACGCCAATTTCGCGGAACAGCGCTGGGTCACGCGCGCGCTGCTGCTGGATCTGGATGCCTGGGCCCGCTCCGACACCGAGCCCCCGCCTTCCCAATACCCGTTGGTCGCCAAACGGCAACTGGTGCCGCTCGAAAACGTGCGCTTTCCGAAAATCCCTGGGCTGCCTTTCCCCGGCTACATGCCCCAAGTCTGGCGCATGAATTACGGCGCGGAGTTCGCCTCGCGGGGAGTCATTTCCATCGAGCCGCCGACCCTCGGCGCGCCTTACGCCGTGCAAGTGCCGCAAGTGGATACCGACGGCAACGACTTGGGCGGCGTCCGCCTGCCGGAAGTCGCGGCGCCCCTCGGCACCTACACCGGCTGGAACATCCAGCTTCCGCAGATGGGCCAATTGCATTATCTGGCGGGCCTGGTCGGATCCTTCGAGCCCTTCGCGCGCAGCAGGCAAGACCGGGAGCGCGCCGGCGATGACCGCCCCTCCATTGCGGAGCGCTATCGCAATCGCCGCGAGTATCTGGATCAAGTGGAGCGCGCGTCGCGGGACCTCGTTCGCCGGCGCCTGATGCTTTCGACAGATATACCCGCCGTCCTCCAGCGCGCCGCCCAGATGTGGGATTATCTCAACGCCAGGTAGCCCTGCCTATTGCAGAGGGATGCGGAATTTCAGCCCCGCCCCGCGCCCGGGCCGCGATTCGAGCAGCATTTCCGCATTCAGTGACCGTGCGCGCCGCTTCAGGCTGGCCGGCCCCAGCCGCAGCAGCTCCAACTCTTCCAACGTGTACGTGCCGGCGAACTTGAAGCCGTGCCCATTGTCGTCGACGGAGATTTCCAGCCCGCGTTCCGTCTTTTCCATCGAGACCGCCACCCGCGTGGCGCCCGCGTGCTTCTGCACGTTGTGCAGCGCCTCGCGCAGCATTTGCAAAACTTCCGAGCTCATCTCCTGCGGCAGGCCGACCGGCGTGTTGCTTCCCAGGAACGTCACCGGCATCCCGCTCTCTTTCTGAAATGTTTCCGCGGTGCGCCGCGCCGACGACATCAAATTGGCGCCATCCACGTCCACCGGCCGCATGCTGTGAAGAAACGCGCGCAGGTCGCGTACCTGCGATTGCGCCAACCCGTAGAGCTGCTTCAAATCCTGCATGCCCGCGTTGAAATCGCGCTCCATCAGCTTGCGAACAATCTCCAGCCGCATCTGCAGGCTGATGAAACTCTGCAGCGGCCCATCGTGAAAATCGGAAGCGATTCGCATGCGCTCGCTTTCGCGCGCCTTCTCCGCGGCGTTCTGGGCCTCCTGCAGCTGCGCTTCGAGCGCCTGCACTTGCGCTTTCTGCCGCTGCTTGTTCACGGCGAAACCGCACGCGAGCGCGCCCGCCACGATCACCGTCCGCTCCAGCACATGAATCTCGGCGGCCGGCAGCACCGCGCAAAACAGGGCGCTCACGGCTGCCACCAGCGCCACTTCCACCTGCCCGTAAAACACCAGTGCTTCCGTCAACAGGTAAAGATAGAATATCGATGCCAGCCACAGCAGATGTTCGGTACCGAAGCTCGCCACAATCAGAAAGAAGATCGTGTCCGTAAACAGAACCAGAAGGCCGAACGTGCCGCTCTGCCACCGGCTGCGGATCGCCACCGCGACGCTGTACGCCAGAAACAATCCCAGCACCGCGTACAACAGCGACGATGCAGGCGTCGGTAGCAGAAGCGTAATGGCTAAAGCGACCGCCGACAACAGCGCGCGAGCCCACGAAACGTAACGCTGCCAGGAAAACTCAGGCGGGAACAGCACGGCTATTTCCGATATAAATAGAGGGTATGGCTGCGCCCCTCTCCATCATCCTCTATGTTTTCGACCTTCTCCGGGTTCCAACTCTTAAACTCGAAATCGTGCGCCACCACGCGGGCTCCCTTCTTTAACTGCCTGTCCAGCAGCGGCTGCACCTTATCATTCGACACCGGCAACAGATATACCGTAATCAAATCGGCGGAGCTGTAGTTTTGTTTCAGCAGGTCGCCCGTCAGGACGTGCGCGGTTTTCTCCAGGCCGAGTTTGCGGATTTTTTCCATGCTCTGCTTGGCCAGATCTTTGTCCAGTTCCACTCCGTACGCGTCTGCATGGAACTTCTGCGCCGCCATGATCACAATGCGTCCATCGCCTGAGCCCAGGTCGAACATCTTCTCGCCCGCCTTGAGACCGCCCAACTGCAGCATTTTCTCGACAATCGTCGCGGGCGTCGGATAAAAGGGCGCGAGCTTCTCCGCGCCTCCATCCTGTGCTGCCAGAACCGCGCAGCTCAGTATGCTTCCGAGCAGCAGTCTTCGTGAAATGGAATTCATGCTCCGGCGTTCAACGCTATCAATGTAGCATCTTGCAGCGGCGCTACTCCACGACCGTCTTCCATCCCCTCTTGTTCAGGTCACGATATATATACAGCGCGCCGGCCAACGCCATCGCCAGCAGGGCTATCCCGGTTCCATACTCCTTCAGAATGACTTTTCCGGTGCCGAACAGCGCGCCGTAAATCATCGCGCAGCCCGCGATCCAATCGAAAAAGTTGTACTTCAGGTCGCGCGCGGCGGGCACTTCGGGCGCCAGTTTCGCGATCGGCTTCCACAGCGCAGCCGAAGGCCGCACCCGTTTATAGAATCCAACCAGCTGTGCTTCCGGCTCCGGAGCCGTCAGGAACGTCACCGCCAGCCACACCGCCGACGTGATCGCCACCGTAATCAGCATGATGTACGCAAATCCCCGCGGATCCGCGCTCGATAATCCGTATTTGGTCTGCAGCGCCACCGATACCACGAATGCCGTCGCCATCGCCGAGACCTCGCTCCACGCATTGATCCGCCACCAATACCAGCGCAGAATCAGCACCGTCCCCGTTCCGGCGCCCGTCACGATCAGCAATTGCCACGCTCCCGCGATCGAATCCATGTAGCGCGTAATCACCGCCGAGATAATGGTCAGCAGCACGGTCGCCGCCTGCGAAATTCGTACGTAGTGCCGGTCCGACGCATCCGTCCGTACGAAACGCCGGTAGAAATCATTGACCAGGTAGCTCGCGCCCCAGTTCAGTTGGGTCCCCACCGTCGACATGAAGGCCGCCGCGAAGGCCGCCACCATGGTTCCTCGCAGCCACGCCGGCAGATAGTCGATCATCACCCGGATGTAGCCGGTTTCCGGATCCCTCTGGAATCCCGGGTCGTGCTGGTACAGCACTACCGCCGCCAGCGCCGCCAGCACCCATGGCCACGGCCGCACCGCATAATGCGCGATGTTGAACCACAACGTGGCAAGCAGAGAGTGTTTCTCGTCCTTGGCGCAGAACATCCGCTGCGCAATGTAGCCGCCGCCGCCCGGTTCCGCCCCCGGGTACCAGGTGGCCCACCAGTTCATCGAGATGTACACCAGAAACGTGATCATCGGCATCCATGCCGAATTCAGATCGGGCACGAAGCTGAGCGCCGAACCCGCCGTCCCCGTGGCCAACCCTTTGGCGCGGTCGAGTTCCGCCAGTTGCTGCTTCATCGAATTGATGCCGCCCACTGCGTGCACCGCCGCTACGGCCAGCACGATCACCATCGTCATCTTGATGACGAACTGGAACAGGTCCGTCACCAGCACCCCCCACAGCCCAGACAGCGTCGACACGAACGACGTCACCGCGATGATCCCCACCACGATCCCCAAAGCCCAATCCTTGTTCACCCCTAGAATGAGCGACAGGATCTTCACCATCGCCAGGTTCACCCAGCCCAGGATGATACAGTTGATCGGAATCCCGAGGTACACCGCGCGAAACCCGCGCAGGAAAGCCGCCGGCTTACCGGCATACCGAATCTCGGCGAACTCGACGTCTGTCATCACGCCGGATCGCCGCCACAAACGCGCGTAGAAGAAAACCGTCAGCATCCCGCTCGCGACCGCGTTCCACCACAACCAATTCCCCGCTACACCGTTGCGCGCCACCATGCCGGTTACGGCCAGCGGCGTGTCCGCGGCGAAGGTCGTCGCCACCATCGAAGTCCCCGCCAGCCACCACGGCGCGTTGCGCCCCGACAGAAAAAATTCTCCCGTATTCTTTCCCGCCCGGCCCTTGTAATAGAAACCAATTGCCAGATTGAAAACGAAATACGCCGCGACCACCGCCCAGTCCAGAGCCGTCAGCTTCATGCGGGCACAATCCTTTTTTCCACGGCTCTGTGGAAAAACCTGTGGAAATCGATTGAGCCGGAAATGTAATCTAGCATACCTGTCACGTGTTTTTTACATTCTGCACTTCAATTGGGCAAAACCCCGACATTGCGAGGTAAGGTCTTCAACCTACAGGAAATCGGGGATCCTGTAGGCACGTTTGATTACACATTTTGCCCCTCCTTTGAGGGTTACGTTCAGGTTCGCACCCGGTCCAGCGGCACACCCCGTTTACAAAGTTCACAGCGGCTGCTGTCAGTGTAATAGCTCGCCTCGAGTTTCGCCAGGTGATAGAGCGGCAGCGGCCCAAAATCCTGGACTTGCGGGTTCGGCTGGTAAATGATCACTGCCAGCGCCATGACCTGCGCTCCGCGCGCATCGAGCAGCTTTTTAAGCTGGCTGAGTTTGTTTCCCGTGCGCAGGATATCGTCCACTAGAATTACCGGCTCCCCCGGGTGCTGCTCCAGGTATTGTCGAAACCGGATGGGGCCGCCGTCCTGGTCGGCCTCTCCCCAGTAAACCTGTTTGGCGCGCAGCGCCTCGCAGACTCCGTACGCCACCGGCAGCCCGCCCGTGGCCGGCGCCACGATGGAAAGCTGCGGCACCAGCGCGCGAATTTCGGAGTTCGCCCGCAGCAGCCGGCTCAGCCCGACGCTGAACATCCGCTGGTACTGGTAATACCGCATCGCCAGCGGAACCTGCAGATATTCGTTCGAATGTAAGCCGCTCGAATATTCGAAGTGGCCGTCGCGAAGGGCGCCCGTCTCGCGGAGCACGGACACCACTTCATCTTGTGTAGGAGTCAGGTGCATGAAATCCGTCTTTAATTGGCTCCGTGCCCGGCCAAGACCCGCGGAATCGTCCGCATCAGGATCTTCCAATCCAGGGCCAGAGACCAATTGTCGATGTACTGCATATCCATCTTCATCCAGGTCTCGAAATCCAGGTGATCGCGCCCTGCGACCGCCCAGAGGCAGGTCAGCCCCGGCCGCATCCGCAGCCGCCGCCGCTGCCACCGCTTGTATTGCTCGACTTCGCTCGGCACCGCGGGGCGCGGGCCCACCAGCGACATATCGCCCCGCAGCACGTTCCATAACTGCGGCCACTCGTCGATCGAGAATTTTCTCAGATACCTGCCGACTGGCGTGAGCCGCGGATCGTCGGGAATCTTGAATGCGGTCTCGCGTGTGCTCAGGTGCGCCACTTTTTCTTTCAGTTGCTCGGCGTTTTCGCACATCGACCGGAATTTGTAGAACACGAACCGCCGCCCGTTCAGCCCGCACCGCACCTGCCGGAAAATCGCCGGCCCCGGCGACGTTGCGCGGATCACAATTGCGATTATGACCATAACCGGCGCCAGCACCACCAGCCCCGCCGCCGCCAGCGCAATATCGAGCACGCGCTTCAACCACAGCCGGATCTCGTCGTACGGCGCCGCCGAAAATGTAAGCAGCGGGGTTGCCCCCAGCCGGTCCAGCGTCACCGTGCTGTTGACGTGCGGAAAAAAATCCACCGCCACACGCGTCCGCACTCCTTCTTCATCGCACAGCAGAAAATACTCTTCCAGCCGCGCCAAACTCTCGCTCGGCACGGCGAAAATGATTTCATCGATCACATGCTGCCGTAGAACTTGCGGCAGATCCGCCACCGATTGCACCGGGTATACCGCGTTCAGCGCGATTTCCTGCGGCTGCGGATTCTCTTGCTCACTCAAAAAACCGCGCAGCCGGATGCCATAGTCCGACGACCGTTCCAAGGCTTGCGCCATCCGCACCGCCCGCTGCCCGGTGCCCACTACCATCACGTAATGCGGCGCCGCAAACTCGCGCCGGATTGCCCCTACCACCCGCCCCGCCGTCAGCCGGAACAGCAGCAGCAGCACCCAGGCATATACCGCGAACAGAACCAGGAAAAACCGGCTCAAGTCCATGCGGATCGCGTATTCGAAAATCAGCAGCGAGAGCGCTCCGCACGCACACTGGCGCGCGGCGTCGCGCAAAATAACGCGCGGATGGCCGGCATCCAGCTTTTCATAAATCTCCAGCCATAGCCCCGTCAATACCCACGACACCAGCGAGAAGCCCAGCAGCAGCGCTTTCTGCTCGACCGTCAGATAAAACAGGAAATGGAAATGCAGCGGCACACGCGTCTGGTAAGCCGCTTCAAATGCCAGCGTCACCAGGACCACGTCCGATAATCCGAAAAGAACTCGAGCTTTCCGGGGGCGGCTGAACATTCCGGACTCAGGATATCATGGTGCTGCGAGGCGGATTCAAACCGCCCATTTTCCCGTATCTCTTGTAAACAGCCGGGTTTCACGCCGTGATTAGTTTCGATCGAGAGCGCGATTTCTACGACGGCCAGTACTCGCAATTCCTCGCCCTGCCCGATCACGCCCTCCGCATCGATGGCCGTGTGCTCCGCGCCAACCTGGCAGCTCCGGCGCACCCCTTTTATGAACGGCGGCGTTTGTACTCCCAAGCCATGCGGGCCCTCGCCGCCGAGCCGGCCCTGGGACTCAATGTTCTGGATTACGGCTGCGGTCCGGCCGACTTCGGGCTCTGGCTTGCCACCGAAGGCGCCCACGTTACCGTGCTCGATCTCTCTCCCGCCGCCGTCGAATTAGCATTAAAACGCGCCCGCGCTTCCGGAGTTTCCGTGCGCGGCGTTGCCGCCCACGCCGCCCGGCTCGATATGCTGCCCGACTCCGAGTTCGATTTGGTCTTCGCTTGCGCCGCTCTGCACCACACCATGAAGTACCCCGGCGCCGTCGAGGAACTCGCTCGCGTGATGAAGCCCGGCGCGCGCCTCGTGTTGTGCGAAACCTGGGGCGGTAATCCGCTCCTCAATCGCGCCCGCCGCTTCCGCGCGCGGCTCGCGGGTGAGCCTGAGGACCAGGGTGAGGGTATCATCCTCGCGCGCCGCGATCTCCAGGCCCTCGACCCGTTCTTCTCCGAATTCCGCGTTCAGCCCATGAATCTGTTTGCCATGGGCAAGCGCCTCCTGCGAGGCCGCTTCCAAAGCGCCTGGGCGCGCCTGGCCCTGCACACCCTCGAAGCCCTCGATTCCGCGGTCCTGGCAATCGCCCCTTCCTTGAAGAACTGGTGCGGCGAAGCCGTTATCACGGCTCGCCGCCGCCCGACCTGTTATCATGCGGGTAGAAATGCCTGATCTGCACTCGGAGTTGGCGCCAATCTCGGAAGCCGTTACGCACGATATCCGCGTCGAAGTCCTGTCGCAATACTCTCCGGAAAATTCGCAGCCGATGCAGGATGTCTGGGTTTTTCAATACACCGTCCGCATCACCAACCAGGGCCTCGATACCGTTCAATTGATCAGCCGCCACTGGATCATTTCCGATGCCTACCAGCGCGTCGAGCACGTGCGCGGTCCCGGCGTCATCGGCCAGCAGCCGACTCTCGCGCCCGGCGAATCCTTCCAGTATTCTTCCTGGTGCCCTTTGAAAACACCCACGGGCTCCATGCGCGGCTCCTATCAAATGGTGGGCTCGGCCGGCAATCAATTCGATATTGAAGTCGCCCCCTTTGCCCTCCGCGCCCGCTATACCGTGAATTGATCGGCCCGCGTTAACACCCTCCGCGCCCCGTTTACGATATAGTAGATATCTTGCTTTAGAGGCCCGGCTATTTTTGCAAACTTGGAGGTTTACCGAATGAAAAAACTCGTGATTAGTGCGCTGCTCATCGGAGCGGGCGCATTCGCGCAAGGCGACCAGGAGGCCATTGAGTTGGCCCAGTCCGCGGCGCCTGCCCAGTTGAAGGATGGCGTCACCGTTATCCGATGGAAAGCTGACAACACCTACGACACCCTTAAGAAGGGTACCAACCGCATGGTCTGCTACGATCTCTCGGGCAGGCCCGGGCACCCGCCGTTTACCGTTGAGTGCACCAGCATTGCCAATCTCGATCGCGTGGCGCAGAACCTGAAATTTGAAGCGATCCCCGACAAAGATGCCCGTCAGGCGGCGTTCGATAAAGCCGAAAAAGACGGAACCCGCGTCAAGCCCGAGTTCGGCTCCGTATTCATTCACAAAATGGGAATGGATAAGGACCACGCCCGGATGCACACCACCATCGCTGTTCCGGGCGCCACTTCACAATCGCTCGGTCTTCCCGATAATGGGCGGCAAGGTGGCGTCTGGATCATGAACGCCGGCACCACCACTGCCCACTTGATGACCCCCGGCAGCTAGACCCAAGTTTCGAAAACGGGCGCGGCTCGTCCGCGCCCGCTTCCTTCCTCCCCATTCCTTCCCCTGAGTCACGGCACTCCTGTCCCTCGATTCCCCGCCCCTGCACCCACTTACCGCCGCCCCGCCCGCTCCCCGGTTACCCTGTAGCCGGAATCACATGTCTTCTCTGCGCCAGATTGAGGCGAATCGTCGCAATTCGCAGCTCTCCACCGGCCATCGCTCTTCGGAGGGCAAAGCTGTCTCTCGTTTCAATTCGCTCAAGTCCGGCATCAACGCCAAGGCTCAAATCATTCCCGGCGAGGACCCGGCCGCCCTCCAAGCCATGACCGACGGCTACCGCCAGGATTGGAAACCCGCAACTTATATCGAGCGCTTCGCCGCTTGCTGGGCCGAGGTCGCCGCCCTGCCAATCCCGGTCATCGGCGGCGTCGATTCCCGGCGCCGCCGCGCCCCTCGTTGCCTTGCTGCTCCTGGCCCACGCTTTCGCCCTCCGCTGGTCGGTCGAAGATCAGCTCGCGCGCTGCCCCGTCTGCTGCCGCCTCGTGTCCATGCCGGTGACTGTGGGTTCGCCAGGTAGTCTGATCCTCGACCGGCCCGGCGTCCGGTTCTTGTGCACCCGCGGCCACGGAACGCTGCTCGTTTCCGACCTCAAGGCCTGCACCGGCGAGCGCTTTCGCTGGACCCCCGCGGACCACTCCTGGCACGAAGTCTTCGTTGCGGATCGGTGCTAACGTTGAAAGATGACTCTGCGCCCTGCGATGATTTTCGCCGTGCTCGCGGCCTCGCTGAACGCGCAGTGGCTCGAAAAAACCCGCGGTATTCCGCGCAAGCCCGACGGCGCCGCGGATCTCTCCGCGCCCGCGCCGCGCACCCCGAATGGGAAACCCGATTTCTCGGGCATGTGGGAGCACCTGAACTCGCGCGACAGCGCCTATTATCTGAAGGGCATCGCCATCCCCTGGCGGCCGGCTGCGCTCGCGCTCTTCCAGGAAAATACCGTCAACAACCAGCTCAACAATCCCGAGTCGCGCTGCCTGCCCCGCGGCTTGCCCAAGGCCGACGCGTTCGACATTCACAAGATCGTCCAAACCCCCGAGCTTCTCATCGTGCTCTACGAATATCAGAACGAGTTTCGCCAGGTTTTCCTCGATGGCCGCGCCCTCCCCAAAGATCCCAACCCAACGTGGATGGGCTATTCCACCGGCCATTGGGAAGGCGACACCCTAGTCGTCGAATCGAACGGCTTCAACGGCAAGGCTTGGCTTTCCGGCCAGGGCAATCCCACCACCGACGGCATGCATCTCCTCGAACGCATGCGCCGCCGCGACTTCGGCCACATGGATGTTCAGATCACCGTCGACGATCCCAAGGCGTACACCCGGCCGTGGACCGCCGAGTTGCATCCCGAATTGATTCCCGACACCGAGCTGATCGAGTTCGTGTGCAACGAGAACGAACGCGACTTGCGCCACCTCGTCGGCAAATAAGTCCAGCTCCCCGGCTGCTTCTACTTGGCGCGCCCCTTCGGACCCTGCGCCATCATCGGAATCGCGATAATCCAGTCTTTGTTCTGCGCGTTGTCGCGCGATACCGCGTACAGCGTCTTGCGGTCGGGGCCGCTGAACGCGACGCTGATCACCCCGCGCGGCGTGGGAATCGTGCCGAGATCCTTGCCGTCCGGCCCGATCACCTGCACGCCCGGCGCGCTCGTCGTCACGTACAGGCGCCCTTCGGAATCGAACGTGCTGCCGTCGCCGTTGCCGCCGAGTTTGGCGAACTCGCGCTGGTTGGTAAGCGAGCCGTCTTTCTGTACGTCGAATTCGGCGAGCGCCGGCCCGTTCGTCACCCATACGTGCTTTTCGTCGGCGCTGAGTACAATTCCGTTTGTAGTCAGGTTCTCGCCATAGCGCGTGACTTTGCCCTTCGGATCGGCGTAGAACAGCCCGCCCATCGTGAAGTACACGCCGCCCTTGCTGTCGGCCGCAATATCGTTGAGCACGCCGCCGATGCAATCCATCGGATCGTCGTTGTAACGATTGGCGAGCGTCCGCCGCTTCGGCGCGAGTTCTTCGATCGACGGGTTGAGCCCGCGGTTGGCGACGAAGATGGCGCCTTTGGCATTCATCGCCATCGAGCCGCCGGTATTGGTGCCGCTGTACGCCACCGAAGTCTTGCCGTCTTTATCGAGCTTGATCACGTCGCTGTTGTCGTTCTGCGCGATCAGCAGGCCGCCGTCCTTGGTGGCGATGATGCCGTCGGCGTTGTTGCCGTCCACCTGCCACACTTCCTTCCACTGCTGTCCGGCGGCGATGACGCCGGGAATTTCGCTAACCGTGTACTGGCGCGGACCGCTCTCCTGGGCGCGCGCTCCGCCGCGCCGCGGTCCGCCCGCGCGTGCCGGTGGCGGCGTCTTGCAAGCCTTCAGCACCTCCGGTTCGCGTTCATCGGCGGCGGATTGCACGCCCGGCCCGGAGCGCTTTCCCGCCGGAGGCGGAATCTGGGCCACCAGCGCCGCCGCCCCCAATACGCCCAGCACCAGCACCAATCCTCGAGTCAGTCTCATCGAAATCCCTCCTTGTCCCGCGTTCCAGAATATCAAGCCTCCGCCCGAGCCTGTCTAACTTCGGATAGCATTGCCGCGGCCATTGAAAACCGCTACTGTTTTTTCACGAGTGTTTCCGCGCCAATCCGGGTTCACTACCAAAGGAACTGATGTAAAGGAACTGGACATATGTGCCGCGGATTCATTTCCTGCTTTTTGATTCTGGCCTCGGCGGCCTCGGCGCAAGATGGCATTCCGGATTTTGTGGTGCCCCACCCGGAGTGCCTCCTGTTCGGCCCCAGGTACAACGAATTCGTCTCTAAGGCCTTGAATCTGAATAACCTGACTCCCCACCGCGCGGCCGTGGGAGACCTCACCCGGAATGTTGCCGCGCGCCTGGCGTTTGTTCCCCCCGACAGCCGGACTTTCAGTTTCGCCCAGCCTTCCGAGCCCGGCACCATCGACTTTTATATATTTGGAGCGCTCCAGGCCGCCGGCGTCACGCCGGCTCCTCCAACCACCGATTACGAATTTATCCGTCGCGTCACCCTCGATTTAACGGGCCGCATTCCCAGCCCCAGCCAGGTCTCGACCTTTGTATCCGATACCACTCCCAATAAGCGGGCCCGCCTGGTTGACCAGTTGATTGCGGCTCCCCAATGGATTGACAAGTGGACCATGTTCCTGGGCGACCTCTATCAGAACAATTCTCAAAATTCGCAGATCCGGCGCTTTCCCGACGGCGTCAAGGCCCTCAACGACTACGTTCGCGGCGCGCTCACCGCCAACGAGCCCTACGATCAAATGGCGCGTGATTTGATCACCGCGACCGGCACTAACAGTTATCAGCTTGGCACGCTGAACCTGCTGGCCGGCGGCGTTGTGACCGGCGGCCCGATTCAGGACATCTTCGATCAGCAGACTGCCAACATCTTCGATATGTTCATGGGCATTGCCCACGTCAATTGCCTGCTCTGCCACAACGGACACGGACACCTGGATGCCCTCAGCCTCTGGGGCAGCCAGACCACGCGCTATGAAGCTTGGCAGCTCTCGTCATACCTCTCACACACGGAGGCAACCCGCACGGCGGCTCCGGGCGCCGTCAACGGCCAGCCCTATTATTGGAACGTCGCCGACAATACCAAGGCCGCGCACCTGGATTATCCCCTGAACACCACCACCGGAAACCGTCCGCCGCGCCAACCGAGCGGCGCCCAAACCAACGTGGCTCCCATGTATTTCTTCAATGGCGATACGCCGCGCTCCGGCGAAAGTTACCGGCAAGCTCTGGCGCGCGACATCACCAGCGACTTTCAATTCGCGCGCGCCACCGTCAATCGCTTCTGGGCGTACTTCTTTCAAGTCGGGCTCGTGGATCCGCCGGACCAGTTCGACCCCGCGCGGCTCGATCCCAATAATCCGCCGGCCGCCCCCTGGACGCTGCAGCCCACCAATCCGCAGCTTCTCAACTCGCTGGCGCAGGATTTCATCAACCATCAATACGACCTGAAATGGCTGATGCGAACCATCGTGAACTCGCAGGCTTACCAGCTTTCGTCGCGCTACAACGGCGCCTACAGCTCGGCGTGGGACGCGCTCTACGCCCGCCATTTCGTGCGTCGGCTCTGGTCCGAGGAAGTGCACGATGCGATCGCGCAATCGAGCAATATTGTTCCGGCCTATACGGTGGCATCTAACGGTACGCTCAACTGGGCTATGCAATTTCCCGAGCCGCTGAACACACCCTCGGCCGGCAACGCTGTCACGCCGTTTCTCGATGCCTTCCTCCGCGGCAACCGCGATGACGAAGTCCGCAGCGGTGATGGCTCCATCTCGCAGGCGCTCGACCTGATGAATGATCCCTTCGTGATGAGCCGCGTGAAATCCAATGGCCCCGCCGGCAGCCTGCTGGTGCAGAATCTCAGCCTGCCCGACTCCCAGCTCATCGACACCCTCTTTATGGCGGTGCTGTCACGGCATCCCAACGGCCAGGAGTTGGCCACGGCCGAAAGCCAGCTCGCCTCCGGAACCCGCAGCCAGCAGGCGGAAAACTTGCTGTGGTCCCTCTATAACAAGGTCGATTTCGTTTTCAACTACTGACGGAGAGCTGCCATGAGCGAGCGCGACCGAGTCCGACGATTTTTCAAGCGGCATCCGCACCATCACCTGACGTTCTTCCAGCGTCCCTACGTGAGCCGCCGCCAATTCTTCCAGATCGCCGGCGCTGGTGTGACCGGATCTTTTCTGCTGCCGCGGCTCGGCCAGGCGCAACAGCCGCCGACGTCGCAGGGCGTCGCCACGCAGAACACGGCCAAGAATGTAATCTTTATCCTCCTGGCCGGCGCGATCAGCCACACCGACACCTTCGATTTAAAGGTGGTGAACGGGGTCACCCCGACGAACTTCGCGCCTGCCACGGTCAACGGAATCAACTGGCCGATGGGCCTGCTTCCCAAGATCGGAGCCTTGCTCCCCAACCTGGCGCTGGTCCGTTCCATGCAGGCGCACGCCCTCGTTCATACTCTGGCGCAGCACTGGACCCAGATCGGCCGTAATCCGGCCGCGGCGCTCGGTAACATCGCGCCGAATATCGGCAGCGTGGTCTCCATTGAAAAAACACAGCCCGGCCAGTTGTTCCCGGCCTTCATCGCTTTGAACTCCGGAGCCTGCGTGACCAACGGCTACTTCCCGGCAACCTACGCCCCCTTCAAGCTCAATCCGCTCGCGACCGGAATTCCTAACACCACCAATCCGGATGACCCGGTCGGCGCTGCTGGAGGCCGCTTCAGCCAGATGTATACCCAGTTGCAGGCCATCGACGGCCCGCTGCGCACGAACTCTCCTTACGGAAAACCTCTCCAGGATTACAACGACTTCTACACAGCGGCGCAGCAGATGATGTACAACAAGGTAGTCGACTCCACGTTCGCCTTCTCGTCCACCGATAGCGCCCGCTACGGCAGCAGTTCCTTCGGCAACGCGTGCCTCGTAGCCAAGCAGGTCCTGGCCGCCAATCAGGGCACGCGCTTCATTCTGATCACCAATCTGAACTGGGACATGCACCAGGACATCTACGGCCAGCAGAACCCGAAAGGCAACAACCTTTACACGATGGGCACGCCGCTCGACAACGGATATTCGGCACTGCTCACCGATCTGCAAACCGGCGGCCTGCTCAACCAGACGATGGTCGTCATGGTGGGCGAGTTCGGACGCACCGTCGGTCCGCTCTCCGCCGCCGGGGGCCGCGACCACTGGCTGCAGCAATCCGCCGTCTTTGCCGGCGCCGGCGTGAAAGGCGGCCGCGCCATCGGCTCCACCACCGCAGACGGCTCCGCCACCGCCGACCCCGGTTGGGGCCGCGGCCGCAGCATCAATCCCGAAGACATCGAAGCGACGATCTACTCCGCCCTCGGCATCGACTGGACCACCGTCCGCCACGACGACCCTTTCGGCCGCGGCTTCGAGTACGTTCCCTTTTCCGATCAAAATCTCTACGGCCCCATCAATGAACTTTGGGGCGGCACGTCCACAACTTAACCGCTCATGATAGAGTCACGATAATGAAAATTGCACTCCTCGCGCTGCTCGCCGCCGCCGGCGCTTTCGCGCAGAACATCAACGTCGAATTCGACCAGGCCACGGACTTCTCCCGGTACAAGACCTTCGCCATCCGTGACGGTCAGTTGAGCAGCAGAAACCCCGCGCTCAACAGCGAGCTGGTCAAGAAGCGCATCGACGCCGACATCGAGAAATACCTGACGGCCCGCGGCCTCGCCATGGTGACCGGCAAATCCGACCTCAACGTGCGCTATCGTCTCGGCTCGGCGCGCCGGGTCGAACGCGAGGCCTATCCCGCCGGCTGGCGCGGCTGGGGCACGCGCATCGTCCGCGTGCCTTATACCGAAGGCACGCTCGTCATCGATCTGCGCGATCCCACCACCCGTTCCCTGGTCTGGCGCGCGATCGCCCGCGAAGAAAAGAGCGACCCCAACAAGATCGAAGGCAAGCTCGACGATATGGTCAAAAAGTCGTTCGAGAAATACCCGCCCAAGCCCAAATAACAGCGGTTTCGAATAACTTGCTCCGGTTTACGGTGTTCACATCTCTCATGCGCTTCGGCCCTTCCCCACTCCTTTGCTCCATCGCTCTGATTGCCGCGACCGCGCTCGCCCAGACCCCGCCGCCGCTTGCCATCACCGCGATCTCCGTCTGCAGCCCGACCGGCACGGGCGGCCCGGGCAGTTGCCCGAGCGGAACCTTCGACACTCATCAACTGGTGCTCAACCCGTCGGGCTCCTCGATCAATAGCAGCTCCTTCGGATTCGGCGCGGCCCCGGACGAGCACTCCACCGTCTTTGCTCCCGGGACACTAGGCTCCAATCAGGACTACCTCTTCTTCCTCGCCAGCGCGGAGACCGGGCATGCCAGTATCGGAGTGGGCGTGCTTTCCGGAGGCGCCGGGCCGAATGCCAACGGCCAGTGGACCCTTGATTTACCCAGGACCGACGCCTACGGTTCTTACTCCGGCGGCTTCGGCCAGGTGTTCAACCCCTCCACCAAGGGCGACGTCTGTCCGACCGTCGCGGACGGCAACCCCGCGCATCAGGACCAGACCTTCGACATGCACTACGCCGCGCCGGGTTCTATCGTCAAGGACCCGACCGCCGGCGCGGGTGCTCTGTTGATGGTGTACGAGGGTACCAACGCGTGTATCGGCAACGCCGGCGGCCCCGTCCTGAGCAACACCGATGACTACATCTCGCTCGCGATTGCCACGTCCATCGATTACGGCAAGACTTGGCCCACCTATCGAGGCGCTTCCACGTTCACCTTCACGGCGATGCCCGGTGTCAACGCCACGCAAGGCCCGAATTCACCGATGGGCGCGCTCGGTAAAAACGTTTGCATGGGAAACGATTGCACCACGACTCCGCCCGCTGCCTACGGCCGGTATCCGGTAATTACTCCGCCCATCTCGCTGGCTTCGCTGATGGCCGCCGCACAGCCGCTCACCGCCAAGTACGGCGAGCAGGAGATTTCGGGTTTCGCCGATGACGTCGCCGGCGGGCCCACAACCTACCTGTACACCAACTCCGGAAACGTGCGGGTCGCGCGCGCCCCGTTGAATGGCGGCACCGCGCCGCTCACCTTCGAGAAATGGAACGGCCAGGCTTTCGCCTCCCCCGGCCTCGGCGGAGCCGAAACGAGCGTCTTGCCGGCAGGCGCGTTCCAGAATTGCGAGGCTCCCGCGCAGAATCAATATGGCAGCTCGATTAGCTACGTAGATGACACGAAGCAATACCTGCTCCTCTTCCTCTGCGTATCCCCGGGCGATCCGGCGCTCGGTCCCGGCAGCAGCACGGGCCAAGGCGCGGCGTGGTTCTACTCCACCAGCTACAATCTTTCCGATCAGACGCAATGGTCGAGCCCGAACGAGATCGCCGGTTCCTGGAGCACGTTCGACAACACCGGCGGCTGCCCCGATTACAAGGGCTATTACCCGACGTTCATGTCGCTGGCCAAGAATCCAGGCCATCTTTCCCTCACCGGGTATGTCTTCTACTTGTGGGGCTGCCAAGGCGTCGGTACGCCTTCTCCGGGCCGCCAGTTTTCAGCGCGCGCCTTCACCATCACCACAGGTGCTCCCGCACCCGCCATCACACCGGGCTCGGTAGCCAACGGCGCGACCTACCTCTCAGGCGGGTTGGTCCCCGGATCCTGGGCGCAGCTCAAAGGCACGAACCTGGCCAACACGACCCACATCGGTTGGACGGATGCCGATTTAACCGGCTTGGGAAACGCCTTGCCCACGAATCTCAATGGGACTGAAGTGAAAGTGAACGGTGTCCCGGCGGCGGTGTATGCCATCGTTCCCACTCAGGTCGACTTCCAGGTGCCGGCCGGCATCGCGGGAACCGCGTCAGTCCAGGTCTTCAACAACGGAGCCGGTAGCAACGTGGTCACCGCCGCGGCCGCAAATAATTCGCCCGGCATTTTTCCCTGCGTGGCGAACGGCACCAATTATCCCTGCGCCTATTTCCCCGATGGCAAATTCGTCGGCGATCCCGCCGCGGGTTCTTTGTACCGCAAGGCCAAGGCCGGCGATATCATTCAGCTCTATGCCACCGGTCTTGTGCCCACGCCGGCCGGCGTGCGCATCAACGTCACATCCGTGAATGGAGTGAATGTGACGCTCGGCAATATCACAGTGCCCGCGGACGCCGCCGTCTTGCTCTACCCCGGCGAATTTCAGATCAATTTCACTGTGCCGGCGCAGTTTGCCACCCTGGCCGAAACCAATTATCCTCTTACCATCTCCGTAAATGGCGCCTCGTCGCCCGCTACGATCAACTCGAACCCGCCGGCCCCCATCGTGGTTCCGACTCAACACTGAGGACCCGCAATGCCGCAATCGCTTCAGCCGGTATTGTTCGGAATCCTGCTAACGACAGCCGCGCTTCACGCGCAGACCGCCGCCGATCCGCGTGGCATCTACGTCTACACCGAGCACCTCGCGCAGGACGCCTCGCTTGTGAACCAGGCGCTCACGGTTCCGGGCGTCGACGGCTTGACCCTGTTACTCGGGTGGACCTCTCTCGAGCCGTCTGAAGCCCAATATCAATGGTCAACGCTCGATCAATGGGTCGCCGCCGCGATGCAGTCCAACAAGAAAATCGCGTTGGCCATCCGCGCCGGTCAGGATACGCCTTGCTGGTTGTTCCAGGCCCCGGCTTGCGGCGCCGGCTATGCCAAACCGTATGCCGGCGCGACGCCGCTCACGTTTTCCGTCTCTCCGCGCGAGGGTGTCGGCCAGTCCACCTGCACGTCTGAAACGATCGCCGCGCCCTGGGACCCGGCGTTCCTCAGCCAATGGGACGCGCTGTTGACCGCCCTTTCCGTCCACCTCAAAACCGCCGGCACTTACTCCGCGATCACCTCGTTGCGCCTTACCGGCATCAATCGGACCACCTCCGAGCTCCGCTTGCCCGCCGAAATTCTCTCCACGCCTTGCGTGACCAACTCCGTCAGAACCTGGTTGAACGCCGCTCCTTCCTTCCGCGCGGCCACCCTGCTCACCGCGTGGGACCAGCTCACCAATTCATTTTTGAAAAACTTTCCCGACAAGCTATTCGGGGTCGAGATCATTCCCACTGCTTCCGGCGATTCCAATCTCGAATATCCGTTCCCCGCAATCGACGATGCCGGCTGTGCATACCAGCCACCCTGGCCCACGAGCCCGTCGGATCCCAACTACTCTCCGGCGCCCTGTTTCAATACAGCCGCAGTGCGTGATCAAAATGCGGCCTTACTGGCGCTGGCCAGCCAGAAGTTCTTCGGGCGCCTTTCCGTCTCGTACCAGAATCTCGATCTGAGCCAGCCCGCGCAGCCTTACGTTACATACGCCGCGCAAACCTGGGGGACTGCGATTGGATTCCAGACCAACGATTACAACAATTTTCAACAGGCCGCCTGTTCTGGCGGTTCCGCAAAACCCGGGCCGTGTACCTCCGCCATGTATCTGTCGCTGCTCGAAGTGGGTATCTACCCCTTGGGTAAAGCGAACAGCCTGCACGCGGAGTATATTGAGGTGCTGCCCCCCGACGCCATTAGTTTTCCCGCCGCCATTCAGCAGGCGCATGCCGAGCTCGTACCGCCTCCCGCGCTGGCTGCCGGCTCGGTCGCCAACGGCGCGACCTATCTTGCCGGTGGCCTGGTCCCGGGTTCGTGGGCGCAGGTGAAAGGCACGGCACTCGCCAACGTAACGCACATCGGTTGGACCGACGCGGACCTCGCCGGTTTGGGCAACAACCTTCCCACCGATCTCTACGGAACCGAAGTGAAAGTGAACGGAATCCCCGCTGCCGTCTACGCCATCATACCGACTCAGGTAGATTTCCAGGTGCCGGCCGGAATCTCCGGAACTGCCTCGGTGCAAGTGTTCAACAACGGCGCAGGCAGTAACGTGCTCACCGCCGCGGCCGCGAACAATGCGCCCGGTATTTTCCCGTGCGCCGCCAACGGCGCCAGCTATCCCTGCGCCTATTTCCCCGATGGCAAATTCGTCGGCGATCCCGCCGCGGGTTCTTTGTACCGCAAGGCCAAGGCGGGCGACGTCGTTCAACTCTACGCGACGGGCCTGGTCCCGACGCCCGCGGGAGTACGCATCAATATCCAGCCTGTCAGCGGTGTTAACGTCACCATGGGCGCCATCACAATTCCGGCCGACGGCGTGGTGTTGCTGTATCCCGGCGAATTCCAGATCAACTTCACCGTGCCGCCACAATTTGCCGGTATGCCGGAAGCGAATTATCCACTCACGATTACCGTCAACGGGGTCTCTTCACCGGCCTCCATCGTCATTCCAACTCAACACTAATGATGCCTACTCTAAGCAGGAGTCCTCTTCCCGCCGCTCTCGCACTCGCCGCCACGGCTCTGCTGGCGCAGCCTCCCAATCGCCTGCAGATCACGTCATTCTCCGTCGGACCCGATCAGACCCTGACTTATCCGAACTCCCCGACCGATGTCAACCACCTGGTCGATCTGCCCGACGAGCACACCACGTTCATTCCCACCGGCTCCAACTCGTACCTGGTGTTTGCCGCCAGCAAAATTTCCGGCGGCACGGGCGGCGCCGTCGTGCTCGAAACCACGGACCTGAAAACCTTCTCGTTCGCCACCGCCGCGGGTTACAACCGCCAGGTGATGACTCCGCCGACAGCCATCGATCAATGCAATCCCACTTACCAGACCGAATTCGACGGCAACTACGCGGCGCCCGGTTCCGTGGTTCAGGACCCGACTCTGCCGCCCGGAAACCTGATCATGCTCTACGAAGCCGAAAACCATTGCCCGGGCGGTGTCAATCAGCAGCCCTTCTACGCCACCGTCGGATTCGCCCGCTCTTCCGATAACGGCAAGACCTGGCCCGCGCCGATCAATGGCGTTCTCGGCGGGCCTGCCCGGCATCCCGTCCTGCAAAGCTCCGATCCGCAGCCGGCCGCGGCTCATCCTGCCATGGGCAACGCCATCCCCAGCGCGTTTGTCGACAAAAGCGCCGACGGCAACTATTACGTCTATGTCACGTACCTGTATCGTCCCGGCCCGGCCGGAAGCACCGATGGTCTGGTTCGCGTCGCGCGCGCCAGGCTCGGCGCCGACCCCGTAACGTTTCTGAAGTGGTACAACGGCTCCTTCGACCAGCCCGGCATCGGCGGCTTGGATGCCAGCCCTCTGCCCGGCGCGGGCTGCGGCAATGGAGGGCAGGCCCACTCCGAGATCAGTTATAACGACGACCTCGGGCTGTACCTGATGATCTTCGTGTGCGTCAACGGTCCTACAGGCAGCCGCATCGGCGCCTGGTATTACTCCACAGCCACCAGTCTCGATTACCAGGATTGGACCGAACCGCAAGTGATTCAGAATTCGCAATTCCCCCTTGCTTCTCCGTGCCCCGGCCAAACTGACGGCGGCCAGTTCGACGGCTGGTATCCGTCTTCGGTCTCCCCCGGCGCCGCCGCGGGTCACACCAAACTGACCGGCCAAATATTTTTTCTCAACGGATGCGACACCGGTGCGCGCCAATTCATGTCGCGCACCTTCACCATCGCTGCTGCCCCTGCCGCGCCGCCTGTGCTCACCGCCGGCACCGTAGCCAACGGAGCGACCTATGCGCCCGGCGGTCTCGTGCCCGGCTCCTGGGCGCAGTTGAAAGGCGCCAATCTCGCTACCGTCTCCCGCCTTTGGACCGATTCCGATTTCACCGGTCTCGGCAACGCGCTGCCCACGAACGTCGGCGGCACTTCGGTGACGGTTAACGGCAAGCCGGCCGCGGTCTACTACATCAGCTCCAATCAAATCGACTTCCAGGTCCCCGCCGGTATTACCGGACTCGCGTCTGTGCAGGTAACCAATACCGCCGGCACAAGCAGCTCCGTCAACGCCGGCACCGCCGCGAGCGCGCCGGCCATCTGGCCGATTATCGTGAACGGCACGAATTACGCCGCTGCCGTATTCTCCGATGGCAAATTTGCCGGTGATCCCTCAATCGGCTCGCTGTTCCGGAAGGCGAAGCCCGGCGACTCCATTCAACTCTTCGGCACGGGCCTCTCCTCTTCGCCCGCAGGCGTGCGCGTGAACTTTCAGCCGATCAGCGGCGTCACCGTGACTCTCGGAGGCATCACGGTTCCCGCCGATGCCGCCGGTCTCGTCGCGATCGGAGAATTCCAGATTAACTTCACCGTGCCGCAGCAGTTCGCCACTATGCCGGAAGGCAATTACGCCCTCACGGTCGCTGTGAACGGGGTCTCTTCTCCGGCCTCCGTGAATTCGAATCCGCCCGGCCCGCTGGTGATCCCGATCCAGCACTAGGTATTTGCGCCGGCCTTACGGCCCAAACGCCAGGAGAACGTTTCCGACAATGCCCCCGAAGCGGGAGTAGCCGGAGTTCACAAAAACCATGCCGTTGACCACCACGGCGCCGGGGCCGTCGAGGCTGCCCCCTTTGGCTTTGACGCCATTGACGGTGTCGAACGAGCGAACGCTATCGAAGTCCCAAAGGACGGCGCCGTCTTCGGCGTTGAAGGCGCGCAAGTGGCCGTCGAGCGAGCCGGAGAAGATTACGCCGGGGATGGCGGTGACGGCGGCCGGCTGCGCCGGGCTGCATCCCGAAGGCGCGCCGGCGGCGCAGGGCACGGGCGCGGCAAACCAAGCCTTCGATCCATCGGCGATGCGCAAGGCGGTGAGACCGCCGCCGGCTCGCGGATCGAGAATCGAGCGGCGCGTATCCAGGGGGTCGGTCGGACGAGTACGGCCGACATCGGAAACGGCAGCATAGACTTTCTGGCCATCGGCGGCCATGCCCCACTGCACGCCGCCATTGGCGCTGCCCTTACCGACGCGAATCTGCCAGACGATGGCGCCCTGGCGATCCGGATCAAAGGCGTAAACGATACCGGACTTCTGCCCAGCCAGCAGCAGGTCGCGGCCGTCGGGCGCGGTGACCAGGATCGCCGAAGATCCGAAATCGTAATCCGGGCCGGCTTCTTTCGGGCACCCGTCGCGACTGGCGCCCCCGCACGACGAGTTGTAGGCGTCTTGTGCGGTGACCTGCTTCGACCAGACGATGCGGCCACTGACAAGATCGAGCGCGAGGAGCGCATCGCTGGTGTCGGTGGCGGGAGAGGAGTAGTTATCGCCGGTGGTGACGTACAGCAGTCGGCGCTTCGTATCGAGCGTGGGAGCGGACCAGACGCCGGCTCCGGAAGGTCCGAACTGGGGCGTGCCGCGAGTGGTCTTGCCGGTGGCTTTCGGAATTTCGGCGATCGTGTACGATTTCCAGATCTGTTTGCCGTCGCGGATGCGCAGCGCGACGATGCTGCCGCGGAAAGTGCAGCACGGGTAATCGGGATCGAGCGAGCGCGTCTCTTCCCAGGAAGCGATCGGCACGAAGACCGACCCGTTATAGGCGACGGGCGCGCCGGTGAGGCGGGCGGCGTCGTGCTCTTCGATGCGCTTCTTCCAAAGGAGCGCTCCGGTCTCGGCCTGAAGCGCGTAGAACCAGCCGGTCTGATCTCCGAACAACAGCGCGTGCTGCCTGCCGTACGGAACCACCAGGAGCGACGAGCGGACCGGGCCGTTGGCCTGGAAGAACCAGTCGAGGCAGCCGGTAGCTGCGCGCAGCGCGTGAATCACGCCGCCGGCGCTGCCGACAAACACCTGATCATCGAGAACGGTAGGCTGCGCGAACGCGGTGACATCGCCATCGAAACCGAAAGCCCACTTGAGCTGGAGGCGCCGCACCTGATCTACGGTGAGGCCGGCCGCGGCCGCCGCTTGATAACGGGCGTTGCCGGTTCCGGGACTCCAGCCATTCCACGAGGCTTTGGGGGAATCGGAGAGCCTGATTTTGCGTTCCGCACAGAAGGCCGAAGGCGGAAAGCTGATGGCGGGCCCCGCGGTTCCCAGATACGCGGCCACGGCCTGGCGCTCGTCCCGCTGCAAGGGATAAGCCACCGTCATCATGGCGCCGAAATCGAGAGCGCGCAGGATGCGCTCGGCGGGCATTTTTTGTAAGGCAGTGCGCGGCGGAATGCGCGGGCTTACCTGGTCATGACAGCCGGCACATCGCTTCTGATACACCGCCTCGCCGGACGGCGGCGCGGCTGCGAACAGCGCGCCTGCGAACGTGAAGCAAAGGGCGCCTGAGAGGACTGCGCGTGGCATGGGCGCAGTCTATCACAGGGCCGCGCGGGATTCAGACGATTCTGCGGCGGGCTTCGGCCAGCACCTGATCGTACTCCTCGCCCCAATCGTGAGCCGGATCCGCTTCCTCATCAAAGAGCGCGCCGATTTTGCGGTGGAGTGGATCGTGCGCGGGCAGCGTAGCCCGTATCTCAGTGAGCAGGACAATTTCTGCGAGAGCTGAAGAGGGTTGCACGCCTTGGCGTCTCCCCAAGACATTCGCCATCTGGACCGTGATCGCCATTCCTTAACGCAGTATACAGGCGAATCTGCGTTGCACAACCCCCGAATGGGTGCGGTGAGGTTTAATGAGGGTGCTGGTTTGGTACTAAAGCAGACCGGTTTGTTAATGCTACGGGGGACGAGATCGCTTCCGTAAGCCGCCTTGCATTCGCCTTTGCTGCCGCGTAGACTTAAAAGCCCGTGAAGGAGCACCTTCAAATCATGAAAGTGTCGTTGCGGGTATTAACGGCACTGAGCGACATGGCCTCTCCGGACGAGGCGGATGTCGAGGCTCTACGGCAATACCTCGGCAACCAGGGACCCTCGGACCCTGGTGAGCTTTGTTGCGAAGTGATCAAGAAATCGCTTTGGGCGCGGGACAGAATCCGGATGGCGATCCGAGGCGAAGCCTTGATGCCGATCTCGTAAGCGGGCCGTAAGGCCCTGTCCACTCGGGAGTGGCCCTTGGGGTGCGCGGTTCCCCGTCATGGAAACACGCGAATCCTTTGAGACACGCGCCCAAGCGGAAGGATGGAGGTGCTCCCGGTGCGGAAAGGCAATTGGCTTCGAGGACCAGGATACATTTCGCGAGGCGGGCCGGTGCGCTCAATGCCATTACGATCTGGATACCGAGAGTGGCACGGTCGGAAAATTAGGATGAGCCGGAGCGCCTCCGAGGATTAATGCACGGTTCGGATTCCCGATTGGCCCGCGGCCGCCAAGGCGAAGCGCGGCTCGGGAGCGCCGCCGTGAAGAATCAGGTCGGTCACGTACTCACCCACGGCCGGCCCGTGTTTGAACCCGTGGCCGGAACCGCCGCCCACGAGCCATACGTTCGGCCATTCGGGATGGCGGTCGATCAGGAAATCACCGCTGGCTGTGTTCTCGTACTGGCACACGCGAAATTCGTTGAGGGGTGCGTCCCGCAGATCCGGAAATCGCTCGGCGAGGAAGCGTCGAGCATCGGCCAGCGACTCACGGCCGAGGCGCCGGTCGCCGGTATCGGGATCGAAGTCGGGGCCGTGGCGGTCGAAGGCCAGCTTGACGCCCCGTGCCTCCAGGTCGGGGAAACCGTAGGGACGGCGTGAATCCGTGAAATCGATCCAGACCGGAAGCTGGGTCGGCGTAAAGCGCGGATCGTCGGCGGGAGGTGAAAAAAAGAAAACCTCCTGCCGCGTGGGGCGGATGCGGGTTCCGAGGAGGACGGGGAAGAGCTTCGGCAACCAGGGGCCACAGGCGAAGATGAATGCGCCGGCGTGGATCGGATCGCCGGTTGAGGAGCGGACGGCGGGAGCCGGCGCCAGGGTCGCCGGCGCCAGGCGCCAGTCGACGCCCTGGGAGACGGCCTCGCGCACGACGGCGGCCACGGCGCGCCGGGCCAGCAGGGCGCCGCTTTCCGGCTCGAAGATGCCGAAGACCTCTTCCGCGATACGCATTTGCGGATAGCGCCGCGCGAGTTCCGATGACTGCACGATTTCGAACGGAGCGCCGGCGCGGACCAAGGTCTGGCGCGTGGCCTCGCTATAGGGATCACCGCGGCGCGCCACCCAGAGCACGCCGGTCCGGTGGAGGAGGCGTTCGCCGCCGCGGTCGAACAGCGCCTGCCATTGCGGCAGCGACCGCATTGCCATCCGGGTGTAAATCTCGTCAGCGCCGTAGCCCATGCGAATGATGCGGCTCTCGCCTCCGGAACTGGCACGGCTATGCGCGGGACCCCAGGCGTCGGCCAGCAGCACCGAGGCGCCGGCGCGGCGCAGGTGCCACGCGGTCCAGGCCCCGAAGACACCGCCTCCGATCACGGCGAAGTCGTAAGTCTGCATCGGGCTTCGGTTAGCGCGCCATCGCCGGGCGCGAGCCCGCGATCTGATCCGCCAGATAATCGACCACGCGCTCGAATGGATCAAATCCGAAAGCCTGTCCGATAGGCGCGCGCAGGTTCGAATTGGCATTGACGTCGTAAAAGACAAGACGGCCGTCGGATGCTTCCAGATATTCGATACCGCCGACGTCGAGACCACCCGCGCGCATGATCTGCTCTCCCATGCTTACCGCGGGAGCAGGCACTTGCGGGTACGGATAGAACTCCACCGGCCGCGCGGAAGCTTCCGCTGGAACGGCGCAGTGCGCGGCGCCGCCGTCCTGAGGGTTGCAGACCTCCGACGGGCAGAGATTGAATGCGCCATGGGAGATCACCCGCATCGCGTAAAGGAGCCGGCCTCCCAGGAATTCCATGCGCACGATGCCGCGAGCGGAATCGACCGGAAAGTATTCCTGTAAGAGCAGCAGGTGGTCCGGCAGCCACAAGGACGGCTGATCGCGCAGCAGGCGCCGCAACTCATCGGCGGACTGGAGGAGGAACATGCGAGCTCCGCTGCCACCCTGCTCCGGTTTCATCAGAGCAGGCCAGCCGGGAGTCCATTGTTCGAGGGCGGCTTCGACGTCGTTAAACGCGAGCGCGCGGGGATGGGGGATGCCGAGGCTCTGCAACAGAGCCGTTTGGGCGGACTTGCTGATTTCCAGCGAAAACGCACGCGAACCGTTGAGGACCCGCGCGCCGGCCTGTTCCAGGGCTCGCATCAGCGCCAGCGCCAATGGTACCGCGCGCGTGTTCCCCCGCACGTAGGCGCTCGGGCTGGCCTGATTGAAGTAGAGGGGTGCTTGCGGCGCTTGATCGGGATTGAAGGCGGCGCGCTTGAGGTCCAGCGCCGCATAGCGAATGCCGCGGCGGTCGAGGGCCGCCCACAAAGGCTTCTGCCATTCCGGATGCTCGAAAAGGACGACCAGGTCGTACGCCATGCTTCTTTTACTATAGGCGCAGCGGTTCTGTGCATTAGGAGGGCGTGGTCGAGGACCGCGCATCGATCCGTATATAGATTGGAACGGCCTACATGGAGGCGCTGGCGGGCGTCGGCGAGAGTATCGGGCGTTCGCGGGATTCCTGGGCGTGCTGATGTTGCCTGCTATCGGTGATTTAGGTTGGTGCGGATGAGAGGACTTGAACCTCCACTCCCTTGCGAGAACTAGAACCTGAATCTAGCGCGTCTGCCAATTCCGCCACATCCGCACATTCGGCAGAAAAACTACAACCGCTCCCTTGCGGTCGCGGCTTCCTAACTATTGCACCACGTCGACGCCCATGCTGCGCGCCGTGCCTTCCACCGAACGCATCGCGCTTTCCAGCTCGAAGCAGTTCAGATCGGGCATCTTGATCTTCGCGATCTCTTCCACTTGCTTCTTCGTGATCTTGCCCACTTTGGTCTTATGCGGCTCGGCCGAGCCCTTCGCCAGGTTGACGGCGCGCTTGATCAAAACCGGCACCGGCGGCGTCTTCGTGATGAACGTGAACGAACGGTCGGAAAAGATCGTGATCACCACCGGGATGATCAGGCCTTCCTGGTCCTTGCCGGATGTCTTCGCGTTGAACGCTTTGCAGAAATCCATGATGTTCACGCCTTGCGGGCCCAGCGCCGTGCCGACGGGCGGGGCGGGCGTGGCTTTGCCGGCCGGAATCTGCAACTTCACTTGAGCGGTAACCTTTTTTGCCATGTGGAATCCTTAAACTTTTTCGACTTGCAGAAACTCGAGCTCGACGGGGGTGGCGCGGCCGAAAATCGTCACCATGACGCGCAGCGTGCCGCGCTCGGTATTGACCTCGTCCACCTTCCCGGAGAAATTGGCGAACGGCCCGTCAACGATACGCACCGAGTCGTTCTTTTCGAACGTCATCTTCGGACGCGGACGCTCGGCGGCCGAAGCCTGGCGGTACAAAATCGAATTCACCTCATCGGCGCTCAAAGGCACCGGGGCGTTGCCGCCGCCCACGAACCCCGTCACCCGCGGCGTGTTCTTCACCGCGTGCCAGAGTTCGTCGTTCATTTCCATTTCCACCAGCACGTAGCCGGGATAGACCAGGCGCTTGCTGGTGACTTTCTTACCGCCGCGCATCTCGACCACTTCTTCGGTCGGAATCAGAATATTGCCGATCTTGTCCGCGAAACCGAAGGCCTGCGCGCGCGATTGCAGCGATTCTTTGACCTTCTGCTCGAACCCGGAGTAGGTGTGGATGATGAACCACTTCTTAAGAGACGATTCATCGTAGACCGGCTGCGCCGGGGCAGCAGGACCCTCCGCGGTCGAAGATTCCTCGGAGCCCGGTTCGGTGGCGTGCTGTGCCGCCTCGGCGGATTCGTCCTGCGGGTTTCCCGTATCTACGTGGATATTTTGATCGTCGTCCATAAAACCTACTTGCCGAAATAAGTCAGCACGCCTTTGATGACCCGCGTGAGCGCCGAATCCACAACAAAGAAATAGCCGGCAAAGGCAAAAACCGAGAAGATCACCACCAAGGTGGTGCCTTCGACCTGTCTGCGGCTCGGCCAGCTGACCTTGCGCATTTCGTTGCGGATCTCGCCCCAATAATCCCTGGTGGACTCGATCCAGTTTTTCTTTTCTTCAGCCATGAACCTGTTCCTGCTGATACCCACTGAGCGGGGATACTGGCAGGGGCGGAGGGATTCGAACCCCCACTCGCGGTTTTGGAGACCGCTGGTCTGCCGTTAAACCTACGCCCCTACATCCCCCGGACGCTATTTGGGGGTATTTTTTATTCTACTTAATTTCCCGATGCACCTGATGCTTGCGGCAGTGGTTGCAGAACTTCTTCAGCTCGATGCGCTCGGTGGTGGTTTTCTTGTTCTTAGTCGACGAATAATTCCGGTTTTTGCATTCGGTGCATTGAAACGTAATAATCTCGCGAGGCATTTTCGGCTCCTATTTAATAATCTCCGTCACCGTGCCGGCGCCGACGGTGCGGCCGCCTTCGCGGATCGCAAACCGCAGGCCCTTGTCCATGGCGATCGGCGTGATCAGTTCCACCTTCAGGCTCACGTTGTCGCCAGGCATCACCATCTCGGTGCCTTCCGGCAGCTCCGCCACCCCCGTCACGTCCGTCGTCCGGAAGTAGAACTGCGGCCGGTAGCCCTTGAAGAACGGCGTGTGCCGCCCGCCCTCTTCCTTGCTCAGCACGTACACTTCGCCCTTGAATACCGTGTGAGGCGTAATCGACCCCGGTTTCGCTATCACCTGCCCGCGCTCCACTTCGTTCTTTTCCACGCCGCGCAGCAGCAGCCCCACGTTGTCGCCGGCTTCGCCCTGGTCGAGCAGCTTCTTGAACATTTCCACGCCCGTCACCACCGTCTTGCGCGTGTCCCGGAAACCCACGATTTCCATTTCCTCGCCGACCTTGCAAATCCCCCGCTCGATGCGCCCCGTCACCACCGTCCCGCGGCCCTGAATCGAAAAGATATCTTCGATCGGCATCAGGAACGGCTTGTCCTTCACCCGCTGCGGCAGCGGCACATAGCTGTCCACCGCCTCCATCAGCTGGTCGACCGTCTTTTCCCACTTCTCTTCGCCGTTCAGCGCCCCCAGCGCGCTGACCCGCACCACCGGCAGATCGTCGCCCGGGAACTGGTAGCTCTTCAGCAGCTCGCGCACCTCGAGCTCCACCAGGTCGAGCAGCTCCGGGTCGTCCACCATGTCCACCTTGTTCATCGCCACCACGATATACGGCACGCCCACCTGGCGCGCCAGCAGCACGTGCTCGCGCGTTTGCGGCATCGGCCCGTCGGTCGCCGCCACCACCAGGATCGCGCCATCCATCTGCGCCGCGCCCGTGATCATGTTCTTGATGTAATCGGCGTGCCCCGGGCAATCCACGTGCGCGTAGTGCCGGTTGGCCGTTTCGTACTCGATGTGCGCCACCGCGATCGTGATCCCGCGCGCCTTTTCTTCCGGCGCGTTGTCGATCGAATCGAAACTGCGGAACTTCACCTTCGGATTGTGCTTGGCCAGCACCTTGGTGATCGCCGCCGTCAGCGTCGTCTTGCCGTGATCGATGTGCCCGATCGTCCCGATGTTTACGTGCGGCTTTGTGCGGTCAAATTTTTCCTTTGCCATAAGAAAAACCTGTCTCCTTATCTCGTAATCTTGCCCTGGACTTTGCTGACGATCTCCTCGGCGAGCGCGCCGGGGACCTCCTCATACTTCCCAAAATGCATGGTGAAACTGCCGCGGCCCTGCGTCCGCGAGCGCAACTCGGTGGCGTACCCGAACATCTCCGCCAGCGGCACCGAGGACTTGATGATCTGCGTCGTCCCGCGCAGCTCCATCCCTTCGATGCGGCCACGCCGCGAGTTGAGATCCCCAATCACGTCGCCCATGTACTCTTCGGGAACCACCACTTCCACCGCCATGATCGGTTCCAGCAGTACAGGCTTGGCCTTCTTGGCCGCTTCTTTGATGGCGAGCGAACCGGCGATCTTGAACGCCATTTCCGACGAGTCCACTTCGTGGTAGCTGCCGTCGTATAGCGTCACTCTCAGATCGGACATCGGGAAGCCCGCCAGAATCCCGCCTTCGAGCGCCTCCTTGATTCCGACTTCGGTCGGGTTGATGTACTCCTTGGGAACCGTGCCGCCGTAGACATCGTTCACAAATTCGAAGCCCGTGCCCGGAGGCAGCGGCTCGACGCGAATCTTGACGTGCCCGTATTGCCCGCGGCCGCCCGTCTGCCTGACATGCCGCCCTTCCGCTTCCGCATTCTTGCGAATCGTCTCCCGGTACGCCACCTGCGGTTTGCCGACATTGGCGCCCACCCCAAACTCGCGCATCATGCGGTCGACAATGATCTCGAGATGCAATTCGCCCATCCCCGATAAAATCGTCTGTCCTGTTTCCGGGTCCGTGTTCACGCGGAATGTCGGGTCTTCCTGCGCCAGCTTTTGGATGGCCAGCCCCATCTTTTCCTGATCGGCCTTCGTCTTCGGCTCGACCGCCAGCTGAATGACGGGCGTCGGGAACTCGATTGACTCGAGCACGATCGGATGATCCGCGTCGCAGATGGTGTCGCCGGTCGACACCGTTCGCAGCCCGACGGCCGCGCAGATGTCCCCCGCCAGAATTTCCTGGATCTCTTCACGCTTGTTCGCGTGCATGCGCAGCAGCCGCCCGATCCGCTCCTTGCGCCCCTTGGCCACATTAAAAACCGAATCGCCGGACTTGAGCGTTCCCGAATAAACCCGGAAGAACGCGAGCTGGCCGACATACGGGTCGGTCATGATCTTGAACACCAGCGCCGAAAACGGCTCGCTGTCGGAAGATTTGCGGGTCAGCACCTTCTCGGCGTTGTCCACGTCCGTGCCTTCCACCGGCGGAATATCCAACGGCGACGGCAGGTAGTCGACCACCGCGTCCAGCATCGTCTGCACGCCCTTGTTCTTGAATGCCGAGCCGCAAATCACGGGAAATATCTTCAGCCCGATGGTGGCCTTGCGAATTCCGGCTTGGATCTCTTCGTTTGAGATCGGCTGGCCTTCGATGAACTTTTCAAAAAGGTGGTCGTCGTGCTCGGCTACCGCCTCGATCATCTTCTCGCGATATTCCTGGGCCTTTTCCGCCAGATCCGCCGGAATCTCCGCCAGGTCGTACTGCGCCCCCAGTGTCTCATCCCGCCAGAGCATCGCCTTCATCTGGACCAGATCCACCACGCCCTTGAACTGATCTTCGGCGCCCACCGGCAGCTGGATCACGACCGGCTTGCACTTCAACCGCGTGACGATGGTTTCCACCGAATGGTAGAAATCCGCGCCTACCCGGTCCATCTTGTTAATGAAGCAGATGCGCGGAACTGAATATTTGTCGGCCTGGCGCCACACCGTCTCCGACTGCGGCTGCACCCCGGCCACGGCGTCGAACACCGCCACTGCCCCGTCCAGTACGCGCAGACTGCGCTCCACCTCGGCCGTAAAGTCAACGTGCCCCGGCGTATCAATGATGTTGATCTGGATATCGCGCCACTCGCAGGTCGTCGCGGCCGACGTGATCGTAATGCCGCGCTCCTGCTCCTGCTCCATCCAGTCCATCGTGGCCGTGCCTTCGTGGACCTCGCCGAGTTTGTGTGTCCTGCCCGTGTAGTACAAAATCCGCTCGGTGGTTGTGGTTTTACCGGCATCGATATGAGCCGCGATGCCGATATTTCTCATCCTTTCGAGCGGGATCGTTCTTGCCATAAAACCCTTTTAGCCGCCGACGCACACGGATATTCGCAGATGATTGACTGCCTTTACTCCGTGTCCATCGGCGTTCATCTGCGGCCCTAATTCCCTACCACCGGTAATGCGCGAACGCCTTATTGGCCTCCGCCATCCGGTGCACATCGTCTCTTTTCTTAATCGCTCCGCCGCGCAGGTTGGCGGCATCGTTCAGCTCGTTCGCCAGCTTCTCCGGCATGCCCTTTTCCGCCCGGCCCCGCGCATTCGAAATAATCCACCGGATCGCCAGGCTCGTCCGCCGGTTCTGCGGCACTTCGATCGGCACCTGATAGTTGGCTCCGCCCACGCGCCGCGTCTTCACCTCAAGCAGCGGCTTGGTGTTCTCCACCGCTTTCTTGAACGCCTTCAACGGATCGTCGCCGGTGCGCTCCTTCAGCTTGTCCATGGCGTCATAAAAGATGCCCTGCGCCGTCGTCTTCTTCCCCTGCCACATCATCGAGTTCACGAATTTCTCGACGAGCGTGGAGTTATAGACCGGATCGGCTACGATCTCTCGAACAACCGCTCTGCGTCTTCGTGGCATATCTCGTTACCTACGACTTCGGCCTCTTGGCCCCGTATTTCGAACGCCCCTGCTTGCGATTCGCCACGCCCGCCGTATCCAGCGCACCGCGAATCACGTGGTACCGCACGCCGGGCAGGTCCTTCACGCGTCCCCCGCGGATCAGCACAATCGAGTGCTCCTGCAGGTTGTGCCCGACTCCCGGTATATAAGTTGTTACTTCAATGCCGTGGCTCAGCCGCACGCGCGCCACTTTCCGCAGCGCCGAATTCGGCTTCTTCGGTGTCGATGTGTACACGCGCGTACAAACTCCGCGCTTTTGCGGGCAACTGTCCAGCGCCGGGCTCGACGTCTTCCAGCGGGGCGGTCTTCTCCCTCTACGCACAAGTTGATTGAATGTCGGCACGTACCTTCCTCTTACAAGTTCAAAAGTTGCGCACTACCCACAACGGGGATTCGTTGCTTCGGACAGGCCCATGTCGCTTCCGGCGTACCGGAGTAACCTCGGGGCCTCACCCCTGGCCGGACCCGCCTCCACGGGTGGTAGCACAGGAGCAGACAGCTAACTCTGCGAAACTTTACAATCATAGCTGAAGCAAACTGCCCGCGCAACTGCCCGCGCAACTTCCTGCCGCTGTCCGCACACTCGATTTTGCACGCGCCCCCGCTCCGCTCGACAAGCCTTGCTTCATCCTCAGGAAAAAAATCAAATAATTCGGGTCGCATTTTTGATCCAATATTCATAGAAATTCGGTTGACATGGAACGTTATGAGAGGGTATTCTTTGACCATATAGGGTATTTGCTGGAGACCATGGCGGCCAGGCGACACAGTTCGGATGGAGGGGATGCGAGACACGCTTCCCAGTTGCGCGAGCCCGCGCCCGCACTCACTTCCAACCAGCCCCTGAACCATGGGGAAATCGCCCGACTCGCTTTTGAGCTCTGGCTGGCGCGCGGGTGTCCGGAGGGTTCCTCTGAAATTGATTGGCTGCGGGCCGAACAAACACTGCGCTCGCGAATAATAGAAAAGAAATCAGAGCCGGGTGCGCCGCCTTTAATTAAAAAATCGGTTTCCACCCCACAGATCCTTCGGAGTCCCAGGGCTACCCCGCAGAAACGCGCCCGCGTCAACTGACTCCGGCGCACAAGGCAAAACGGCAAGCAAGCTGCTCAGGAGAAACCGGCATGACGAAACCACTTGGAATGGAACGCAGTTCAAAACTAAAGATCCGGGTTCTCTCAATCGGCCCCCGCGAAGAAGATCATGCCGCGCTATCCCAAATTTTCGCCGACGCCCAGTGGCCCCTCTGCCCCGATTCCGAGTGGACCCTCGAAAGCTGCCCGACTCTCGGCTCCGCGATTACGGCGTTGAAAAGCCGTCAGGCGCCTCTGGTGATTTGCGAGAGCGATCTCGGTGCGGCCACCTGGCGTGATTTCTGGACGCAGGCGGCGTCCTTGCCCGATCCGCCTTTCTTGATCGTCACGTCCCGGCTGGCCGACGAATACCTGTGGGCCGAAGCCCTCAACCTGGGCGCGTATGATGTGCTTGCCAAGCCTTTTCAGGCTGATGAAGTGGTTCGCGCCTTAAGCCAGGCCTGGCTGCACCGGAATTACCGGCACGCCCCCAAGCCGTCCCGTACCGCCGGACCTCAAGAGCGCCCGACCAGAACCAACGTCGCGGTTTAGGCGCCTATCGCAGCACCGAAAACGGCGCCCAAGCCTCGGTCATCTCCCAAATCAGCGACAGTGTCCCCTTGTTCGGCCCGTTCTGCGCAAGTTCGATCCGAAACCGCTCCACGGGTGTTGCCACCGGCTTCACACTGATCTTCACCCGTCCCAGGTCCCAGCGCTGGTTGTATTCGGTGTGCCACTGTCCGGTCTGCTTATTGACGATCAGCGTCCAATCGGTTTTTTCCGGTATAGTCCACAGCGTATAGCTCCCCTTCGGCACCTTCAGCCCGGCGATGTCGAGATCGGCTTCGGTGATCAGAGTCGTGGCGTCGTTCGCTCCCGCGCACCACACCTCCCCATAGGGCACCAGCCCCCCCATCACCTTTCGTCCCCGCATGGAAGGCGCGCCGTAATCGACCTGAAGTTTCTTGCCGGAGATCGTGACCGAAGTGCTCATCGGCGGGCTGAGCAAGCGCCCCTGTCCAAACAGCGGCGCCGCAACCGCGGCCAGTAAGAGTGCGTTAAAACACCGGATCATTCGCCCATCCTCCTTCCGGTTTTGATGGAAGTATACAGTAACGGCGCTGATCTTGTCGCCCCGGTGTGTCTTAGGCTTTCTCCAGGATCGCCATCAACTTTTCCTGCACCACTTCGGCGGTCGGGCTGTCCGGCACAATCACCAGAATCGTGTTGTCTCCCGCGATCGTCCCCACCACCTCCGGCCACTCCTCCTGGTCCAGCGCCTGCGCCACCGAATTCGCATTCCCCGGCGCGGTCCGGATCACCACCAGGTTTTGCGCGATGCGCACGTCAAGCACGAACTCGGCGGCCAGCAGCTGCAGCCCCGGCCCTTTTTCCTCCGGCGCCATCTCCTGATAGCCTTCCCGCGTCTTCACCAGCCGCAAATCGCGGATGTCCCGCGACAGCGTCACCTGCGTCGCCGAAATGCCGAGACTGCGCAATTCCTGCGCCAGCTCGTCTTGCGTCAGGATGCGCTTGCCGCGCACCAGCTTCAGGATCTGACCTTGCCGGTAGCTCTTGCTCATACGCGTACGCGCGAGAGCACCACGCGGGCATGGGCCAATGCCTCGGCCACGCTCGCCGGCCCGGTGCCTCCGGCAATCTCGCGCGATTCCATTCCTTTCTTCGGATCCAGCAGCTCCGCCATCTCCGCCGTAAACTCGGGTGCGAACCGCCGCATCTGGTCCGCCGTCCAGTCTGCCGGCTTCTTGTCTCCCTGGACGCTCTCCAGCACGAAACGCCCGACAATCTGGTGCGCCTGGTGAAACGGCGTTCCCGCGCGCGCCAGGGCTTCGGCCAGGTCCGTCGCCACCACCCAGCTCTCCGCCGCCGCCGCCGCCGGCCGCGCCCGGTTCAGCTTGACTGATTCGATCACCGCCCGCGCCATCTCCAGCGACCCGGCCGTTTCATCCGCGGCCTCGAACAGCGGCACCTTGTCCTCCTGCATGTCGCGGTTGTAAGTCATCGGCAAGCCTTTCATCGTCACCAGTAGCGAAGTGAGGCATCCCACCACGCGGCCGCTCTTGCCCCGAATCAGCTCCAGCGAGTCCGGGTTCTTTTTCTGCGGCATCAGCGAGGAGCCGCTGGTTACACCGTCGCTGAGTTCCAGCCAGCCGAATTCTTCGCTCGAATAGAGGATCCAATCCTCCGCCAGCCGGCTGAGGTGAATCATCGTGACGCTGCAGGCAAATAGAAACTCGAGCGCGAAATCGCGGTCCCCGGACACGTCCATGGAGTTGCGGGTAATCGAGCCGAATCCCAAATCCCGCGCGATCGCCTCCCGGTCCAAGGGAAAACCGCTGCCGGCCAGCGCGCCCGATCCCAGCGGCATCGCGTCCGCCTGCCCCTTGACGCCGTCGAACCGATCGCAGTCGCGCGCGAACATCTCAAAATAGGCGAGCAGGTAGTGCGGCCACAGCACTGCCTGAGCCCGCCGCAGATGCGTGTACCCCGGGATGACCGCATTCCGGTCGCGCTCCGCCAGGTCCAGCAAGGCGGACATCACCCCGCCCAGCGCCGAGCGCATCCGGTCGCATTCTTCCCGCAGCCACAGCCGCGTGTCCAGCGACACCTGCTCGTTGCGGCTGCGGCCCGTGTGAATTTTATCCGCCACCGCGCCGGCCCGCTCTTTCAGCTTGCGGATCACCAGCGTGTGCACGTCTTCATCCGTCGCGCCGTTGAAGAACTTCGGATCCGCGGCGTCCTGCCGGATCTCCTCGAACGCCGCCACGATTTTTTCGCGCTCCGACGCGCTCAAAATCCCCGCGCGCTCCAGCGCCCTCGCAAACGCCTGCGAGCCCCGAATGTCCGCATCGATCAGCCGCCGGTCAAAATCGAGCGATCCCGAGAACCGCTCGAAGATCGCCGACGGCCCCGACTCAAACCTGCCGCCCCAGAGCTTCATTTCGCCTTGCCGGCCTGAGCCTTCTCCGCAAGCCCAGCCCTGACCTTGATCGGCAGCCCGATCAGGTTGATGAAGCCGAGCGCGTCCTTCTGGTCGTAGCTGGCGCCCATCGTGAAGCTTGCGATATCCAGCGAATACAGTGAGTACGCCGATTTCCGGCTGACCGGCTCGAGATTGCCCTTGTACAGCCGCAGCTTCACCTCGCCCGTCACCGGCTCGCTGATCTTCTCGAAAAACGCGTCCAGCGCCTCGCGCAGCGGCGTGAACCAGAGGCCGTTATACACCAGCTCGGCGTAATCGAGCGCCAGCTTCTGCTTGTAATGCAGCGTGTTTTTATCGAGCGTCAGCGCCTCCAGCTCGCGCACCGCAAACATGATCAGCGTGCCGCCCGGTGTCTCGTAACACCCCCGCGACTTCATCCCCACAAAACGGTTCTCGACCAGGTCGATCCGCCCGATCCCGTGCTCGCTGCCGATCTGGTTCAGCGTCTCCAGCAGCGCCACCGCACTCATCGCTTTCCCGTTGACCGACGCCGGCGCGCCTCCTTCGAATCCAATCGTGACCTCGCCCGGCTTGTCCGGCGCCTGCGACGGGCTCTTGGTCAGCATCCAAATATCGTCCGGCGCACCGTTGGCCGGGTCCTCCAGCGCGCCGCCTTCGTGCGAGATGTGCCAGATGTTG
>DATGII010000091.1:0-44277 GCA_035295805.1 Bryobacteraceae bacterium | reverse complement strand
CCATAATCATGGAGAATTCCCCGCTGACCTGGTACGCGCCGATGGGCACGTCAAACCGGTCGCGCGCCTGCCGGATCAGGTCCAGATAAGCCAACGCCGGCTTGACCATGATCATGTCCGCCCCTTCCTCCAGGTCCAGGGCGATCTCTTTCATGGCTTCGCGGCCATTGGCCGGATCCATCTGGTAGCTGCGGCGGTCGCCGAACTGCGGAGTGGAATCGGCGGCGTCGCGGAAAGGACCGTAAAAGACGGAAGCGAACTTGGCCGCATAGGCCATAATGGCCGTTCGCTCGAATCCGTGCGCGTCGAGCGCTTGCCGGATCGCAGCGACCCGGCCGTCCATCATGTCCGACGGCGCGACGATGTCGGCCCCGGCCCGCGCGTGCGAAAGCGCGGTCTTGGCCAGCCATTGCAGAGTTGTATCGTTGTCCACGTCCCCGCCCTTGATGAACCCGCAGTGCCCGTGGCTGGTGTATTCGCAATTGCAGACATCGGTCATGATCAGCAGGCCGGGCGTCTCGCTGCGTACCGCCCGGATCGCCGATTGGACGATCCCCTCATCGGCGTAGGCGCCGCTCGCCATCTCGTCCTTGCTCTCCGGCAAGCCGAACAGGATGACACCCCCGATACCGAGGGAGTGCACTTCGGCGCACTCCCGGACCAGACTATCGATTGATAACTGGTAATTCCCGGGCATGGACGCAATCTCGCGTTTGACCCCTTCGCCTGGGCAAACGAACAGCGGAAGAATGAATTGCGCAGGACTTAGGCGGGTTTCGCGGACCAGCCGGCGCATGGCTTCGGTGGTGCGCAGGCGGCGGGGTCGGTGCGTCGGATAGGGCATCTCCCAGGATTGTAACTCCTGGGACTCCGAGGGGGCTTGACATGGGATCAGGCCCGGTTACAATAAACCTCATTAATAGCGCTGCTATGCAACCCGCCGCTTGTGACCACAATCGCACCCAGATAATCGCGCGCCGGGACGGGGTCGACTATGTCGAGTGCCTCGACTGCCGCCAGATTTTCGAAGCCGAAGACCTAGAGCCGGTAAAAGCCGAAGAAGACGACGAGTAAGGCTCCCTCCCTGCGCTAGCATGGAGGGGATGCACGATCTTGCTCACTTCCGGAGCCACTTCGATGAGATTGCCAAACGCCTGTCCACGCGCAGCAACCCGCCCAATTTAGATCAGTTTCGGGAGCTCGATAGCCGCCGACGCGCCGCCATTTCCCAGGTCGAAGAACTGAAGCGCCGGCGCAACGAGGAGAGCGCCAGGATCGCGCAGCTGAAGCGCGACGGTGTTGATACCGCCGAGCTGCAGAAGCAGGTCCGCGCCATCGGAGACCAGATCAGCTCTTGCGACGAGCAGGTCAAGACATGGGACGAACAGTTTCGGGACTTGCTGGCGGGCATACCGAACGTACCGCACGAATCCGTGCCGGTCGGCAGGGATTCCGACGACAACGTCGAAGTGCGGCGCGTAGGCGAGCCGCGCAAATTCGATTTTGCGCCAAAAGCCCACTGGGATCTCGGGCCGGAACTGGGAATTCTCGATTTCGATCGCGCCGCCAAAATTACCGGAGCGCGGTTCGCGCTCTATTGGGGGTTGGGCGCGAAGCTGGAGCGCGCGCTCATCAATTTCATGCTCGACGTGCACACGCGCGAGCACGGCTATACCGAGGTGCTGCCTCCGTTCATGGTGAATTCGGCGAGCCTGTTCGGCACCGGGCAGTTGCCCAAATTCGCCGAGGACCTGTTCAAGTGCGAGAAGCACGATTTCTGGCTGATCCCCACCGCCGAAGTGCCGGTGACGAATATCTACCGGGACGAGACGATCGAGGGGGACTCGTTGCCGGTGAAACTATGCGCGTATACGCCGTGTTTCCGCAGCGAAGCCGGCTCTTACGGACGCGACGTGCGCGGCATCATCCGGCAGCATCAGTTTCAGAAAGTGGAGCTGGTGAAGTTTGCGCGGCCGGAGCAAAGCTACGAAGAGCTGGAGAGACTCACGGCCGACGCCGAGGATATTTTAAAGAGGTTGGGTTTGCCGTTCCGCACCGTCGTGCTGTCCACCGGCGACATGGGTTTTTCCTCCGCAAAGACTTACGACATCGAGGTCTGGCTGCCTGGGCAGAACGCCTACAAGGAAATCTCGTCGTGCTCCAATTTCGAGGCGTTCCAGGCGCGGCGCGCCGCCATCCGCTTCAAGACCGGCAAGAAGTCCGAATACGCGCACACGCTCAACGGCAGCGGCCTCGCCGTCGGGCGCACCTGGGTGGCGATCGTCGAGAATTATCAGCAGGCCGATGGGAGCGTGGTGGTCCCGGAAGCCCTTCGGCCGTATCTCGGGGTCGAGGTAATTCGTAAATCGTGAAAACGGGAAATCATTTGCCGTCCCTGACCGGGCTCCGGTTCCTGCTCGCGCTGTGGGTCATGCTCCACCATCTGACGGGAACGGGCATGCGCTTGGACGCCGTCGCGCGGACGTGGCCGCATCCGATCTACGCGCTGATTCGCGGCGGTTACCTGGCGGTGGCGACATTCTTCGTCTTATCCGGATTTGTTTTGGCGCGGAATTATGGAGGGAAGCTCTGGCATGCAGGCCGGCTGCGCCGGTACGCGGTGGCCCGCTTTGCCCGCGTCTACCCGGTGTACGCGCTCAGTTTTGCTCTGGTGGCGCCGTTTGTGATTGCCGACCGGACGCCCGGCAAGCCGGGGTTCATCGCCAACTACGGGCTGCTGCTTCAAGGATGGACCGGCCGCCTGCCGGTTGGCTGGAACACGCCGGCGTGGTCGCTTTCCTGCGAGGTCTTCTTCTATGTCTCATTCCCGTTGACGGTAGTGCTTCTCCGGCGCATTCATCCCGCGGTTCTCGCGGTGGTTGCTTGCCTGTTCACGCGTGTGCTGTTCGTGCTGGGAGTACGCGACGAATGGAAACCGCTGGTGCACTTCGCCGATTTCGCGATGGGGATCGCGGCCGCGGCTGTGTATGACCGCTTAAGCGATTCGGAGCGGCGGCCGTCCGGTTACTGGCTGTACCTGCCGGCTTGCGCGGCCGGCGCCGCGCTGATTGCCTGGCCGGGGCTGCTTCCCGCCAGGATTGATCTCAACAGCGCGCTCCGTCCTCTCAACGGTATGCTGCTGGTCGGCTTTGCCCTGGGCAGCGGATTGCTGGCGCGCGTGCTTGCTTCGCGCCCGGCCGTGTTCCTCGGCAAATCCAGCTATGCGATGTACATTCTGCACGTGCCGGTGCTGTGGTGGGTGCGGCGCTGGTCGCCCGATATCGCTCCCGCCGTTTACGTGGCGCTGGTGATTCTGATCTCCGCCGCGGTCTATCGCTTCTTCGAAGAGCCGGCGAACCGGTATCTCCGGGCTACCCTATAGGTGGACCCGTAGGGAATCGTTTTTTGATAGGAGATCGCAATGAGCCGTCGTCTGCGATTCACGTTCCTCGCCGCACTCTCTGCCGTCCCGGTGTGCGCGCAGACCTGGAAGGCCCCGGCGGTCATGAAGACCTTGCCGAACGGCCTTAAGGTGGTGGTCTCGGAAGATCATTCGGCCCCGACATTCGGACTGTGCGTGTCGTATGGAATCGGCTTCCGCCTGGAGCCGGAGGGCCGCACCGGCTTCGCGCACCTGTTCGAGCACATGATGTTCGAAGGTACGCCCACTGCGCCCAAGGGAACCCTGGACCGTGTGATCGAGGGGGGCGGCGGCAATAACAACGGGGACACGCGCTACGACTTCACCGAGTACATCGAAACCGCTCCGGTCTCCGCTCTCGATCCGATCTTGTGGATCGAGGCCGACCGCATGAAGACGCTCGATTTCTCGCCCGCCAACCTGGAAAACCAGCGCAAGGTGGTCGAGGAAGAAGTCCGGGTGAACGTTCTGAACCGGCCGTATGGCATCTTCTACGCGATCGATCTGCCCGGCAAAGCCTTCGATACCTATCCGAACGCGCACAATTTTTACGGCGATTTCAAGGATCTCGACGCGGCGCGGATCGAAGACGTCGAGAAGTTCTACCGGCAATATTATTCGCCGAACAACGCGGTGCTGGCGATTGCCGGCGATGTGAATGCCGCCGAAGTCTTTGCCAAAGCCGAGAAGTATTTCGCGGCCATTCCCAAGCGGCCCGCGCCTCCGCGGCCTAAACTCGACGAAGCGCCGCAAACGGCGGAGCGGCGGCTTACGCAGACCGACAAGCTGGCCAATCTTCCCGCTCTTGCTGTGGGGTACCGCATGCCGGCGCGCGGGTCGCGCGATTCAGTCGTGGCGGCGGTGGTCGGGGAGTTGCTGCACAACGGGCAGGCCTCGCTGCTCTACCAAAACCTGGTCAAAGAGAAGCAGAAGGCCGTCTCGGTGGATGGCGGCGTCAACTGGCCGCTGGGCAATCCCTTCGAATACAACGGGCCGACGCTCGTGACTTCGTTCATTGTGGCGCCGCCCAATACAGAGGAAGAAGGGTTGCTGGCCGCCTTCGATGAGACCATCGCCGATCTGGCCCACCGGGGCGCCGATACCGCCGCGCTCGATCGCATCCGCGCTAAGATGCGCTCCGACTGGTACGCGGAACTGGAAATCCCGATCAGCCGCGCCTCCGCATTGGCTCACGCCGTGTTGTTCGATGGGAATCCCGATCGCGTCAGCACCATTCCCGACGAGATCGCCCGCGTCACCTCCGACGATATTCGCAAATTCTCGGCGCAGTACCTGGTGAAGAGCAATCGCACAATCATCTGGCGGGTCCCGGCGCCTAAGGAAGGAGGCCGGAAATGATTCGAAGGGCCAGATCCACGGCGATGGTGGTGGCGGTCGCCGCGGCGGCCTTCGCCGCCGACAAACCGCAGGCTTTGCCCAAAGACCTGCCCGCTTATGGCGTTATGAAGCCGTTTGTGGCGCCGCACATCGCCGAATCGAAGCTCGATAACGGAATGACGGTCTGGCTGGCGCCGGAGCCGGGCTTTCCCAAGGTGGCATTCACGCTGGTAGTGCGCGGCGGCCTGGCTGCCGATCCCAAGGACCGGCCCGGGTTCGCCGGTTTACTGGCCGCCGCGCTGACCGAAGGAACCCGCCAGCGCAGTGCGCGCCAGGTGGCCGAAGACATTGCCGCCGCGGGCGGAGACCTGTCCGCCGACGCCACGGCCGACGCCGTGCTCCTGCAGACCAGCATCCTGAGCGAGAAGATCGGCCCCGCGCTCTCCGTGCTGGCCGATGTGGCCCAGCATGCCTCCTTCCAGGACGCCGAGGTGGCGATCGCCAGGAACAAACTCGCCGCGTCGCTTCGCGCCTCTGAAGCCGATCCCGGTTTCCTGGCCCGGCGCGCTTTGTATCGCGCCCTCTTCGGGCAACATCCGTACGCTGCCATCGCTCCCACGCAGGACTCTTTGGCCAGGACGACGCCCGCGGAACTTCGGGAAGAGTTTGCCCGGCGCTTCCGCCCCGAGCGCACGCTTCTCATCGCAGTGGGCGATTTCTCCGAGCAGTCTTTGGCATCCGCGATTCGCACCAACTTCGGTTCCTGGACGGCCTCGGGCTCCGCCGCGCCGGTTGAGGTAGCCAAGCCGGCTGCGGCGGTTTCCAAGACGATCGACTTCGTGCCCCGGCCGAATTCCGTGCAGACCACGCTGTACCTGGGCACAATTGGGCCTACCCTGCGGGAATCAGACTACGCCGCTGCACGCGTGGGCGCCACACTTTATGGCGGCATGTTCGGATCGCGCCTGATCCAGAACATTCGCGAGGACAAGGGCTACACCTATTCACCCGGCGCGCGGTTCACCGGCAACCGCGAAGCGGGTGTGCTGGCCACTCGCGCCGATGTCCGCAACGTCGTGACCGGTGCGAGCTTCAACGAGATCACCTACGAGTTGAACCGGATGGCGACCACCGCGCCGCAAGCCGACGAAGTCGAGCGTGCGAAACGGTTTCTGCTCGGCTCGCTGGCGATTTCCCTGCAATCGGGCCGCGCTAAGGCCCGCCAGTTGGCGAATCTGTGGATCGATTCGCTGCCGCCGGGCGAACTCGCCGCAGAGGCTCAGAAGATCGAACGGGTGACTCCGCAGGACGTCGAGGCCGCCGGACAGAAATACTTCCCGGCATGGCGCATGACGGTAGTGGCAGTGGGAGAAGAGAGCGTGATCAAAAACGAGCTGGCGCCGTTTGGGCTCGAGTTCCGGCAGGTACAGTGATGGCTTACAGCGATCCCTTCAAGCCGAGCTCTTCCGCTTTCTCCTGCATGGCCTTGATGCAAAAATCGATGTGATCATCGAGAGGGACCCCAAGTTCCTGCGCACCCTCGACAATATCCTGGCGGTTCACCGAGCGCGCGAACGCTTTGTCCTTCATCTTCTTCTTGACCGACGCGACGTCCACCTCGAAAACACTGCGGTGCGGCTTGACGTAGGAAATCGCGGTGATGAAGCCGGCCAGTTCGTCGCACGCGTACAGAGCTTTCTCGAGCTGCGAGACGCGCGGCACTCCGCTGTAGTTCGCATGCGAAAGAATGGCCCGGCGGATCTCCTCGCTCACACCCTTCTGCGCCAGAATGGTCTCGCCTTTGATGGGGTGGTCGGGCGCTTGCGGATGGATCTCCCAGTCGAAATCGTGGAGCAGCGCCGTCGCGGACCATTTCGGCTCGTTCTCACCAAGCCGGCGCGCATAGGCGGTGACGCACGCCTCCACCGCCAGCGCATGCTTGCGGAGGCTCTCCGATTGTGTGAACTCGCAGAGGATATCCCAGGCCTGCGAGCGGTCGGGCACCTGTGAATCAGGCATGGTTTCCATCATAGCGGGGGAATGGGTCGCCCCAAGCGGCATGGCGGGCAGCCCGGAAGCGATCGCGGTCGCGTTTGGTGATGCGCATCGTCCCGAGGCCTTCCGGTGTGCAGGTTTCGAGCACGATCAGGCCGGGCTGATGGCGCGGCCGGCGAATGATTCGTGCCGGCGCGAGGGAAAGCGGTTCCTTGCAGACCGCCACGTAACTGAATTTCTCGTCCTCATAGCTGAGGGCGCCTTCCTTGAGCCGGCGATGCAGCGCCGAGCGCTCGACTCGCGCCGCGAAGTGGCACCAGTCGGGATCCGCAATCGGACATGCGCCGGCTGCCGGGCAGGGAGCCGCCATGTGAGCGCCGGCGGCGAGCAGCCGGGTCCGCGCGTCCCGGATGAGAGCGAAGCCGCGCGGCGTGCCTGGCTCGATGACCACCAGCGCCACTCGCGCCGCCTCCCACAGTTGTGAAAGGATGTCGGCGCGCGGCGTTTCCCCCAGCGAGTACGCCGCGACCACCAAGTCATGCGGCGGAAATGTTTCGATGCGTAGAAAATTCTCCCGGCGAATGCGGGCATGCGGAAGAAACTCCTGCGCCGCCTCGGCCAAAGCGCCGTCGCGTTCGATGAGCGTGACCGGTTCCAATCGTGGAAACCAGAGTGATGCCGCCAGCGCGGCTGCTCCCGCCCCGGCCCCGATGTCCAGCACGCTGGAGACCGGACAATGCTGCAACGGCCGCAGCGCCTCCACGGCGGCCGCATAGGTTCCCGGCATGCGCGTGGCGAGATAGGCAGCCACGCGTTGTTCCGGCGCCAGACCCGCCATCGCGGTCGCGCACCCCTCGCGGTAACCGCAGGAAAGAGCCTGGGCCGCGCGTTTCAACGCCGCAAAACCTACCGCCTCCGCCCGCTCCGCCACGCTGGCGCGGACCTGTTCGGGCAAATGCATTCTTCCATCATGACGGACCTGCGGCTGTTTGCGCTGAGTCTACCGGGTTGCCTGTATCTGCGCGGTCTTCCGCCTCGATTGATCGAATCCCGTTTTCGCCATTTTGTGTGATGAAGAACGTTTCCCCGGAGCCGCCGAATCTGTAAGACTGGTATCACACCTTTATGCTGGTCCGGATCCGCCTGGGGAAACGAGCGCCTGTCAGCAGCAAGCGGGCCAAGAACCGGCGCGTGGCGCAGGCGATCGCTGTGCTGCTCAAGCCCGCCGCGTTGATGGCATGTCTTTTGGGCTGCTGGCGGATCGCATCGGATTACAACTGGACCGGCGGCTTTGCCATCGCCTCGGGCCTGTTCTCCCACTGGCAGATCTGGCTCGGCGGCGCCGCGGTTCTGCAATTGTGTTCGTACGCCTTGAACCGGTACGGTAAAGGCGGAAGGACCGCGTCTTGAGGAGCGCCCGCTTGCTTCTGATATCCTTTATTTAGGAACCCGCCAATGGCCTACACGCGGTTGCGCTACACCCGTTCCTCCTTTTTTGGATACTTGACCCCCGGCGTGAAGTGGCTGCTGATTAGCAACACTGTTGTGTTCCTCCTCTATTACCTGGGAGGCGCGACGGTGCAGCGCAATGCCATCGTGTTGCTGGCGCTGAGCGCCGCCGCCGCCTTGCGCAATGGAATGATCTGGCAGTTGTTCACCTACATGTTCCTGCACGGCGGCATCACGCACCTTTTGTTCAACATGCTGGCGCTGTGGATGTTCGGGTCGACACTGGAGCAGGACTGGGGAACGCGGCGTTTCCTGAAATACTACTTCTTGTGCGGTATCGCGGCCGGCGTCTGTGTCTTGGCCGTCAATGCCGCGATTGGCGATTGGGGCACTCCTACGGTGGGGGCCTCCGGCGCGATTTTCGGATTGCTGCTGGCATTTGGCGTCATGTACCCGAATCAAACCGTTCTGATGAACTTCCTGTTCCCCATCAAAGCCAAGTACATGGTGATGATCTACGCCGCGATCGAGCTGCTGCTGACATTTGGTCCCAATAGCGGCGTTAGCACGATCGCGCATCTCGGCGGAATGGTGTTCGGGTACATCTATTTGAAATCACGGATGCCGCGCTTCGGCTTCGCGGAAGTGCGCTCGGCTTACAGCCAATGGAGGCTGCAGCGCGCCAAACGCAAGTTTCAGGTTTACATGCGGAAGCATGGCAAGGGCGGCGGACCATGGGTGAATTGACGCGGCAACCCGGGTTTGCGCGGCGGCGTCTTTATTGAGAGGGGATACCTCTATGCGTTCGTGGAAAGCATATTTACTCGGCGGCTTCATGCTGGCGGTCTGGGTGGGGTTGATCTTCGCCCAGGAGCAGGGGCCCAACCGCGACCCGGGCGCGACTGTCGCACGCCCGCGCAAAAAGGATGCCGGCGGCGCTCCCGACGATTCCGATCAGCCGAAGATCCCGTCGCGTCTCAGCAAAAAGAATCAGCCGGACACCACCGGTCTGGCCAATTTCAAAAGTGACGTCGACATCGTAACGGTGGACGTCGCGGTTCTCGACAACAAAGGCCACTTCATCCCCGGAATTCCGCCCGGCAATTTCCGAGTCCTGGAAGACAATGTGCCGCAGCCGGTTAAAGCGGTAAACCCGGGCGAGGCTCCCATGACGGTCGCCATGGTGATCGAGTTCAGCAATCTGTTTCAGCAGTATTGGAGTCAAACCTGGTATCAGACCCTCACGGCATCGTGGGGTTTTCTTGAGACTCTCAAGCCCGATGATTATGTCGCCGTCGTGGCCTACGATATCCGGCCCGAGATCCTGACCGACTTCACTACGGACAAGGCCAAAGTACGGGACGCTATGCAGCGGCTGAACATTCCGGCCTTCTCGGAATCGAATCTGTATGATGCCCTCACCGATACGGCCGACCGCATGTCCGGCATCGAAGGGCGCAAGGCGATTGTGCTGATCTCTTCGGGCATCGACACGTTCAGCAAGATTAACTACGGGGAGGCGCGCAAGAAACTGCAACAGGCGGGCGTGCCTGTTTATCCGATCGGCTTGATGCAGGCGCTGCGCATCATGTACGAGTCGTACGGCATGATGGGGGCGATTCAGAATCTGGACTTCCTGCAGGCCGATAACGCGATGCGCACCTTTGCCAAGGAAACCGGTGGCATCGCCTTTTTCCCGCGGTTCTACGGCGAGTTTCCCACCATCTTCCAGAACATCCAGCAGGCGCTTCGCAACCAGTACGTGCTCACTTACCAGCCGACCAACAAGGCCCACGACGGCACGTACCGGAAAATCAAGGTCGACCTCGTGAACCCGGCGACCAACGAGCCGCTCAAGGTCACCGATGAAAAAGGCAAGCCGATCAAATACCAGATCATCGCCAAGACCGGATACAAAGCGCCGCACGAAGTCGAGTGAGGCGCGCGGCGCCGCGTCTTGTCAAGAAATACATCCGGCGATTTTCCAGTACGATGCAGATCCGGTGCAAATCCGTTGACAGCGTCCTCGTCGCTCTGCTACTCTCGCTGCGTTTCCCCGATGAACGCACCGCTGCCTTCGAACATAAGCATCCTGCTGGTCGATGACAACAAGGATGGCTTAGTAGTCCGCAGGTCTCTGCTGGAAGAATTGGGTTATCGCGTGGAGATTTGCCCGAACGCCGAAGAGGCGCTGAAGCTGCTCGCCGCTTCCCGCTTCGATTTAATCGTCACCGACTACAGGATGCCGCATATGAGCGGCATTGAGCTGATTGAGAGCATCCGCAAGCTCGACCCCAAGGCACGCGTAATTCTGCTCTCCGGATTCGTGGAGCCGCTCGGGCTTAATGAACAGAACACGGGCGCCGATACGGTAATTGTGAAGAGTGTCCACGAACCGGTAAACCTGGTGCGCGCCGTGAAGCGGCTGCTGAACCGTCCGGCGCCAAAGAAGCCGCCGGGAACCCAGCGCGGCGGCGGGCGTGTGCGGACGGGCACTCGCGGAAATCTGGCACACTAAGTACGTGCGAGTCAACACGCTCCCCGGGGTCTTAATTTGGCTGCTGGCCGTTGGAGTTGCCGCTGCCGCCGGCACCGGTTCAGTCCGCCGCAAAGCCAGACCGGCGAAGGCCGAACCGCCGGCGAAGACCTCATCGGCGGTCCGCCGGTGGATGAAGACGATGACGCTGCGCGACGAGGTCGCCCAGCTGATCTTCATCCCGTTCTCGGGAACCTCTCCCAATACCCGCTCCCGCGAATACCGCAAATTCCTCCGGCTCATCCGTGATACCAAGGTCGGCGGCCTGGTGCTGGTCAATTGGTCCAATGGGCGAACGACTCCCAAAGCCGAGCCGTATGCGTTGGCCGCGTTCCTGAACCGCATGCAGCGCCTGGCGAAGACGCCCCTGCTGGTGAGCGCCGATTTCGAGCGCGGCGCCAGCATGCGGGTCAACGGCACCACGCCATTTCCTCACGCCATGGCATTCGGCGCCGCCGGCGACGCCGAGTGGGCCCGGTTGGAAGGCGAGGTCACCGCCCGCGAGGCCCGCGCCTTGGGCGTGCAGTGGGTCTTGTTCCCCGTCGCGGACGTAAACAACAATCCGGATAATCCGGTGATCAATATTCGTTCCTACGGCGAAAACCCTCAGGCTGTCGCCGCAATGGTAAAGGCCTTTATCGAAGGAGCGCATGCAGACAAGAAGAACTACGTGCTCACTTCCGTGAAGCACTTTCCCGGACATGGCGACACCGCCGATGACACGCATCTGAATCTGGCAACGATTCCCGCCGACCGCGACCGGCTCGATCGCCTGGAACTGGTGCCCTTCCGCGCGGCCATCAGCGCCGGCGTCGACTCCGTCATGACCGCTCACGTCGCCGTGCCGGCGCTGGCCCCGGCCGATCTGCCGGCCACCCTGGCGCCCCAGATTTTGACCGGGTTGCTGCGCAACGAGCTCGGTTTCCAGGGTCTGATAATCACCGATGCCTTGGAAATGGGCGGCATCGCCAAAGGGTATAGCACCGGGGAAGCCGCCGTCCGCGCGCTGGAAGCCGGCGCCGACGCGCTGCTCATGCCTCCGGATCCCGATCTTGCCTTGAAAGCGGTGGTGGGCGCCGTTGAAGACGGGCGCCTCACTCGCAAGCGCATCGAGGCCAGCGTTGCGAAGATCCTGGCCGCGAAAGAACGGCTCGGGCTCGACCGCAAGCGCGTCGTCGACCTGGAATCGATCGCCGACCTGATTGATTCGCCCGAAGACCGCGACCGCGCCCAGGAAATCGCCGATCGCGCGCTGACGCTGGTTCGAAACGCGGGCGACCTGCTGCCGCTGCGAACACCCGATGCGGCCTGCTACCTTGTCCTGGCTGAGAGCCGCTACTCTGCCGAGGGCCAGGCCTTCGGACGCGAGTTGCGCAAGCGATCGCCTAATTCCGCGCAAGCAACACTCGATCCCTCGATGACGCGCGCCGCCATGGACGACTCCATCGGAAAACTCCCCGGCTGCCAGCAATACATCGTCGCCGCGTTTTCTACGGCCGCGGCCTACCGTGGCGCGGTGGGACTCGCGGGCGATCTGCCGCAGTTCTTGCAAGCCTTGATCGATTCTCACAAGCCGCTGATTCTGATCGCGCTGGGCAATCCTTACCTGTTGCGAAGCTTTCCCGAAGTCGCGGCCTATCTGGCCACGTTCAGCACGGTGCCGGTCTCGGAGATCGCTGCGGTAAAAGCCATCTTCGGCGAAATCAACATCCGCGGCCGCTTGCCCGTCAGCATTCCTGGATTGGCTGAGTATGGGCAAGGCCTACAGCTTCCGGCCACGCGGGCAATCCAACCCATATCCCAACAGCAGTAGTGAATCCGGGCCCATCCAGGGCTATACTGAACCGCAGATGTTCACGCCGCTGCCGCTGCCAATTGATATCGCATTGATCCTGTTAGTGTTGGTCGCCAGCATCTACGACATCCGCTTCCGCCGCATTCCCAATTGGCTGTCGGTATCGGGTGCCCTCGTCGGCCTTTTGCTGAACAGCTTCCTGCAGCAGCAGGGATCGAAAATCTTCGGCGTGGAAGGACTGATTTTTTCTTTGGAGGGACTCGCCCTGGGTTTCGGGGCGTATTTCCTGCTCTATATGCTGCGGGCTATGGGAGCGGGCGATGTGAAGCTGATGGGTGCGGTGGGTGCGTTGGCAGGTCCCCGCGATTGGTTCGGCATTTTCCTGTTCACCGCGATTCTGGGTGGCGTCCTGGCGCTGCTTGTCGTCGTGCTTCGCGGGCGCGTGAAGAAGACCTTCTGGAACGTGGGTTATATTCTCGGCGAGATGCGCCACGGGCGGCCTGCCTACATCAATCGCGAAGAACTCGACGTGAAAAATCCCAAATCGGTGGGGCTGCCCCATGGCGCCGTGATCGCTGTCGGCACCCTGTTCTTTCTGGCGCTCGGCGCGCGCTTCGCGGGGTGACCGCAGCTGCCTCCGCGGTATCGTAACATACTCATTTTTAACAGACATAAACGTTTGGCAACATGCAAAATGCTTGACACTTGCTGAGCCAGTTTGATATACCCAAGCGTAACGGAGGCAATTCAGGGGAATGACGCAATTTAAATCGCTAGCGATCGGTCTGTTCTTAGGCTGCGCGGCCTTGTGGGGCCAGACGGCTCAAATCAACGGCACCGTCCGCGACTCAACGGGTCTCGCCGTTCCAGGCGCCAATATCAAGGCCACCCAAACGGCAACCGGGGTGGTGCGCACGACCACCAGTGGCAATGACGGCGGTTACGTTCTGCCGAACCTTCCAGTGGGTCCGTACCTGTTGGAAGTGACCAAGGAAGGCTTCAGCACGGTCGCGCAAACCGGCATTCAGTTGGAGGTCAACACCAATCCCACCATCGATATCGCGATGCGCGTAGGCGCCGTCAGTGAGCAGATCACCGTCGAAGCCGGCGCCGCTCAGGTCGAGACGACCACCACCACCGTCGGCCAGGTGGTCGACAACCAGCGCATCATGGAAATGCCGTTGAACGGCCGTGACGTCCACCAGCTCATCTTTCTGGCAGGCATGGCGACCTTTCCCGGCACGGCGTCACTAAACTCGGTCCGGAATTATCCGACCGTCGTCGTCTCGGTCGCCGGCGGCGCTCCCGATTCCGTTGCTTACAACCTCGATGGCATCATCCACCAGGATCCCTACAACAACCTCAGCCTGCCGCTGCCGTTTCCCGATGCCGTTCAGGAGTTCAAAGTCGAATGGAATGGCGTTCCGCCGCAGTACGGCTATCACTCCACCGCGACGGTCAATGCCATCACCAAGTCGGGCACCAACACCTTTCATGGCGATCTGTTTGAATTTCTGCGCAATGGAGATCTCAACGCGCGCGACGCTTTCGCGACGGCGCGCGACACTCTGAAACGGAATCAGTTCGGCGGAACGATCGGCGGACCGATCAAACACGACAAGCTGTTCTTCTTCGGCGGCTACCAGCGAACCACTCTGCGGTCCGACTCCTCGCAGAACACCACGTTCATTCCCACCCCTGCGATGGTCAACGGAGACTTCTCCGCCATTGCTCAGTGCTTCGGCAAAGCAGGCCTTCCCGGCGGACTTGGATTCGATACCAATAATCACATCAATCCGAACTTGCTGGATCCGGTTGCCTTGAAGATCGTCGCCACCTTGCCGACTACCAATGACCCGTGCGGTAGGACCTTGTACGGGCTGGTGAACAACTTCGGCGAACACCTTGTGACCGCCAGAGGCGACTACCAGATCAACGCGCAGCAATCTTTCTACGTACGCTACACCTCCGCGAGCCTGGATCAGGCCTCGACCTTCGACGGCAAGAATCCGCTTTCGCTAAACCAGTTCGGCCTCAACGATCTGGATTATGGCTTGGCTCTGGGCCACACCTGGGTCGCCACGCCCAACGTGGTCAATTCTTTCAAGATCGGCGCCAATCGCACCAACATCGTGAAAGTTCCCGATAACTATAAGTCGTGGAGCGATCTGGGCGCGAACATTACGCCGCTGGGCGGCAACGTGATCGCGGTCACCGTCAACGGTGGTGCCATGACGATCGGCGGCGTCTCCGCCGCTCCGGGCCATTCCCACAATGGGCCGCTTTGGTCGATCCTTGACGACGTGAGCTGGGTCAAGGGTTCGCACCAGATCCAGTTCGGCGGCAGCGTCTACCGCCAAATGCTGAATTACGTCTCCGGTCCCAACGCGATCGGCACGCCTGTGTTCGACGGAAGCATCAGCGGCGTCCCGCTGGTGGATTTCATGCTGGGGCGCCCTGCCTCCTTCAGCCAGGGAACGCTCTACGGCTTTTATAGCCGCCAGTATTACCAGGCGCTGTACATCCAGGATTCGTGGAAGATCAGCCCGCGCCTGACGCTGAACTATGGCGTCCGCTGGGAGCCCTATACCGCCGCGTTTCAGAAGTACAGCGGCCAGGATGAGCATTTCGATCTGAACGCGTTCAATAACAACGTGCACAGCCAGGTTTACTCGAACGCTCCGGCCGGCGTGTTCTTCTCCGGCGATCCGCAATACAGCTGCGGCAACAGCTTCAACTGCCCCAAGTGGGACAAGTTCTTCCCGCGCGTCGGCGTGGCATTCGACCCCAAAGGCAATGGCCGCATGGTCGTCCGCGCATCGTACGGTATGTTCGGCGACCGCATGAGCATGCTCTCCCTCAGCCAGGAACAGTTTGGGCCGCCCTACGGTAACCTCGTCAGCGCCACGGGCGGCACTCTGAGCAATCCGTGGGCGAACTACAGCGGTTTGCCGGGCTTCACCCAACCGGGCCAGAACCCCATGCAGACCCTGGCTCAACTGCAGGGCATCGGCCACTCTGCCTCGAACATCCCGTTCCCGACGCTGGGTACGTTCGTCAGTTCTCCCCTCACCGACTTCCACCCGACCTATGTAAACCAGTGGAACCTGAGCATTCAAAAGCAGGTCGGTCAGAATTGGGTCCTGGGCGCGACGTATCTGGGAACCAGCACCATCCACTTCGTCAGCGGCTACAATACGAACCCGTCTATTTTTATTCCGGGAACCTCGACCACGGCCACCGGCTGCCCGGCTGGAGCCGGCGGACTGTTTCCCAATTCCTGCGTTCAGAACGCCAACAACCGGCGGCCGCTGTTCCTGGCGAACCCGGCCCAGGGCAAGTACTTCGCCGGTGTCGGTATCCTGGATGACGGCGCAACCGCCGGCTATGAAGGCTTGAACTTCTCGGTTGACAAGCGCCTCAGCCATGGGGTCAACCTGCACGCCAACTACACCTGGTCGCATTGCATCAGCGATCCCTGGAACCAGAACCCGACCAATGGCGGCGTCTACATTCCCGGGAACCGGCGCCAGTGGCGCAGCAACTGCGTCGGCATCGATATCCGGCACCTGTTCGAGATGAGCATGGTGGCGACCACGCCCCGTTTCTCCGGCCGCGCCTTGCGCCTGCTGGCCAGCGGCTGGCAGTTCGCTCCTCAGGTGGAAGTCAAGTCGGCGCAGTATTTCACGGTCACTACCGGTTCGGACGTTGCGTTGTCGACGATCGCCAACCAAACCCCGAATCTGGTGAACACCAATCCTTATGCCCCGAATCAGTCGCCGAGTCAATGGGTCCTCAAGTCTGCCTTCCAGAACGCTCCCACCGGCTCGTACGGCAATCTGGGCTACAACAACTTGCGGGGTCCCGGCGTGTTTCAGCTGAACATGGCGCTTTCGCGCAATTTCCAGGTCCGGGAACACCAGACACTGCAGGTTCGCGCGGAAGCCTTCAACCTTCCCAACCATCTCAATCCGTTTACCCCGAACGCGCTTCCGGTTGGGGGCGCCTTCGGAGGTTTCGCGCCGCTGAACGCGTCCAATTTCGGACAGATCATTAGCGACATCAGCGGAACCGGTGGTTTGACCACCGGCGACTACCGCGTGGTTCAGCTGGCGATGAAGTTCATTTTCTAGCGAACCCTGAATTGATCTTGGGAGCCTCGCCCCTGCCCGGGGGCGAGGCTTTTTTATTTTGGCGCGTGATAAAATCCGATCAATTGAAGGTCTGGAGCAATCATTGAAAAAATCACCGTGGATCCCGGGTGCCGGGCTGGTCTTTTCCGCAGCCGCGCTGGTCGGACTCGCCGCCCCCGGACTCGCCGGCAAATTCGATTCCCAAAACCTGCTGACCGGCAGGGCTGCGTTCGGCGATGCCGCCTCGCTCAAGCCGGGGACGTTCCGCAAGATTACCGCCGCCGACCTGCCGGAGCCTTTCGCAACCGATTCAAGCCGCAACAATCCGCGAATCGTTCCCCGGCCGAACAATGTTTGGCCCCAGGCGCCGGCCGGATTTCGGGTCGATCTGTACGCCTCCCAGGTGAATGGCCCTCGCAAGATCCTGACTGCGCCGAATGGTGACTTCTTCGTTGCCGCGAGCTACGCCGGAGAAATTCTCGTCTTTCGCGGCCGCGATTTCGGCGGCCGGCCGCAACAGACCTCTACCTTTGCCGCCGGGCTGGCGCGGCCGTTCGGGATTGCATTCTACCCGCCGGGCCCGAACCCGCAGTGGGTCTATGTGGGCAACACAGACTCGATCGTAAGATTTCCGTACAAGAATGGCGACTTGAAAGCGGCCGGGCCTGCCCAGACGGTTGTGCGCCACCTTCCATCCGGACGCGGCCACTGGACCCGCGGCCTGGTATTCTCGCCTGACGGCAAGCGCCTGTTGGTGGCCGTCGGTTCGTCCTCCAACGTCGATGATCCCGCGCTCCAGCCGCGCGAGATGAATCGCGCCGATATCCTCGAATACGAGGTGGATGGAAAGTTTGTCGGTATCTACGCCTCCGGCATTCGCAATCCCGCCGGCTTGGCCATTCAGCCGCAGTCCGGCGAACTCTGGTGTTCTACAAACGAGCGTGACGGCCTTGGCGATAACCTCGTCCCCGACTATATCACCCGCGTGCAGCGCGGCGGCTTTTACGGCTGGCCCTATTTCTATATCGGTGGACATTCCGACCCGCGCCTCGAGGGACGGCACACGGAACTGCGTGACAAGGTGATTATTCCGGACGTTCTGCTGACGCCGCACAACGCTTCGCTCGCGCTGACCTTCTACGACGGCGCGCAGTTTCCCGCGGAATATCGGGGCGACCTGTTCGCGGCCGAACACGGATCCTGGAACCGCTCGGTGCGCTCCGGCTACGAAGTTATCCGGGTGCCCCTTGAAAATGGCCATGCGGCCGGAGTCTATGAGGACTTTTTGACGGGTTTTGTGCTGCCGAATGGAGACGTGTGGGGCCGGCCCGTGGGTGTGGCCGTGGCCCAGGACGGTTCGTTGATGGTGACCGACGACGGCTCCGGTTCCATCTGGCGCATCTCCTACGCCGGCAAATAAGGACAGCTTCCCCGATGGCGATCCAGCTAAAACCGGTTGACGTGGCCGTGATCGGCTTGGGTGCCGCCGGCGGGGTCGCCGTCTTGCCGCTGGCGCGCGCGGGCCTCAAAATCGCCGCGATCGAAGCCGGCACCTGGATGGATCCGCATCAGTTCCATCCGGATGAAATCCATAACAACGTGCGTGGGCTGGTCACGTCCGTCCCCAAAACCAAGCGCGAGGTTCCGACGATTCGCGACAATGCTTCCACTCCCGCGCGCCGCGCTCCCAATCATCCGATGATGAACGCGATCGGCGGCACGTCGATTCATTACTGGGCCCAGAGCTGGCGTCTCAAACCGTGGGATTTTCGAGCGCGCACCGAAACCGTAAAGCGCTATGGCGCGGGCGCTATTCCGGCGGGCTCGACGCTCGAAGACTGGCCCATCACTTACGAGGAGCTTGAACCCTACTACGATCGCGTAGAATACGAAGTCGGCGTGTCCGGAAAGGCCGGCAATATCCAAGGCCGGATCGATGCCGCGGGCAACGTCTTCGAGGGGCCGCGGCAGCGTGAGTATCCGATGCCGCCGCTTCGCGCCACCGAGTTCAGCGAACACATGGCGGAAGCCGCCCGGCAGTTGGGCTGGCACCCGTTCCGGCCGCCTGCGGCCATCAATTCGCAAGCGTATCGTGGGAGGCCCGGCTGCGCCTATCATGGCTTTTGCGCCCAAGGCGGGTGCCACATCAGCGCCAAGAACTCCACCGCGGTGACGACCATCCCCGAGGCGCTTAAGACGAAGAACCTGACTATCTTCGACCGCGCGCACGTGACCCGCATCGGCGCGGGACTCAACGGCCGGGTTACCGGTGTGCAGTATCTGCGGGATGGCAAGGAATACTTCCAGCCGGCGCGCGTCGTGTTGCTGGCGTCTTTCACTTACGAAAATTCGCGGCTGCTGCTGCTTTCGAAATCCAAGCCTTATCCGGACGGCCTCGCCAACAACCGCGGTCAGGTGGGCCGCCATTACTTCGGCCACTACCAGGCCGGCGGCGTCTTTGCGCGGTTCCCGTTCGATATCAACAACTGGTACGGAACGCCGGCGCAAGGCATCACGGTGGATGACTGGGGCGACGACAATTTCGATCACGCGGGCCTGGGGTTCATTGGCGGCACCACGCTGCATGTGCGCGCCGAAACGCATCCGATTGAATCGGCGGCCACGCTGGATAACTTTTTCAGCGGGTCCCGGTGGGGTTCGCGCTGGAAGTCTTTCGTGCGCGAGAATGCCTGCCGGTGGAGCGGACCCTACATGCAGACCTCCACGTTTCCCTACGAAAACACGTTTCTGGATCTCGATCCGGAAGTCCGCGACCCGCTGGGCGACCCCGTTTGCCGCATTACCAGCTCGGTGAAACCCAACGAGCAGCGTGCCGTGGCCTTCGCGCAGGGAAAGATGGAGGAGTGGTTTCGGGCAGGCGGCGCCATCGATGTCGTCAAGCTGCCGGTGACCGTTCCTCTGGTCAGTACGCACGCCTACGGCGGCACGCGCATGGGCGAAAATGCCGAAACAAATGTAGTGGACCGTTGGGGCTTTTCGCATGAGGCGCCGAATCTCGGCATCCTCGGCGCTTCCGTGATGGGAACCAGCGGCGCCCGCAATCCCACCCTCACCGTGCAGGCCTTGGCGTGGCGCACCGCCGAACACCTGGCGCGCCATTGGAAATCGATCGCCCGCTGAGCCAAATAGCACCCCCCAGACACGTCATGGCCCCCCTGTCATGGCACCCCCCCTTCACACCCATTAACGGGGAATGGTATACTTCCTCCCCATTACCAGCCCGTCAGCCGGTTATGTAGTCTCGCGCCAGGTTGCCGGTAAAAGAATTGGTCGCCAACGAGGAAAACAATGAAACCCGGGAATTCAACACACACTCTACTTGTACTTGCCGGACTGTTCCTGCTCAGCATGTCCCTGTGGTCCCAATCGGCCGGCACCGGTGCTTTGGTTGGAACCGTAACTGACCCTTCCGCGGCGGTAGTTCCCAACGTCACGGTCACCGTGGTCAACACCGACACCAATCAAACGCGCACCACCGTGACGGGCGCCGATGGCGCCTACCGCTTCGCCTTGCTGCCGCCCGGCACCTACCGCGTGCGCTTCGCCGCTGCGGGCTTCAAGACGGCGGAAGTTCCGTCTGTGACGGTCAACGTGACGGAAACTCCGGTTTTGGACCGCACCCTCGACGTCGGCGCCCAGGCCGAGGCCGTGCTCGTCCAAGCCGAAGCTGCCGTTCTGCAGACCCAGAACTCTACTCTCGGTACCGTGGTGGGCGGCCAGGCCGCTACCAGCCTGCCTTTAACCAATCGGAATTACACGCAGATTCTGAGCATGTCTGCCGGCGCCAACGTAAGTGTCAACAATGCCGCTCTGCTCGGCCGCGGTTCGCAGGACGTCAGCGTCAACGGCGCGAACACTAATCAGAACAACTATCAGATGGATGGCGTCAACATCGATAATTTTGCGGGCAACGGACTCGCAGCCGATGCGGGCATCTACGCCGGTATCGGCGTTCCGAATCCGGACGCGCTCGAGGAGTTCAAGATCCAGACTTCCACGTATGACGCCAGCTACGGCCGGAATCCCGGCGCCAACGTCAATGTGGTGACGAAGTCAGGCACCAATTCCTTGCATGGCGCCGGCTACGAATTTTTCCGAAACACCGACCTCAATGCAGTTGATTTCTTCCGCAACCGCGCCGGCGGATCTCGGCAAGTCCTGAACCAGAACCAGTTCGGCGGAAACCTCGGCGGCCCGCTTAAGAAAGACAAGCTCTTCCTGTTCGGCAGCTACCAGGAGACCCGCCAGGTCAATGGCGTGGGCACCAACGGATATGCGACCCCGACGCTGCCCCCGATTCCCGCGGGCGACCGCTCCAACACCGCCGCTTTCCGTGCGGCGCTGGGCCAGCAGTTCTGCCCGCAGAACCATCCGGGCGACTCCAGGTATCTGACGACTGGCGCCGGCGCCGCCGGAGTTCAAGTCGCCTGCGACGGCTCCAACATCAATCCCGTCGCAATCAACTTCTTGCAGCTCAAGCTTTCGAATGGCAACTACTACATTCCGGGTTCCACCAACGGCGGCTTCCAGTTGGTTCCCATCAGTCAGCCGGCGCACTTTACCGAGCACCAGGCCGTGGCCAACCTGGATTATGTGATCAATCCCAAACAGAGCCTGGCGGCGCGCTTTTTCACCAGCCAGGATCCGCAAAACCTCCCCTTCACGAATGCCAACGGGGAATTGCCGGGCACGCCCGCCAGCTATTTGTATGCCAATACCGAATCCGTCGTGAAGCTTACCTCGCTTCTTACGAGCAATGTTGTCAATGAGGGCCGAATCTCTTTCCAGCGTAACCTCGCCGCCAACAGCAACGGTGTTCCGTTCACCACCACGCAATTGGGAATGACTCCCATCAATCCCAATATCACGACGATGAACGCGATTACCATTCAAGGGTTGTTCAATCTCGGCGGCGGCATCAGCGACGACGTGTTTGACCCCACCGATCAGTTCCAGATTGCCGACACCATCTCCTGGTCGCACGGCAAGCACACCATCCGTGCCGGTTTCGACGCCGAGCACATTAACTGGGACATCGTCTTCAAAGGAATCGAGCGCGGAAACGTTACGATTGCCTCGTTCGGCGACTTCCTGATGGGGCGCGCCGGCTGCGACCCCACCAACGTCGGCTGCTCGCCGTCCAATCCGGGTAACACAACCGGGACGCCTCTGAGCAATATAGCCTCCTGTCTGTTCTGCGTGCGTAGCGGGCCCGATGGGATTATCCACGGCTATCGCGCCAACAACGTCAGCGCCTTCGTGCAGGACGACTTCAAGGTGAGCCCGCGCTTGACGCTGAATCTGGGCCTCCGCTGGGAATACGATGGCACCTTGAGCGACAAGTACGGCAACCTCACCAACGTCTGGCAGAGTCAGGTCCTGGCCGTGAACACGCCCGCACAGCTCGCCGGAAAGGGTCCCTTTAATGGCGCCCTGCCCACCGTCGGCGGTACCCTGGCTGGTTTTGTCGTGCCCGCCAATTTCCAGGGCGCCGTGCCCTCCGGCGTCCTCAAATCCGATCGTAACCTGCCGGTGAAATCCGGACCGCCCCTCGATAATTTCGGGCCCCGCCTGGGCTTCGCCTGGCAGCCGATTGAGAATGGCCGCTTCGTGGTTCGCGGCGGCATTGGCATGTTCTATGACCGTATTGGCGGCAACCTGTTCGTCCACTCGGTGGAACAGGGCAACCCCTACGCGGTGACGCTGGATTACGCCGGCCCGGCCGCCCAACCGGCCAGCCTGCAGAATCTCTTTCCCCCGACGCCGCTTGGCTTCGTGCCGCGCTGGGTTGACTTCTCGACGGGCGCCGGCTCCAATCAGAACCTTCCGTTCATCGCCGAGAACATTCACACCCCGCTGGTTCGGCAATACAACCTCACCATCCAGTGGGAGTTCGTCAGGAATTGGGTCTTGGATGTCGGCTACGTCGGATCCAGCGGCATCAACCTGGCCGACTATAATCACAACTACAATACCGCTCTGCTGGCGAGTCCCACGAATCCGGTCAACGGCATCACCACTAACACCGTGCAGAACGTAAACCTGCGCGTCCCGTACCTGGGATTCGCCGCCAGCGGTTTCCAGGGCACCGGCTTTGACGGAATCAGCAACTACAACAGCCTGCAGGCGACCGTCCGCCGCCGGCTCTCGCACGGCGTGAGCCTCCAGGCTTCCTACACGTGGAGCAAAGATCTCACCGATCTGGTGGGCTACGGCGCCAATTACAACAACGCCAGCGATCTCTCGCAGCAGTACGGTCAGGCGTATTTCAACCGGCCGCAGCGCTTCATCTTCAACTACAGCTGGGAGCTGCCCCTCGGGCATGCCCGGGGCGCGCTCGGCAAGGCTACCGAAGGCTGGACTGTTTCCGGTGTGACCGCGGTCCAGAACGGCACGCCCCTAACATTCACCGATGCCCGCGCCGGTACGATCTATGGCGTCTCCGGACCGATCTCGACGGCGCCCACCCTGAATACCGTCACGTTTGCTCCCGTCAATGCCGGCCGCGCTCAGCTGTGTCCGGGTGCGACTTACGACAATATTCTCACCTCGGGCGACGTGAAATCACGTCTGGGCGGCGCCAGCGGTGGCTCTGGTTTCTTTACCGGGAGCGCCTTTGCCAACCCAAGCCCCACCAGCGCCTGCCAGTTGCCCGCCATCGGGAATGGCACAGGCTACGGCAACTCGGGTGTCGGCGTGGTCCTCGGCCCCGGCCAGTTCAACTGGGACCTCTCACTGGTCAAGATGACCCGGTTGAGCGAGCGCCACGCGCTCCAATTCCGCACCGAATTCTTCAACGCCTTCAACCACGCGCAGTTCAACAACCCGGGCACCGCGACCTCCACGCCGACCACCTTCGGCGCGATTACCAGCACGAGCGTCAACCCGCGACTGATCCAGTTCGCTCTGAAATACATGTTCTGAAACCTGGGGACGGACGGGACGTTTTCCGTCTGTCCCGCTTACACCACTTCGAGTATCAAACACTTCAGATAGTGCGTCTCCGGCACCGTCAGCAGGATCGGATGATCCTGTGCCTGTGTCCGCCGCTCCAGCACCCGCAGCGTGCGTTTCGCGTCCAGCGCCGCCTGGGCCAGTACCTCCAGCAGCATCGCTTCGCTCACATGATGCGAGCACGAGCAGGTGATCAGCACTCCGCCGGGCGCCAGTAACCGCAGCGCCCGCAGGTTGATTTCCTTGTATCCGCCGGCTGCCGCCTCGACGCTGCGCCGCGACTTGGCAAACGCCGGCGGGTCCAGTACCACCATCGAGAATGAACGCCGCGCGGCGGCATGCCCGGCTAGCAGATCGAACAGGTCGGCCTCGCGGAACTGAATGTTCTCGATCCCATTCGCCTCGGCGTTCGCCCGCGCCGTAGCCAGCGCCGGCGCCGAACTGTCCACCGCCTCCACGCTCTCGCATTTTCCCGACAGGTGCAGCGCAAATCCGCCCGTCGATGTGAACGCATCCAGCGCTCGCCCTCCCCGCGCGTACCGCGCCGCCGCCAGGTAATTCTCCCGCTGGTCGAGATAAATGCCCGTCTTCTGCCCCCGCAGCAGATCCGCGCGTAAAGTCAGCCCGTTCATCTCGACCGGCACGAATTCCGGAATTTGCCCGCTCACCACCGCCGTCTCCAGCGGCAGTTGCTCTTTGGAGCGAACCGCCACGTCATTGCGCGCCACGATCCCCGCCGGCCTGAAAATCTCTTCGAGGCAGGAAACAATCTCGGCTTTCGCGGCATCCATGCCCTGATTTAACGTCTGCATCACCAGGTAGTCGGCGTAGCGGTCCACGACCAGGGCCGGGAGGAGATCGCCTTCCCCATGCACGACTCGGTAGGCATTGCTGTGATGCACCACGCGGCAGCGGTGTTCCTCGGCCGCCTGCATTTGCCGCAGATAGAAGGGGCGGTCGATCGTTTCCACGCGTGTGGAAAGCAGGCGCAGCGCAATCTGCGACGCGGAGCTGTAATGCGCCGTCCCCAGGGGACGCCCGCGGAAATCCGCCACCTTGACCGCCTCGCCCGGTTGTGCGCCGTCGCGATCCGCAATATCGCTGGAGAAAATCCACGGGTGCCCGGAGGCGGCCCGGTCCGCCGCCTTTCGGTTGACCCGCACTTCGTTCATCGCATCGCCTGCAGGCGCGCGATGCGGTCTTCGGTCGAAGGATGAGTCGAAAACAGCCGCATCAGGCTGCTGCCGGTGAATGGCTTGATGATAAACAGGTGGGCCGTCGCCGGCGAAGCGTCCATCGGAATCCGCTTCGACCATGTCTCCAGCTTTTGCAGTCCGTTGATCAGCGGGTACGGCGATCCGATGTATTTCGCCGAGGCTGCGTCCGCCGAATACTCGCGGGAGCGCGAGATCGCCATCTGGATCAGCATCGCCGCGATCGGCGCCAGAATCATCATCAAAAGCGCGCCGGCCATTCCGCCCCCGCCTTCTTCATCGTCGCGCCGCGGGCCGAACCAGAACGCCATGCGCGCCAGCATCGTGATCGCCGCCGCGATCATCGCCGCGACGGAGCTGGTCAAGATGTCCCGGTGCAGCACGTGCCCCAGTTCGTGCGCCACGACGCCCTCAATCTCGGTGTCATTCATGAGCTGCAGGATTCCCGTGGTAAACGCTACCGAGGCATGCGATGGATTGCGCCCCGTCGCAAACGCATTCGGCGACTCTTCCGGAATCAGCCACAGCTTCGGCATCGGCAGTCCCATCCGCTGCGTCAGGTTGCGCACGATTGGTTCGACCCGGCGGTACACTTCGGGATTTTCGCTCTCGCTGAGCGGCTGCGCCGAGTACATCGAAAGCGCGATCTTGTCCGAAAAAAAGTAGCTCGCGAAATTCATGACCCCGGCGAAAATCAATGCGTAGTAAAGCCCCTGCCGTCCCGCGATCGCTTCGCCGCCCACCAGCAGCAGCGCGCTAAGCAGGCCCAGCAGGAATGCCGTCTTCAAAGTGTTGTTCGTCATATCTTCCGGGGGCAGGCCGGAGTTTACCCGACCTGCCTCGTCCTCATCTTCTCTTACACCGCCACCGGCACTTGCTTGGTGAAGACCAGCTCTCCTTCAGCCGGCCCCGCGTCCACCAGGACGGTATCGCCCTCGGTGAACTCGCCGCCGATCAGCTTCAATGCCAGCGGATCCTGGATCAGCCGCTGGACCGCCCGTTTCATCGGCCGCGCCCCGTACTGCGGGTCGTATCCTTCCGCGATCAGCCGCTCCTTGGCCGCCGGCGTCACCTCCAGGTTAACCTTGCGGTCCCTGAGCAGCTTGGCCACGTTGCGCAGTTGTATATCTACGATCATCCCCAGGTGTTCGCGCGTCAGAGAATTGAATACGATGATGTCGTCCACCCGGTTCAGGAATTCCGGCCGGAACTGCTGGCGCAGCGCATCGAGCAGCCGCTTGCGCGTATCCTCCGTGCGCTTGTCCTTGCCGTGTACCGAGAAGCCGATCGTATTTCGCTCGATCATCCCGGTGACCACGTTGGACGTCATCACGATCACGGTGTTCTTGAAGCTCACCGTCCGGCCCTGGCCATCGGTCAAACGACCGTCGTCCAGGATCTGCAGCATCGAGTTGAACACTTCCGGATGCGCCTTCTCGATTTCGTCGAACAGCACCACCGAATACGGCCTGCGCCGCACCTGCTCGGTGAGCTGCCCGCCCTCTTCGTAGCCGACGTATCCGGGCGGCGCGCCGATCATCCGCGCCACCGCGTGCTTCTCCATGTACTCCGACATGTCGATGCGGATCATGGCCTTTTCATCGTCGAACAGGTATTCGGCCAACGCCCGCACCAGCTCGGTTTTCCCTACGCCGGTCGGGCCCAGGAAGATGAAGCTGCCGATCGGCCGGTGCGGATCGCTCAAACCGGCGCGGTTGCGCAGAATCGCGTTCGCCACCAGCCGCACCGCTTCGTCCTGCCCGATCACCCGCTCCTTGAGGCGCTCCGGCATGTGAATCAGCTTCTGCACTTCACCCTCGAGCATACGGGTAACCGGAATCCCGGTCCACTTGGCGACGATGCGCGCGATATCGTCTTCGTCGATCTCCTCCTTGAGCAGCGCTTTTTCTTTTACCGATTCCATCTCCTGCTCGGCCGCCTGAATGTCTTTCTCGATCTGTGAAAGGCGGCCGTAGCGCAGCTGTGCCGCTTTCTCCCAATCGCCGGTCGCGCGCGCTTTTTCTTCGTCCTTGCGCAGGTTCTCCTGCTCTTCTTTGAGCTGGCGCACCCGGTCGATCGCGCTTTTCTCCCGCGTCCAGCGCTCTTTCAAGCCTGCCGCCTGCCCGCGCAGCGCCTCCAGTTCGTTCTCGACGTGCCGCAGCCGCTCGCGTGAAGCCGCGTCTTTCTCCTTGCTCAGTGCCTGGCGTTCTACCTCCAGGTGAGAAATCCGGCGGTCTTTCTCGTCGATTTCAATCGGCATCGAACCGATCTGCAGCCGCAGCGCCGATCCGGCTTCATCAATCAGATCGATCGCTTTATCCGGCAGGAAGCGGTCGGCGATGTACCGGTGTGACAGCACCGCCGCGGCCACGATCGCCGCGTCCTTGATGCGCACCCCATGATGGATCTCGAACTTCTCCTTGAGGCCGCGCAGAATCGCGATCGTATCGTCCACCGAGGGCTCGCCGACCATCACCGTCTGGAAGCGGCGCGCCAGCGCCGCATCTTTTTCCACGTGCTTTTTGTATTCGTTGAGCGTGGTGGCGCCGATGCATCGCAGTTCGCCGCGCGCCAGCGCCGGCTTGAGCAGGTTGGCCGCGTCGATCGCGCCCTCCGCCGATCCCGCCCCCACCAGCGTGTGCAATTCGTCGATGAAGCAGATGATCTCGCCGTTCGAATCGATAATCTCGCGCACCACGGCCTTTAGACGGTCTTCGAATTCACCGCGAAATTTGGTGCCGGCGATCATCGAGCCCAGGTCAATCAGCACCAGCCGCTTGTTCTTTAATTGGTCGGGCACGTCTCCGCGCACAATCCGCTGCGCCAGCCCTTCTACGATGGCGGTCTTGCCGACCCCCGGTTCCCCGATCAGAACCGGGTTGTTCTTCGTCCGGCGGCTCAGCACCTGCATCACGCGCCGGATCTCATCCTCCCGCCCGATCACCGGGTCGAGCTTGCCTTGCCGCGCCGAATCGGTCAGGTCGTGCGCGTAGCGTTCCAACGCCTGGTATTTCGATTCCGGATTCTGGTCCGTGATCCGCTGCGTGCCGCGCACCGAGACCAGCGCCTTCAAAATGGCATCGTGCGTTGCACCCGCGCGATCGAGCAACTGCCCCGCCGGATCGCTCCGCTTTTCCGCCAGCGCCAGCAGCATGTGCTCTGTCGATACGAACTCGTCTTTGAACCGCGTGGCCTCGTCAAACGCCCCCTCCAAAACTTCATTCATCGATGGCGCCAGGTACATTCCCGGCTGCATCGGGCCCGTCTTGGGTACATTGGCTAGCTGACGCTGGGCCTCGGAGAGCAGGACGTCCGGCCGTACACCGCATTTCTCCAACACCGGGCGCACCACGCCTTCTTTTTCCTGCGCCAGCGCAATCAGCAGGTGCAGCGGAAACATCATCTGGCTCTGGTTCTTTTCCGCAATCGCCTGGCACTCCTGCAATGCTTCTTGCGCTTTTTGGGTCAGTCTGTCTAAACGAAACATGTCCCTCTATGCAAATAGGGCAGGCTAGCCCGCATCGGCCTGCCTGCCCTCCTTTCTGACGAGCGCCGCCGCCCGCCCCTCTCTAATTTTAGATGCTTACTGCTTCACTTCGACTTTCACTTGCCGCGGTTTTGCGGCTTCTTTCTTCGGAAGCGTCACGGAAAGAACGCCGTTGCGAAATTCGGCTTTGATGTTGTCGGTGTCGAACTCGCTCGGAACCGCAAAACTGCGAACGAAGTTGCCGTAATTGCGCTCGATCCGGTGGAAGCCCTTCGTGGACTCCTTCTTTTCGAACTTGCGCTCGCCGGCGATCGTCAAAGTCTGGTTTTCCATCCGCACGTCGATGTCGTCCAGGCTCACCTCGGGCAGGTCAGCCTTCAGCACGAGCTCGTTCTCGGTCTCAAAAATATCAACCGCCGGTGACCAGGGACGATTCGTGGTCGGTTCACTCCACATCCGGGTGAACGCATCCTCGAACAGGCGGAGATTGGCTAACGGATCAAAGTGGGTCAGAGACATGGTTTAAAGCTCCTCATCGGTGAATTTCTCGGGCCCCCCGGGGCCTCTACAGTCATCATCATAAAATATGCGTGTTATCTTGTCAAGTATTCTGCGCAAAAACTGCTGATGTTCCTGCTGGCACACGTATATTGTTGATTTGTTAAGCCTTGTTTCTATTGGGCGGAGGCGCTGGAAGCCGCCGGAGCTGTCGGCAAGCTCCCCGCCAGGAACCGGCCGATGTCCTGCCGCAGCTTTTCCAGCGATTTGAGCTGCGTGTACATCATGTGCCCGGCCTCATAGTAGGAAAGCGTGATGTGGTCCCGCAGCTTGGGGTCGAGCAGCATATGGTTGACGGTGTACTCCGTCGCCAGGAATGGCGTCGCTAAGTCATAATAGCCATTGGCAACAAACACTCGCAGAGCCGCATTTTGCGTCATCGCGTTCCGCAGTGTGTCGGCCACGTTTACGTAACGATTTTCGTATTCCCGGAAGCTCCAGGGCTGCACTCGATCGGTCAGAATTTCGTACGGCAGGTCGCTCTCATATTTTAGTTCGGTGTGCACGTATTGATTCCAGGCCGCAGTGAAAGCCCCCTGCACCGACGCATAGCTGGGGTCGTAATCGGGGCGGCTCCCGGCGGCGTCCTCGTCAATTCCCTCCAGGCGGCTGTCGTATCGGCCGAGCGTCCGCCGCTGGTCGCGCAAGAGTTCCTTTTCGAAGCGGCCAGGCGAAACGCGCAGATTGGATTCCTCGATAAACCTGGCCGGTAATCCCGTCAGTCGCGCCATATTCTTTACCGTCGTGGCTCGTTCCTCGGCTGAAATCGAATCGCCCTTGAACAACGCCAGCTCATAGGCTCCGGAGGCAAAGCGCCTGGATTCCTCGATTGCCTTCAGCAGCCCCGCGGATTGAAGATCGTTGGGCAGCTTTTTGTGATACCACGCGGCCGCCGTGAAGGTGGGAAGATACAACGTGTAGGGAAGGTCGTTGCCGGCATCGGCGCGAATGGTTCCGAAATTCAAAACCGAAGACATCAAAACGATCCCGTTCAGGTTTATGCCGAGCGTTTCCTGGAGATGGCCCGAAAGCGCCGCGGCCCGCGTAGTGCCGTAGCTTTCTCCCGCCAGGAACTTGGGCGAATCCCAACGGCCGTTCCGCGAGGTATAGAGCCGGATGAACTCTCCGACTGAGTTCACGTCACCGGTTAGCCCGTGAAAGTTCTTCGCGTCCGCCTCCACCGCCGCGCGGCTATAGCCGGTGCTAACGGGATCGATGAAGACCAGGTCGGTCAGATCGAGCAACGTGTTCGGGTTATCCATGAAGCGGTAGGGAGGCGGCAGCGGCTGCCCCTCGGGGTCAAGCATCACGCGTTTCGGGCCGAGCGATCCTAAATGCAGCCACACGGAAGAGGAGCCCGGGCCGCCATTGAAGGCGAATGTGAGAGGGCGCTTGGAGAGGTCCGCGGCGTCGTCCTTCGTGTACGCGGTATAGAACATGCTTGCCGTCGGAGTGCCGTCTTCCTTGCGAAGCACCAGCGTTCCGGCCACCGCGGTGTACTTGAGAGTCTGCCCGTGGATCGAGATGGTGTGCTCGGTCTTGGAGGTTTTGTCCTCCAGTTTGGGGGGAGCCGGCGGAGCGGTATTTTCGGCGGAGGGCGCAGTGCCGCGGCCCCCTCCTCGCTGCGCGCTGACCGGCAGCACCAGCATCGTCAACAGACTGAAGACCGCCAGATGCTTCATTTCTCGATTGTACCTGTTGTGCTGGGAGCGGGGGCTTTTCTTGACTTCGAAATCGTTTAAATGTAATCTGTTAACCGGTTAAGAGGGGTGTGCATGCCGGGTGGCGGCACGGCCCCAGTTAGAGGGTTGGAGGGGGGAATCCGATGCGAAATCAGTTCCAAACCGCCGGGACCGCGGGTGTGTGGGCGCTGCTCGCGCTGGCGGCCTTGCCGGTGGCGGCCCAGACGGCGTACCGTGCGCCCCGCATGGCGGATGGACATGCCAATTTGAACGGGATCTGGCAGGTGATGAACACCGCCAACTGGGATCTTCGCGGCCACGCTGCCGCCATGGGGCGGGTGGTGGCGCTGGGCTCCGAGGATGCGATGCCTCCCGGGCTCGGCGTGATCGAAGGTGGTGAAGAAATACCCTATTTGCCGGCCGCCATGGCGAAGCGCGAGCAGAATTACAACAACCGCTTGAAAGATGACCCGGAAGTGAAGTGTTACCTGCCGGGCGTGCCGCGCGCCACTTATATGCCGTATCCGTTCCAGATCGTGCAATCCACCAAGACCATCATGTTCAGCTACGAATATGCCGGCGCGGTGCGCGTCATAAATATGGACAAGCCGACCAAGTCGCCGGCCGATAGCTGGATGGGGTGGTCGAACGGGCACTGGGAAGGGGACACGCTGGTCATCGACGTGACGGGGTTCAATGAAGACAGCTGGCTCGATCGTGTGGGCGATTACCATAGCGACGCGCTGCACGTGGTGGAGCGGTATACGCCGCGCAGCGCCGAGACCATGAATTACGAAGCCACCATCGAAGATTCGAAGGTGTTTTCGCGGCCGTGGAAGATCAGTATGCCGCTATACCGCCACGTGGAAAAGAACGCACAGTTGCTGGAGTTCAAGTGCGTCGAATTTGTGGAAGAACTGCTGTACGGGCCGCTGCGCAAGAAGCCCAGAGCCAACCCGTAAAAAGGAGTGTTCTGATGCATTATCGATTCCGCGCGTTGCTGCCGGCGTTGTGTTCGGTGGCATGGTTGGGAACCACGGGTGCGTTCGCGCAAGCGCCCGCGAACGTCGCAAAAACAACGGCTGCGGCCAAAGTGACCGAAAACAAAGCGTGGACGCCGCCGCGCACGGCGGATGGGAAGCCGGACCTGCAGGGAGTCTGGTCTAACGCCACCAACGTGCCGCTGGAGCGTCCAGCCGAAGGGCGCGGAGGCCGCGCGCGCGGACCGGCGCAGCCGGGCACGGCTGCCGATGTGCATTACGATCTCAGCCAGTACGGGCTCGACCGCGCCCACTCCAAAGTTGCCGAAGATGACCGGACCTCCCTGGTGACCACGCCGGATGGCCGGATTCCGCCGCGGCTTCCGGAGGCGCAGCAGCGTGCGGCAGCGCGAGCGGCTTTCACGCGGGAACACCAATGGGATGGTCCCGAGACGCGGCCTTTGAGCGAGCGTTGCATCCTTTGGCCCAGCGAAGGCCCGCCGATGCTGTCACCGGGGTACAACAGCAACGTGCAGATTGTTCAGGGCCCCGGATACGTAGTCATCGAACAAGAGATGATCCACGATGCGCGGATCATTCCGACCGACGGGCGGCCGCACCTTGCGGCCAACGTCCGGCAGTGGATGGGGGATTCGACGGGGCACTGGGAAGGCGATACGCTCGTAGTCGACACCACGAATTTTACCGACAAGACAGCATTCCAGGGTTCCACCGACACTCTGCACGTCGTGGAGCGGTTTACGCGGGTTGCCAACGACACGCTGCAATATGAGTTCACGGTGGAGGATCCGCACACCTGGGCGCAGCCGTGGAGCGCGAAGACATTTTGGACCAAGACCGACGACCACATTTATGAATATGCGTGCCAGGAAGGCAACCACGGCATGGCGAACAATCTGAGCGGCGCGCGCGCCGTAGAACGGCAGGCCGAAGAGGCCGCCCGGAAGCAATCGAAATAAGTCGGAGGGCGGAAATGGCTGCTTCGCTGAAGGCTCTCACGGTAGCCGCGATCGCGCTGGCGTCGGCAGCGCCGGCGTGGTGCCAGACTACGGCTTCCGCCAAGGTCAAGACCGCCAGCAAGACGTGGGCGGTGCCGCGCACGCCGGACGGCCAGCCGGATCTGCAGGGGACCTGGAGCAACACGACCCTCACTCCGCTGGAGCGGCCGGCCGAGTTGGCGGGCAAAGCCTATCTCACCGAGCAGGAAGCCGCGGAGTGGGAGAAGAGGACGTTCGCGAACCTGACTGGGGATCGTCGGGACGGCGGAGCCGATGCTGATGTGGCGCGATCGTACAATGAATTCTGGCGCGACCGCGGTACGAAAGTAATCGGAAGCCGCCGCACATCTTTGATAGTCGACCCGCCGGACGGCCGGGTTCCGGCGCTGACTCCGGAAGCGCAGAAGCGGGTGGCCCAAGCGGCGGCGGCGGCGCGCGCGCATTCCACGGATGGGCCGGAATATCAGAACCTGTGGGTGCGGTGCCTGACACGCGGTCTGCCCATGCTGCCGGGGCCGTATAACAACGATTTTCAAATTGTGCAGACCCCCGGGGCCGTTGTCATCCTGCATGAAATGATTCACGACGTCCGCGTGATCCCGCTGGATGGACGTCCGCACCTTCCCTCCGATGTCCGGCAGTGGCTAGGTGACGGGCGCGGCCACTGGGAAGGCGACACGCTGGTGGTGGACACGACGAATTTTTCGGAAAAAGACAATTTCCGCGGTTCCGGCGCGAACCTCCATCTGATCGAGCGGTTCACCCGGGTGGGCCCGGATGAAATCAGTTACCGGTTCACGGTGGACGACTCGACCACCTTCACCCGGCCGTGGGAAGCCGAGGTGCCGATGACCCGAGCAGACGGCCAGATTTTCGAGTATGCTTGTCACGAGGGGAATTACGCCTTGGCCGACATCCTGCGCGGGGCGCGAGCGCAAGAGGCTGCCCAGAACGGATCGAAGCAAGGTTCGAAGTAGGTAAGGAGAAATTGGAATGAGAACGAAACTAGCGTTAGTTGTGGCGGGCGCCGGTCTGCTTCTGGCCGCGGCCCCGGTTTGGGCCCATCATGCTTTCGCGGCGGAATTCGATGCAAAGAAGCCGGTCAAGCTGCAGGGCAAAGTCACGAAGATGGAATGGATCAACCCGCATGCGTGGATCCACCTCGATGTGAAGAATCCGGATGGCACGGTGACCAACTGGATGGTGGAAGGGGGCACGCCGAACACGCTGCTCCGCCGCGGCTTCACGAAAGACTCGCTGCAGGCCGGGACCGAGATCGTGGTCGATGGCTACCAGGCCAAGGACGGATCGAACCGCGCCAACGGGCGCGACGTGACCTTCCCCGATGGGCGCAAATTGTTTATTGGCAATCAGAACGCCAATGAAGGCGCGCCGGAAGCCTCCAAGTAACGCCGGCGCAGGCGGTGAGCCTGCTCTGTCATGAGCCCTCGGTCGTTTCTCACGATGGGCGGCGCGGCATCCCTGCTGTGGACAGCAGGGGTGTTGGCTCAGGCGCCGCCTTCTCCTGCTCCCAAATCACACGCCACGGCGCAAGTTCTTCCGCGCACGCCGGACGGCCATCCCGATTTTCAGGGCGTCTGGACAAACGCGACGATTACGCCGTTTGAGCGTCCGGCTGCGCTGAGCGGCAAGGCCATTCTCTCGGAGAGCGAAGCGGCGGCCCTCGAAGAGCAGGCGGCCGATGCGCGCGTCGACCGTCCGCCGGCCGCGGGCGATCCGGGGGCGTATAATCAGCTCTGGTTCGATCGCGGCACCAAGGTGGTAGGGACGCGGCGCAGTTCGCTGGTCATCGATCCGCCCGATGGCCGGGTCCCGCCCTTGACGCCCGCTGCGCAGAAGCGGCGGGACGAAGCCGCCGCCTACGCGCGGCAGCACCCGGCAGATGGTCCGGAAAGCCGCTCGCTCGCGGAACGTTGCATCCTGTGGGGAACCGCCGGGCCGCCGATGGTTCCGGGCCCGTACAACAACAATTACCAGATCGTGCAAGGGCCGGGGTACGTGATGATCCTGGTCGAAATGATTCACGACGTGCGCTTCATTCCGACTGACGGCCGTCCGCATTTGCCCGCGAATATCCGGCAATGGATGGGAGATCCCCGCGGGCACTGGGAAGGCGACACGCTGGTGGTGGAGACCACGAATTTCACCGGCAAAACGCGGTTTCGCGGTTCCGACGAAAACCTGCGCGTCGTGGAAAAGTTCCGGCGCGTCGATGCCCATACCCTCGATTACCAGTTCACGATTGACGACCCTACGGCTTTTACGAAGCCGTGGACTGCCGATATCCCGATGACTCGCGGCGACGGCGCGCTGTACGAGTACGCTTGTCACGAAGGCAATTACGCCATGACCGACATTCTTTCGGGTGCCCGCGCGCAAGAAAAACGCGGGCAGTAAGCCTTTCGCCCACAGGCTGCGTGCCGGGGGCCGCCAGGCAGTACTTTTTACATCAATCCGCGATTTCCGTTCGAGCGCAAAGCAGCGGGTAAGTGGCAACCCTATAGTCCTTCGTAGGCTTATCGCAGTGGCAATGCGCTTGCGAGCACTGGACCGTGCTTCCAAGGAAGAGACGGTCCCCGGGTTTTCCACATGCTTGAAGGCGTGATGCGGCGCATCTTCCGCTGCTCTCACAAGCGGCTCACGCTGCCCATGACACCGGTGGCGAAGACCGGTGTGCCCTCAGGCAAGCCGTATGTCGTGTGTCTGGATTGCGGCTCGCAATTCGAGTACGACTGGAAAGAAATGCGAGTCGGCGACCGAATCGATTCAGCCAGGTCGGGGACGTAAAGACTACAAGACCGGGCCGATCCGCCAGGGCACAAATTCGTGGTGTCCGAGGCGTTCCGCGCAGGTGCGGCGTCCCGTTGCCGCTTCCAACAGCAGGCGAAAGATCTCCGCGCCCACCTGCTGAACCGTCTCCTCTCCATCGGCGATGGCGCCGGCATTGATGTCCATATTGTCGGACATGCGGCGAAAAGTCTGGCTGTTGGTCGCGATCTTAATGACGGGAATGGTGGGGAAGCCGATGGCGCTGCCCCGGCCGGTCGTAAATGCAATCACATTGCATCCCCCGGCCGCCAGGCCGCTCAACGAGACGGGGTCATAACCCGGTGTGTTCATGAAACAAAATCCCGAGGCGGTGACGGGCTCGGCGTATTCGTACACATCGACCAGCGGAGAAGTGCCGCTCTTGGCGACCGCGCCCAAAGATTTTTCGAGAATGTTGCTGATGCCGCCCGCCTTGTTTCCCGGGGTGGGATTATCGTCGAAGCTGCCCGAGAAGCGTTTCAGGTATTGCTTGTAGTTGTTGATGCAAGTCAATAATTTTTCGGCTGTTTGGCGGTTCTTCGCGCGCTTCACCAGGAGGTGCTCCGCGCCGAATATCTCAGGGGTCTCGGCCAGCACGGGAGTGCCGCCAAAGCCGGCGAGCAGATCGCAGCAATGACCAAGCGCGGGATTCGCGGTGATGCCGGAAAACGAGTCCGAGCCGCCGCAATTCAGACCGAGCACGATTTTAGAAGCGGGCGCGGGCGCGCGGCGTTCGGCGGCGGCTTGATCGAGGAAACGCGCGATCTCACCGCGAGCGGCTTCGACCGTCGCCCGCGTACCGCCGCTGGACTGCAGCGTCATACCGGCGAGGCGGCCGCTGCGAGGTCCGCCGGGGCCGAGATAGTGATCGATCTGGTTCACTTCGCAGCCCAGGCCAAGAATGACGGCGGCGGAAACGTTGGGGTGCATCAGCACACCCGTCAAGGTCCGGCGCAGTTGATCGACGTCGGGTCCGAAGGCGTGGCCGCAGCCTTCCCCGTGCGGAAACGCGACCACGCCATCCACATTTTGCGGCAGAGCCTCGTCCGCATAGCTGCGCGCGATCAGATCGGCGGTGTGCGCTGCGCAGTTGCTCGCGGCAACCACCGCGATGTAATTGCGGGTGCCTACGCGGCCGTCCTGGCGGCGATAGCCGAGGAAGGTCGGCGCGTCGCGCGGGGGTTCGGGCAGCGCGGCCTCACCCAAGGGAAACTCGTAGGCCAATTCCAAGTCTTCGAAGGCGAGATTGTGGGTGTGGACGTGCCGCCCTGCTTCGATCGGGGCGCGAGCCCGGCCGATTGATTGGCCGTAGCGGCGGACGGTCCCACCGGCTGCGATCGCCAGCAGCGCGACTTTGTGTCCGGCCGGAACCGGTTCCAGCGTCACGATGCGCAGATCGTCAACGCGCAACTCAGTCCCGGCTGCCAGCGGTACGCGCGCGATCGCGACATTGTCGGCGGGATGGAGGCGGATCGCCGAGTTCTCGGCCGTGGGCAGCGGCGCGATATCCAGCAGCATTCGCCCAATTATAACGGGTGTGCGGGAGCCGCAGCCTATAATGAGGGAAATGCCACGGAGGATTCCACGCCTGGTCTGGCTGGCATTGCCGCTGGCGTATTTGCTGTACTTCTATCATCTCGATGGCGCGGGGCTGGTGGGACCGGACGAGCCGCGCTACGCGGCGGTCGGCCAGGAGATGGCGCGGTCGGGCGATTGGGTGACGCCGCGGCTATGGGGCGAGGCCTGGTTCGAAAAACCTGCATTGCTGTATTGGACGAGTGCCACCGGATTTCGCGCCGGCCTGGGACCGGAACTGGCGCCGCGGCTGCCCGTGGCTCTCGCCGCGGTCTTATTCCTGGCGCTGTTCGCGTGGGTAGTCGGGCGGGAATTCGGCGGCGCGACGGCCGCGATGGCTTCCCTGATTCTGGGGACGTGCTGGGGCTGGGTGGGCTACAGTCAGATCGCTGTGACTGACTTGTTGTTGACGGCAATGTTTTCCGCGGCGATGCTGCTGGCGCTACCCTGGATCGGCAGAAGCGACGCACGGCCGCTGCCGGCGACCGGGGCGTTTCTCGGTTTGGCCGTTCTGGCCAAGGGTTTGGTCCCGCTGGTGCTGGCCGCGCCGCTCCTTTCCCGCGGGCGCATCCGCGACTTGCTGCGCGTGCCGGTCATGGCTGCGTTTCTGGTTGTGGCGTTGCCTTGGTATGTGCTGTGTTATGTTCGCAATGGAAATGAATTCTTAAACGTCTTCTTCTGGCAGCATCACGTGTCGCGGTTCTTTTCCGGCGGGCTGATGCACCTGCAGTCGGTATGGTTTTACGTGCCCGTGCTGCTCGCCGGAATGCTTCCCTGGTCGCCGCTGCTGCTGCTGTTAGTTCGGCGGGGAGCCTGGAAAGACCCGCGCCGGGTCTTCCTGTTGCTCTGGATCGTATGGGGGCTGATCTTCTTTTCGATTTCCGCGAATAAGCTGCCTGGCTACATCCTGCCCCTGTTTCCCGCCTTGGCCGTGTTGATGGCGTTGCGACTCAACGATGTGGGGGAGGCGCGCCCGTGGCTGGCGGCCTGCGCGGTTCTGCTGGCGGCGTTTCCGGTGGCGGCGCAGGTGCTGCCGGCCGCGGTAGCCGACGGGCTCTCGCGCGCGGCGCAGCCGCGGCTCGAATGGACTTGGCTGCTGCCGGTCGCGGTGGCGGCGGCGGTCTGGGTTTTGCGGGACCGGCGCGTGGCGGCTACGCTGACCGTTGCAGTCTGTGCGACGGCCGGGTTCGTCTACTTGAAGACGGTCTCGGTTCCGGAGTTGGACCGGATGGCGTCGGCGCGCGGATTGTGGCGCAAGATCGAAGCGCGCGCGGGCCATACCTGCGTCGCGGAGATCCAGCGGGCGTGGCGATACGGGTTGAACTACTATTCAGTGGCGCCGCTGCCGGATTGTGACAAAGAACCGAGGCCGCTGGAGATTCGGCAAACCGCAAACCGGCCGCCGCACCTCGCGGCAGCTAAATCAGGCGGGCACCGGGACGCCGAGCTTGGCGTGCCAGGGGACCGCTGATTTGATGGCGTCGTTCACGGCGTTGATATTCTGGACGCCTTCTTTCTGCAGCCAATCTTCGAGAGCTTTGGCGCCCTGCTTGGCATAGACGGGCATGCCGTCTTTCCAGGTGGCGCGGCCGCAGAGCACGCCGGAAAAATCGGTGCCGGCTTCGGCAGCCATCTTCAGCGACTCGGTGAACTGTGCATTGGTCACGCCGGCGCTGAGATAGATGAACGGCTTGGCGGCGACGGCGGCGGCATCTTTAAAGTACTTCAAGGCTTCCGCGCGAGTGTAGGCTTTCTGGCCCTTGTACACGCTGCTGCCCTCAACGAATTCGGCGTTGATGGGCACCTCAACCTTCAACACGTCCACCTTGTATTGCGGCTTGGAGAACTCCTGCATGCTCCCTTTGACAACGGCCGGCTTGTTTTTGGCGAACTCGAGGCCCTTTTCGTCGCCGCCCTTGGGATCGTAGCCTACGAACTCCAGGAAGAAGGGGATTTCGAAGGTTTCGCACTCAGCGCCGATGCGCTCGATAAACGCGTGTTTGATGTCGTTGACCTTGGGATCGTCGAAGGGCGTGTAGTAAATCAAGATCTTGACGGCATCGGCGCCCCAATCGACAATGCGCTTGACCGAAACCTGGGGAAGCAGGTCGGGCAAGCGGCCGGGCCGCGTGTTGTCGTAGCCGCTCTCTTCATAGGCGAGCAGCAGGCCGGCGTTCTTCGACCGCGCCTTGGCGGCGTCGAGCCCGTATTCGGGGTCGAGCAGGATTGCGCTGGCGTGGGGCGTGAGAACTCGCGTGACGATGGTCTTGAACTCGGACATCATCTCATTGGTGATCGTCTTCGCGTCCACGCCGCGGGCGCCGGCAAGCGACTTTTTCAAACTGCCGCGTTGGTCCATCGCAGCGGCGGCGATCACCCCGCGGTCGTTCGAAAGCGCCTTCATGCGCCGCATTTTGCCATCGGAGAGTTTCATGGCCACATTATAATCGGCATCACAATCGCATGGGCCCGGCGTAACCAGTCATCTCCAGATAACCGACTCCGGCGGCGGTTCCGGCGTAAGTAACGGCACCCTCCCAATACGGCGGGCTGGCGGCATCTTCGGCGGCGAGTTCCTGGCCCGGCGCGGCTGCGGCACACTCGAGCGCCACTTGTAAGGAAGGAATCGTAATCCGCCAGCGGACTGGATAGCGCGCACGGGTAGCGGGGCTGATCCAGAATTCGAGCGGCTGCAGCCGGAAATCATCGCGCTTCAGGTGGGTCGCGCGGCCGTGACCGTCAATATAGGTTCCCGCCGAGTAGGGGTCGATCGAGCCGTCGAGATGGCGCAGCTGGAACAGCATGAATTCGGTGTTGTTGTTCAGTTGAATGCTAAACCAGTCCCACCCGGCCTGGAAGGATTCCAGCTGGTGGGTGAACCACTCGTGGTCCATCCAGGCGGTTCCGGCTACGGAGGCGCCGTTGAGCGTGCCTTCCACCGCGAGGAGCGGAAAGGAAACGTAATAGGAAGCTTTGCCCGCGCCTTCGGCTTTTTGGCTGACGCCGTTTTCGCCATTGATGACAGGCGGCTTGCGCGGGGTGAGGCGGAGCGTGAAGCGCACCTCCTCGGCGACGGCCGAGAGGGTCTGGGCCGCGGAGCTCAAGTCCCACTTCGATTCCCAGTTGCCGTTCCAGATGCGGCCTTGCTCGAAGCTGATACCGGCGATGCCCGGGCCGGCGCGGTTCAGACGCTTGTAGTAGTGGAACTTTCGGGCGGAGATATCGGTAAGCGCCAGGTGCGCCAGGTACAGGTCATCGACGCGCCAGGCGGACTGGTTGTCGCCCGGCCCGCGGCGCTGGGCCTGCCGGAAGAATACCAACTCGAAACCAAAACGGCGGCCATCCCGGCTACGGACGTTGCCCGTGTAATACCACCACTCGGTGCGAAACTCGGGATGATTGAAGTGGTCGCGCGGAAATTCGAACCGATAGCCGGGCAAAGCCTGGCGGTATTCGGGCGAAGCGGCGAACAGCGGTATTGCCAGAGCGCACCAAACGGTCCGCGACAGAAGCACTCTTCTACTGTAAGCTGGCGCGGAGGGAAGCGGCCGCGAGCCGCTGCTCGTTGCGGCGGGAATACCAGTGGCGCACCGCGTCGACTCCGAGGCGCGCGGCGTCGGCGCTGCGCCAGACGATGTTGTCGCGCAGGAAATGGTTGCGCGTGGTCAAAGTCAAACGCCGGACGAAGCGCACCGCGAACGCCGGAGGCGGTTCCGGCACCGACTCGGAGAAGTCCGCCGTAGGGGTCTCGCAGGAGTTCAGGATGATGACGGCGAGACGCGAATCCGTGTACACGCCTTTGCGCGCGTCCACACCCGCAGCCGGGCCGCGCCGGACGAATTCGACCGAATCCACACAGCCGGTGAGCTGCAAATCGCTGACGACTTTATCGCGTTCCAGGTCGAGGTTGCTCTGGATTTCGTGAGTAAACCCGAACGGGTGTCCCATGGAGAAGGTGGTGGCGAGATCGCGGGTAGCGGCAGACGCCCAGACGGGCCGGCCGTCGAATTCGTCGCGCTGCTCCCAAATTCGGAGGTGATCGCGCTTCTCGAAAGTGTTCAAGGTGGTTTGGAGCCTCAGGTCGGGCTCGTCGCCATTCAGGAGAAGGGTGCGCATGGGAGCGAGATTGTATTCGCGTTCCTCCGCGATGGCGCGAACGGCGTGCAAACCGGCGGCCATGGAGTTGGGCCGCGCGCCGGTCCAGCCCGCTGCGGTAAAGGCGGCTTCGAGCGAGCGCCGGGTCCCGACAAAGACCAGGTTGATCAGATCCATGGGCTGCGGCTGGCGCTTGGAGTAACTCCAGGCGGGCAGGCTCGCAACGATGCGGCCGAGCTCATTGGGAGTTCCGGCGGCGGCATCGGGCGCCTGGGTTGGACAAGTCGGGGCCGCCAGCGCGGGGGGCAGCGTAACATCCAAGCTGATTTCGGTGCCGCGATCGTATTCGATTTCGGGGTCGGGGAAGCGAAACAATTCGGATTCCAGAACCAGCGCGGGACCCAGCAGAAACGGATGCTCGAAGGCTTCCAAGGCGATCCGGGAACCGAGGCGGCTGGAGAGACTGGCAGTGGCGCGAATGCCGTGCACGGCGCCATGGCGATCAACACGCTCGCGCGCATTGTCGATTTCGGCCAGCCGGCTTGCAATCGGGAAGCTTTGGCCGTCGGAAAATCGCAGACTGGAAAAATCGAGGCGCAGCCTGGCGGTTTCGTGTTCGATTCCGAGGCCCACGCGATGCAGACTCTGAACCCGGCCGGCCACGACGGTCGCCGGCGGAAAGGCATGGCTGGGTTCGGGGCAGGCAGGCGGGACTACGAGGGCTTCGACGGGATCACCAACTTTGGAGCGGTACGAAGAAACGGGGTTAAGCAGCCGGGCCTTGATGCGGGTGGCGGCGGGAAGTTCGGGAGCGCCGCTGCAAATGATGAGGACTGCGACCCAGGCGGACCACCGAGTCTTACCAGGCATGGAGGTTCATCGTGTTTGGGCGAGGCGCGTCAACGGCCGCGACTCTGGGTGCCATGTTTACACAAGTGAATCCGATGTTTCAAGACCGCTAAGGGCTTAATTCGGCTGCTTTTTTACAGTCTGGTATGATGAAAAAATCCTCCCAATGATCGTGGAAGCTAGCTGTGTGCGGTTCGAGTCCCTATCCTTGGATAACGGCGCCACGCTTGCGCCGGTGGATGTGGCGTATGAGACCTATGGCGAGCTGAACGCGAAAAAGAGCAACGCAATTCTGATTCTGCACGCGTTCTCGGGCGACGCGCACGCGGCCGGCATCAGCCACGAGACGGGCAAGCCGGGCTGGTGGGATAACATGATCGGGCCGGGCAAGGCGTTCGACACGAACAAATATTTTGTAATTTGTTCCAATGTTTTGGGCGGGTGCCGAGGCACGACGGGCCCGGCGTCGGTGAATCCGGCGACCGGCTGTCCGTATGCCATGTCGTTTCCTGTGATCACGATCGGCGACATGGTGCGGCTGCAAAAGATGTTAATCGACTCGCTCGGAATCGAGAGGCTGCTTTCGGTTTCCGGCGGATCGATGGGAGGCATGCAGGCGCTGGAATGGGCGCTGTGCTACCCGGAAAACGTGGTGAGCGCGATTCCGATTGCCACCACGACGCGTCACAGCGCGCAGCAGATTGCGTTCAACGAGGTGGGGCGGCAGGCGATTATGGCCGATCCGGACTGGAACGAAGGCAACTATTACAGCCGGAAGCCTCCGGCGCGCGGGCTGGCGGTGGCGCGCATGGTGGGTCACATCACGTATATGAGTGATGACTCGATGCGGGAGAAGTTCGGGCGGCGGCTGCGCGGGAAGGAAAATTTCGGGTTTGACTTCGATGTGGATTTCGAAGTGGAGAGCTACCTGAGGTATCGAGGCAGCGAATTCGTCAACCGCTTCGACGCGAACTCGTACCTGTACATCACCAAGGCGATGGATTACTTCGATCTCAGCAACGGGCACGGCACCCTGACGACGGCGTTTTCCGCGGCCAAGGCGCGGTTTCTGGTGATCAGTTTCAGCTCCGACTGGCTGTATCCGAGCTACCAATCGCAGGAGATCGTGCGCGCGCTGCGGATGCGTAACTGCGACGTGGCGTATGTCGAGCTGCCTTCGAACTACGGGCATGATGCGTTTCTGGTGGATGTCGCGGAGCAGACTGACCTGATCCGCGGGTTCCTCGGCAGCACGTACGAGAAGGTGCAATGACGGCGGAGCCGCAAAAGACGACCGCGTTCGTACCCGAAGTGCTGGGGCGCAGCGATTACGCCATTATCGGCGAGATCGTCGAACCGAATACCAAGGTGCTCGATCTGGGATGCGGCGAAGGCGAACTGCTGCAGTGGCTGGCTGAGAACAAGGGCGTGGATGCGCGCGGGGTGGAGATTTCGAGCGCGCGCGTGCAGCGGGCCATCGCGCGCGGGGTCTCGGTCTACCAGGGCGACATCGACGAAGGGCTGGCGGACTACCCGAACCAGGCCTTCGACTACGTGATCCTCAGCCAGACGCTGCAGCAGACGCAGCGCCCGCTGAAGGTGCTGCACGAGATGATGCGGGTTGGCCGGCACGTGATCGTCGGCTTCCCCAACTTCGGCCACTGGCGCGTGCGGCTGTCGATGCTGCTGAGCGGCGGCGCGCCGAAAACCAAACTGTTCCCATACAACTGGTACGATTCCCCGAACATCCATTTCCTCACGGTGCGCGATTTCGAGGCGCTCATCAGCGTGGAAAGGATGATTGTGGAGCGGCGCTACTTCCTGGCGGGGCGTCACAAGGTTTACGCGATGCCGAATCTGCTGGCGGAAGTGGCCGTGTATCTGATTCGCGCGAGCTAGGGCGCGCGGAGACACTTTGGCTGAGTGATGGTTGCAAGAAGGGTGCGTTGCGGAGCGGCCCGGCTCCGAGAGCTGTCTCTCGCGGACTTATCGCCGTGCGTTATGGGCCGCCCGATGGCTTGAGCCTCATCTTCGAGGTCATTGGAATCGCTGAATGGCGTTACTTATAAACTCCCGATTCGATGACTGGCTCTCTGAGATCCGATGGGACGGCGATCTTAGCTATCCGCACACCACCGGGTGTTATGGAAGCACTTCCAAAGTCTCCCCGCCGACGTCCTCCACGTAGGGGCCCGCCGTTTGGGCTTTAAGGGCCCGACAGGGAGTTCAGTATCACCGCAATGCAACGCTTGCCGGCCGGCAAGAAAACCGCGAGAGGCAGGGCCGGTGCCGCCCAAGCCTCTTTCTGATTTCACGCTAGCACCGGGAATGCGGATTACTTCGCGGT
>DATGII010000090.1:0-7568 GCA_035295805.1 Bryobacteraceae bacterium | reverse complement strand
CGTCGGAATCATGAAAACGCTGCCGGTCTCGCGCACGCCTCGCAGGTTCACCATCGTGATGAGCGCCAGGATTCCGAGACACAGCCCGAGCGTGTGAGGCTGCAAATTGGGCAGCGCCGAAACCAGCGCACCGACGCCGGCGGAGATGCCCACCGCGACCGTGAGTACGTAATCGATGATGAGCGCCGCTGCGGCCAGCAATGCGGCGCGCGGCCCCAGATTCTCACGCGCCACGGTGTAGGATCCGCCTCCGCCCGGATAGGCAGGGATGGTCTGCATGTAGGAAATGAAGACGATCACCAGCAGGGCGATGATGCTGAAGCTGATGGGAACGACGTAAGCGACACCCGCAGCCCCGAGCGGGATCAGAAGCGTGAGCGCGGCTTCGGGACCATACGCGGCTGAACTGAGCGCGTCAAGCCCGAAGACGCCGATGCCGGCCACCGGGCCAAGCCGCTGCTCGGAATCTTCATAGTTCGCTAGTGGCTTGCCGAGGAGGAAGTCGCCGATCGACATGCCATCCATTATGGGGCATGGATGGTGAAAGCAAGTTGTAACAGGCAGGTTTCCGATCAGGTGATGTGCGCACCCGTCGTGCCCACATACACGGAGTAGAGTGACTGGCTCGCTGCCATGAAAAGACGGTTGCGTTTGACGCCGCCGAAACAGACGTTGGCACAAGTCTCCGGCACGCGGATCATGCCGATCAATTCCCCGGCGGGCGTGACGATCTGCACCCCGGGCAGGGCGCCGGCCCAAACGTTGCCATCCACGTCGCAGCGAATGCCGTCGGCGGCCGTCGGTGCTCCGCTGCCCGGCACGTTCAGCTGGACGAAGCGCTTGCCGTTGCGAATCGTCTTGCCGTCGATGTCCCAGACGCGCACTTCGCGCCCGGACCCGGTGTCGCAGATGTAGACCTTCTTGTAATCAGGCGAGAAGCAGATCCCGTTCGGCTGATCGAGTTCGTCAGTGATTTTGTCGAGCGCGCCGGTCTTCGGATCGAAACGGTACGCCGCTTCTTTTAATTCGCTTTGCGCCTGAAAACCTTCATAGGGGCCAATAATGCCGTAGTGAGGGTCTGTGAACCAGATGCTCCCGTCCGGATGGACCACGATGTCATTGGGTGAATTGAGACGCTTGCCCTGATATTTCTCGGCAATCGTAGTAACGGTGCCATTGTGTTCGTAGCGGGCAACGCGCCTGCCGCCGTGCTCGCACGAGAGTTGACGCCCTTCAAAGTCGAAGGTGTTGCCGTTGCTGTAACCGGACGGATTGCGAAAAACACCCACGTGTGAATCCTCTTCGAGGAAGCGCATCTGCCGGTTATTGGGAATGTCGCTCCAGACGAGATAATGGCCCTCGCCGTTCCAGGCTGGACCCTCGGCCCAGAGAGTACCGGTGAAGTGCCGGCGGATCGGCGTGTTGGCTACTATGTACTTCTCGAACCGCGGATCCAGGGCGACGACATCCGGATCCGGATAGTGAACGGGCTGCTGGCCGGACCAATCGCGCACCGTGGGCGTGGGTGAAATCGCAGTTTGCTGCGCCCGGAGTTGAGCGAGCGTCGATGCTCCCATGGCGGCCGCAAGAAATGTGCGCCGGTTGGAGCGAAAGATTCCTGGTTCTTCGGGGATGCTCATAGAGATACCTTACACCTCAAACTTGTTAGACATGGATTGCCGAGACAGTTCGTTAAGACGGTAAGCTACGTCTCAAGTCGCTGCCCCGTCCAGCCGATGATACAGAAAATGCCTTGGAATACCAAGCACCAAGAGGTGCTGGATGCGGCGCTTGCGGGGAACAGCGCCGCCGAAATCGGTGCGGTCCTCGAAAAACTCGGCGCAGAAGATCGCCAAGAGGTCCTGTGCGCCGTGTGCTCCATTCACACCGAGATCGCGTGCAACAGCCGGCAGCACGGCGCGGAAGTTGCTGAGCTGATCGCGCAGCACTGTCCGCTTTTCTTTAACGGTGTGGCGACCTGCCTGATCGAGCCGCGCGAAGGCTGGTAAATCCGGAAACCCGCATGAATACGGTCCCGCGGTGGCGACTAGGTACCACCGGATTTTCTAAATAGCAGCGGCGCGTAAACAGCTATCCGGCCCACTCGACAAATCATCTGTGCCGTGGGTTGAAGCAGGCTGCCCCATGTCGGGAGTAAACGGGGGAGAATTGTGGCTCCATCCTCCGACCCAAAGACGACGGCGCCCGTTCCGTGATAGACTCTGTTGGTTTGAAGCTCGCCCCCGTCGACTACCTGATCCTGGCGCTTTATTTCGTTTTCGTATTGGGGATCGGGTGGTTCATCCGCCGTCGCGTCTCCTCCAGCTCCGACTTTCTCACCTCCGGCCGATCGGTGCCGGTCTGGATCACCAGCCTCGCCTTTCTTGCCGCGAATCTCGGCGCCCAGGAAGTCATCGGCATGTGCGCCTCGGGCGCCAAGTACGGCATCATGACGGCGCACTTCTATTGGGTGGGCGCAGTGCCGGCCATGATCTTCGTCGGGATCTTCATGATGCCGTTTTACTACGGCAGCCGCGCGCGCAGTGTCCCGGAGTACCTCAAGCTGCGTTTTGATGAAAAAACCCGCACGCTGAACGCGGTTACGTTCGCCGTGATGACGGTATTCTCGTCCGGCATTTCGATGTATGCCCTGGGGCTGCTGTTCCAGCTCGTCCTGGGATGGAACTTCACGACTTCGGTTCTGCTTTCGGCCGCGATCGTGCTTGTGTACACCTTCATGGGCGGCCTCACCAGCGCCATCTACAACGAGGTCCTGCAGTTTTTTCTGATCATTCTGGGCTTCGCGCCGCTCGCCATCCTGGCCGTGGATAAGGCCGGCGGCTGGGGCGGAATCGCCGCGCGCATCCCACAGCCGATGACGCACAGCTGGGTTTACCTTTCCAAGGCCTCCGAGAACACCATGGGGCTCGAGGTCTTCGGCCTGGTCTTCGGGCTCGGCTTCGTGCAATCTTTCGGATATTGGTGCACTGATTTTCTGGTCGTCCAGCGCGCCATGGCCGCCGACTCCATGTCCTCGGCGCGCCGCACGCCGGTGCTGGCCGCGTTTCCGAAGATGATCATGCCGTTCATCGTGATCATTCCCGGTATCGCGGCGGTGGCGTTGTCGAGTGCGGGCGTCGGTTATGCCATTCCTCCCAAGGCGGGCGGAGGGCTCGATTACGATCAGGCCATGACGACGCTGATGGCGCAGTTCTATCCCTCGGGAATGCTCGGTGTCGGGCTCACGGCTCTGATGGCTTCCTTTATGTCGGGAATGGCGGGGAACGTCACCGCGTTCAACACCGTCTGGACCTATGACATTTATCAGGGGCACATCGTCAAGAACGCCCCGGATTCGCATTATCTGTGGGTGGCGCGCATCACGACGGTAGTGGGAGTGGGGCTCTCGATCGCAGCCGCGTACCTTGCTACGCACTTCAACAACATCATGGATTTCCTGCAGCTCATCTTCAGCTTTGTGAACGCGCCGCTGTTGGCAACGTTCCTGTTGGGGATGTTCTGGAAACGCGCCACCGCGAACGGCGCTTTCATTGGACTGTTCTCTGGAACCGCGGCGGCCGCCGCCACACACGGGCTCACGCTGGCCGAAGGCAAGGGCGGATGGCTCGGAACGGTGGTCTATTCTTTCCCCGCTACCATGGCGCAGAATTTCTGGATCGCGATCTTCGCCTGGGCCACCTGCTTCGTGGTGACGATTCTGGTGAGCTCGGTGACGCGCCCCAAGCCCGATTCCGAGCTGCACAACCTGGTTTACGGCCTTACCGATATCGCGCATGATGGGTCCCTGCCCTGGTACAAGCGCCCGGGCCCGCTGGCCGTTGTCGTGGTCGCCGCGCTTCTGGTTTTGAACGTGCTCTTCTGGTAACTATGGATCTGCGCGCAACCATCGGTTATTTCTTTTCCCTGATCGGGATCCTGGTGTTGGGGACCGGCTTGGCGACCGACTATCGCGCGCCGCTCGTTCGGGCGAACGTCAACCTGTACACCGGCCTGGTGCTGCTGGCCTTCGGCGCCGTCATGTTACTGCTCGCCAGAATGGGCCGTCAAAGCCGATAGCTCCGCGCAGGGAGCGGCGAATTGTGCCGGGTGTTCAGGACGCCGGGCGAACTCAAATTGCGGTGCCTCCGCACGGTACCCTTTAAGCAGTACCCCTTGCGACGCCTCAAAAAGCCAGAAGTCATGAGTCCGGCCGGATACTGGCCGCAGTTGAATGCCGCCGTGGAAGCCGGCGCCGACGCCTGCTACTTCGGGCTGAAACACTTCACCGCGCGCGCCAAAGTCGGGTTTGATCTCGCCGAACTTCCCCGGGTGATGGAGACGCTGCATCGCCGCGGTGTGCGGGGTTACCTGACTTTCAACACGCTGGTTTTCGACCACGAGCTACACGAAGCCGCGCGCGTAATCGGCGCGATTGCTGAGGCGGGCGTCGACGCCATCATCGTTCAGGATCTGGGCGTGCTCCGCCTGGCGCGGGAAATGGCGCCCGGGCTCGAGCTGCACGCCTCCACGCAAACCAGCATCGCCAGCGCCGACGGTGTGCTGTTTGCCCTTGCCCAAGGCGCTGATCGGGTCACGCTGGCGCGCGAGCTGTCGATTGGGGAAGTCGCGGCGATTCGCGAAACGACACAGGCCGACCTGGAGATCTTCGTGCACGGCGCTTTGTGCGTGTCTTACTCCGGCCAGTGCTTTTCGTCCGAGGCCTGGGGCGGGCGTAGCGCCAATCGCGGCCAGTGCGCGCAGGCCTGCCGTCTGCCCTACGAAATGTGGGTGGACGGGCGGCCGGCGCCGCTCGGCGATGCGCGTTATCTGTTGTCGCCTGGGGATCTTTCTGCTTTGCACTGGATCCCGCAGATCCTCGACGCCGGCGTCAGCTGCCTGAAGATCGAAGGCCGCTACAAGGATGCTGATTACGTCGCCATCACCACGCGAACCTACCGCCAGGCCGTTGATGAAGCATGGGCGGGCAAGCCGCTGTCCATCACTCCGCGCCAGGAATTGGAGCTGGAGCAGGTATATTCGCGCGGCCTGGGGCCTTATTTCATCTCCGGCGTGAATCATCAGAGCGTGGTAAAAGGCCGAGGCCCGCGCCACCGCGGCGTCAGAATCGGTGACGTCGCAGCCGTCGGCGAGCGAAGCGTCTCGATCGAGCCGGCCGAGGCCCACCAGATCGCCCCGCTCAAACCCGGTGACGGCATCGTGTTCGACGCAGCCGATTGGCGCAGCCCGCAGGAACCAGAGGAAGGCTGCCGCGTCTATCAGGTAGAGCCGCATCTGGACGGCCGGCTGGAGCTCCGATTTGCGAACGATGCGATCAATTTCCGACGCATCCGTCCCGGCGACGTAGTCTGGCGCACCCACGATCCGGACCTGGACCGCGCCGCGCGGCCTTATCTTGGTTCACCTGTGCCAGTCGCAAAGCAGCCCCTGACGGTCCACGTTGCGGCGGCCGAGGGGCGGCCGTTAAGCACGCGATGGAGCTTAGTGGGAGGCCAGTCCGTAACCGTGCAATCGACGGAAGCCCTGTGCGTCGCCGACAATCGCGGCCTGACGGAAGAAATGCTCGCGGAACAATTCGGCCGGCTGGGGAACACTCCCTATGTACTGACGGAAGTTCGGGCCGAGATCGCAGGCTCCGTTTTCGCTCCTGCCTCGCTGCTAAACCGGTTGCGCCGTGAAGCCGTCGAAAAGCTGCAGGAACTCCAGGCGAGCCCGATGCGGCGTGAGATTCGCCCCATGCCGGAACTGCACCGCAAAGAGCCTGCGCCGGCGGCAAAGGAACCGCGGATTCACGTACTGGTCCGCAACAGCGAGCAACTCGAGGCCGCCATCGCGGTCAAACCGGACAGCATCACGCTGGACTACCTGGATCTGTTTGGGCTGCGCCCATCGGTCGAGCGCGTGAAAGCGGCCGGGGCGCAGGTCCGCGTCGCAAGTCCGCGCATTTTAAAAACGGGCGAGAGCCGCATTTCCGATTTTCTAGCCAGCCTGGACTGCCCCGTTCTGATTCGCGATGCAGGAGCGTTCTCCACGCTACGGCACAAGGCCGCCCAGCCGCTCATCGGCGATTTCAGCCTCAACGCGGCCAACATCCTGACCGCGGAAATGTATCTGGATCTCGGCCTTGCAAGGCTGACGCCTTCTCACGATCTCAATGCGGCGCAAATCGCGACGCTGGCGGAATCCATCGGTGGGGAGCGCATTGAGGCTGTCGCCTATCAGCATTTGCCGGTGTTCTACACCGAACACTGCGTCTTCTGCCGCTTTCTCTCGACAGGCTCCACGTATCGCGACTGCGGCCGGCCCTGCGAGCAACATCGCGTGGCGCTCCGAGACTCGGGCGGCCGCGCCCACCCGGTGGTGGCGGACGTCGGGTGCCGCAACACGGTGTTCGGGGCCGAGGCGCAGGAGGCCAGTGCGCACATCGATTTGTGGCGCGCTTCCGGCATTGGGCACTTCCGTCTGGAGTTCGTCCACGAATCCGCGCGCCAGGTTCAGGACGTCACCGCCGCGTTCCAGGCTTATCTTTCAGGCCGGCGCAGCGCGGCAGAGCTTCATCACGCGCTCGTGACGCTGGCGCCTGCCGGAGTGACCGAAGGCAGTCTCTTTGTGGCTGCGGGCTTCGATCGATTCCCCATCCTGCAGTAGAATGGCGGATTTTCACAAGATCGGTCTGCTGCACATAAAAGACGGGCGGATCCTCCTTTGCCGCAAGAAGCATTCCACGTCATTGCTGATTCTGCCGGGAGGAAAAATGGAACCAGGCGAGACGGCCCGGCAATGCCTGGCTCGGGAGTGCCGCGAGGAGCTGGGAGACGTGCAGCTCGCCGGCCTCCGCTACCTGGGCGACTACGAGAGCCAGGCCGCCGGAGAGGAAACGAGCACCGTCCGGATCGAATTGTTCGCGGCAGATTTGCACGGCGCACCGTCCGCGCGCGGTGAAATTGAAGAACTGGTCTGGTTCGGACCTGGGGACGACGACGCGCTGCTTGCGCCGAGCCTTCGCAACGTCATCTTCCCCGATCTGCGGCGACGCGGCATCCTGGCGCCGGCCTCACTCTGAATGGCCGACTCCCTCATCCCAACACCGCGGGAAGCGTGGGCGAACTGGATTTCGCCCGAGACACTTCTCGCCCAGGTTTTCAATACCGCGCCGTTTCTCGAGCCTCGCCTTCCCGCCATGGAATCAGGACGGCTGGTGGATCTCGGCGCAACGCCGCACGGTTTCCTTCGAATCCTGGCCAGCTGGAAAAACATTTATCGCGCCGATTTGTGCCACGCCGAGCAATTACAGGATTACTTCGCGATTTGCCTCGCCTGTCACCACGCGACGGTGGCCACATTCGTGCCGACCGACGTCGACACGAAGATCCGCGGCTTGGCCTGGCGGGAGACCTCGGACGCCGACGTACTGAAACCCATGCTGCGCCTGGCGCTGAATGCCCGCGCCTGGACCGAGGAAGGAATCTCAATGCGCGCCGTTCGAGGCGTGAGCGGCCACAATGGCGAACACTGGAGCGCCATCGCGGGAGGGCTGGGACGGATGCTCG
>DATGII010000089.1:0-2397 GCA_035295805.1 Bryobacteraceae bacterium | reverse complement strand
CGATGAGGCCGTCTGTATTGGCCCGCCCGCACCCAAAGACAGCTATCTGCACGCTCCCAATATCATCAGCGCGGCCCATATCACCGGCGCCGATGCGATTCATCCCGGCATCGGTTTTCTCTCGGAGCGGGCCTCGTTCGCCGAAGCCTGTGAAGCGTGTGGGCTCAAGTTCATCGGTCCGTCGCCGGTCTCCATGGAGAGAATGGGGGACAAAGCGGCGGCGCGTGAGACCATGCGCGCCGCCGGGGTGCCGGTCATACCCGGCACCCCGGGCGCGCTGAACGATGCCCAGGACGCGCTCCAGTTCGCACAGAAAACCGGCTACCCGCTGCTGATCAAAGCCTCGCTTGGCGGTGGCGGGCGCGGTATCCGCCTGGTGCAAAATGAGGAGGAACTGCCGCGCCAACTGGAGATGGCGCGGAACGAAGCGGCGACCGCCTTCGGCAGCCCGAGCGTCTACATCGAAAAGTTCGTCGAAGAACCCCGGCACATCGAAGTTCAGATTCTGGCCGATCAACACGGCCATATCGTGCACCTTGGCGAGCGGGAATGCTCTGTCCAGAACCTGCGCCATCAGAAGCTGGTCGAAGAGGCGCCTGCGGTCCGGCTGATTCCCTCGAAGCGGAAGCAGATCGGTGAGGCCGCCGTGCGCGCCGCGCGCGCGATCGGCTATTCCAACGCCGGCACCGTCGAGTTTCTGGTCGACGCCGATGGTAACTTCTACTTTTTGGAGATGAACAAGCGCCTGCAGGTGGAACACTGCGTGACCGAAGCGATCACCGGCATCGATCTGGTGAAGATGCAGATCCAGGTTGCCGCCGGAGAACGGCTGCCCTTCGGGCAGAAGGACATTCAGTGGGAAGGCCACGCCATCGAATGCCGGATCAATGCGGAAGATCCGGAACGTAACTTTGCGCCGAGCGCCGGACGCATCGAGAAAGTGGTCCTCCCCGGCGGGTACGGAGTGCGGGTCGATACGCATATCCATCCCGGCTACGTGGTGCCACCTTACTACGATCCCCTGTTGGCCAAAATCATCGTCTGGGACAAAACACGGCAGGAGGCCCTGCTGCGCATGCAGCGGTGCCTGCAGGAGATGGAGATTGTCGGCGTGCACACGAACATCGCCTTCCAGCGCCGCATCAATGCGAACGCCTTCTACCGCCGGGGGGAGATTACGACCGACTTTATTCAGCGCCGGATCCTGAATGGGGATACCGGCAACGGCGCGACGCCCGCATAAGCGCGCCGCACGGAAGGCGTCGAAGAGCGATCACCACGCTGCCCGACAGCGTGGTACGCGTGATCCATGTTGGGAGGGAGAGCAAAGATGCGAAAGTGGATGGCCCTGGCGGCCGGACTGGTTATGATGGGCGGGGCGCTGAGCGCCCCCTCGGCAGTGAACGCGGCGGAGGGCGGCAAACGCGCCGAGAAGAGCGCCGGATCGTTCTATCTGAAGGAGGGGGATCGGGTCGTCTTTTATGGCGACAGCATCACGGATCAGCGCCTCTATACGACCTATATCGAGACCTACTGCCGGGCGCGTTTTCCCAAAAAGCATTTTACCTTCGTACACTCCGGTTGGGGTGGGGATCGAGTAGGCGGCGGCGGCGGCGGACCCATCGATGTGCGACTGCGCCGGGATGTGCTTCCCTACAAACCCACGGTCGTCACCATCTGTCTGGGCATGAACGACGGCGGCTATCGCCCCTTCGATCAAAAACTGTTCGATACCTATGTGCAGGGCTTTCGGCATATCCTGGATACGCTGCTCAAAGAGTTGCCCGGTGTCCGTATCACCCTGTTGACCGCGCCGGCGTACGACGATGTCACCCGTACGGCGGGGTTTCTGGGCGGCTACAACGCCACCCTGATCGCCTATGGCGAGGCGGTGCCCGCCCTGGGCCACGAATATGGGCTGGTGGTCGCGGATACCAATGCGCCGCTGGTGGCGGCCCTGGCGCGCGCGCACACGGCCAATGCGGATCTCTCCAGCCATATCATCAACGACCGGGTTCATCCCGGCCCGGGCGGGCATGTGGTCATGGCGGCCGCCGTGCTGAAAGCATGGAACGCCCCGGACGTTGTCTCCGAAATCGATCTGGATGCCGCGAACGAGAAGATCGTTCGGAGTAGCAACACCCATGTCACCCTGCAGCGGCCCGCCACCGACTCCCACACGGTCACCTTCACACATCTGGATAACGCGCTGCCCTGGCCGCTGGATCGCGATCCGGCCGGCAACCCCGATACCGGTCTGGTGCTTGCGGTCACCGATGAAGAAACGGCGTTGAATCGTTTCACGCTCAAAGTCACCGGGCTTACGGCGGCGAAATATACGCTGAAAGTCGACGGCAAAGAGATCACGACGCTTACCAAGGACGAGCTGGAACAGGG
>DATGII010000088.1:0-5849 GCA_035295805.1 Bryobacteraceae bacterium | reverse complement strand
AGTGCAGCTTCGATCATCAAGTGCTGCTCCCGTTCAAATGCGGTATCGAACGGGGAGGCGCAATCGTCGGGGATGATCTCCTTCCAATTGCGGTTCTCGTCCGGATCGGCATCCAGCTCCACTTCGCGTCTCCGATGGCGGAAGAACCAGCGCCTCGCGTTGTGTGCTTCATTCACCGTGATCCGATAAATCCAGGTTTTCAAACTGCTCTGGCCGCGAAAGTTTCCGATATTGCGAAATACCTTGAGGAAAACCTCCTGCACCACATCGCTCGCTTCGCCCTCGTCATTCAGCAGGCGCGCGCAAAGGGTATAGACCGGCTGCTGGAAACGAGCGAGCAGTTCTTCATACGCCGGCTCGGCGCCGCTGCGCAGAGCTTCGATCAGGCGCTGATCGTCGGGCTCCGCGGCGGCGGAGGTTTCCGGGTGAAATTCAATAATGGCGGTGGCCACTGGCAGCCTCACATTCGGCCTGAATTCAACCTATCAGGATTCCGACCCGCATGCAAAACAATTGGAAACCGGGGCGGAAGGGAAAGTTCCCGAAGTTGTCGAAGTCCAGCTCTTTCAAGGGATTGTGCAGCGAGAGCGGGTGGTACCCTACACTAAGAAGAGTGCTGGTTTCGATTACCCCTCAACAGGAACGGCCGAAGTGGCTGCGCGCGCCGGCGCCGGTCGGCGAGAACTACCGGGAATTGAAGGATCTGATCGACCGGTTGCGGCTGCATACGGTATGCGAGAGCGCGCGGTGCCCGAACGTGGGCGAGTGCTGGAACCAGCGCACCGCGACGTTCATGATCCTGGGGAACGTCTGCACACGGCGGTGCGGGTTCTGCGCGGTAGAGAAAGGGCCGCCGCTGCCCATTGACTACGATGAGCCGCAGCGGGTCGCCGACGCGGTGGCGGCGATGGGGCTGCGGTTTGCGGTAGTGACGAGTGTCAACCGGGACGACCGGAGCGACGGGGGGGCCGAGTTGTTCGCGCTCACGATCCGCGCGATCCGCGCGCGGGTGCCGGGATGCGGCGTCGAAGTGCTGATTCCCGATTTTCAGGGCAATCGGGAGGCGGTGGAGACCGTGATGGAAGCGCGGCCGGACGTGCTCAATCACAATACCGAGACCGTACCGCGGCTCTATCGGCAAGTACGGCTGGGGGCGCGGTACGAGCGGTCGCTCGACGTGCTGGCGTATGCGAAGCAACTCGCGCCGGAGTGTCCGACCAAGTCGGGGCTGATGCTCGGGTTGGGAGAGACTACGGACGAAGTGCTCGCGGTGATGCGGGATTTGCGCGCGCAGGGAGTGGATATTCTGACACTGGGACAATACTTGCGGCCGTCGGCGAAACATCTGCCGATCGTGCGCTACCTGCCGCCGGAGGAATTTGCGGAACTGAAGAGCGCCGGTGTGGCGATGGGATTCGGACACGTGGAAGCAGGGCCGCTGGTGCGCAGTTCCTATCACGCCGCGAATGCAGTAAGGTAGCGGCTGCCGGATGGAATCATCTCCTGTCCGAAACCGGCTGATGCTGGCGGCGGCAGCGCTGCTGTTTTCCACCGGCGGCGCGGCGATCAAAGCGGCCACGCTGACCGGGTGGCAGGTAGCGAGCTTTCGCTGCGGAGGAGCGGCGATATTTTTGCTGCTGGCGCTGCCGGAGGTGCGGCGCGGATGGCAGTGGCGCATGGCGCCGCCGGCGGTGGCGTACGCCGCGACGCTGGTGCTGTTCGTGCTGGCGAACCGGCTCACCACGTCGGCAAACACGATTTTTCTGCAATCGACGGCGCCGCTGTACCTCCTGCTGCTGGGCCCCTGGCTGCTGCGGGAGCCGGTACGCCGCGCCGATCTGCTGTGCATTGCGGCGGTCGCCGCAGGCATGTTGTTCATATTTCTGGGAAGCGAGCAGGCGGCGGCCAGCGCGCCGGATCCGCCGCGCGGAAACCTGCTGGCGCTCGGCGCCGGGCTGGCCTGGGCGTTCACGGTGACCGGGCTTCGCTGGCTGGGCCGCGCGGGAGAAGGCAACGCGGCGATCGCCACGGTGGCGCTGGGCAATGTGATCGGGTTTGTAATTGCGCTGCCGATGGCGCTACCGGTAACGGCGGCGACCGCAGCCAACGCGGCGGTGATCCTCTATCTGGGTGTACTGCAGATCGGGCTCGCGTATGTGTTCGTGACGCGCGCCATTCGCCACGTGCCGGCATTCGAAGCCACGACCGTGCTGCTACTGGAACCCGCCATCAATCCACTGTGGGCGTGGCTGGTACAGGGAGAGAGGCCGGGAACCGGGTCGCTAGCGGGCGGCGCCCTCATCCTGGCGGCGACGCTGGCCAATACCTGGCATCATGCGCGGGTACCGCGCGCGGCCGAAGGCTAAAATCAGAATTCTGCCATGCCGAAGTGGGACGCCGATCAATACCTGAAGTTCGCCGGAGAACGCACGCAGCCGGTTTTCGATCTGATCCATCGCATCCGCTTAACAAACCCGCTGCGCATCGCGGACTTAGGTTGCGGGCCGGGCAACAGCACGGAAGCCCTGCGGCAACGCTGGCCGGAAGCAGCCCTCACCGGGGTGGACAGTTCGGCGGAGATGATCGCCAAGGCGCGGCACGCGCATCCGGACAGCAAGTGGGTCGTGGCGGACGCAGCCACGTGGGAGCCGGACGGACCGGTTGACCTGGTGTTTTCCAACGCCATGCTGCACTGGCTGCCGCGCCACGAGCACGTGTGCCGGCATCTGCTCGGAGTACTGGCGCCCGGAGGCGCGCTGGCGGTGCAGGCGCCGGCGCATTACAACTCGCCGCTGCATCGCGAGATCCTGGAAGTGTCGCGCGACCCGGCATGGGACCAGCGCATGGAAAAAGCGCGCGGCGCCCTGACGCACCATCCGCCTGAGTTCTACTACGATCTGCTGGCGCCTGTGACGTCGCGCCTGGATTTGTGGGAGACCACGTACCAGCACGTGCTGGCGGGACCCGAAGGCGTGCTGGAGTGGTTCCGGGGAACGGGGTTGCGGCCCTATCTGGAGGCGCTGGCCTCAGAAGAGGAGCGCGCACGGTTTGAAGGCATGTTGTTGGAACGATACACCACAGCCTATCCGCGGCGCGCAAATGGTTTGGTTTTGTTTCCCTTCCGCAGATTGTTCTTTGTTGCCTACCGTTAATGGTCCGGTGCTGTACGTAATGGACGTGATCGATTCGCGCGGGTCATGCTAAAACGGAATTAGTGGGTGTAATGCATTGCGCCAGAATCGCCGATCTTCGGTAGTGATGGGCTTGCTGAGCTGGGTGCTCTCATTCGGACTGATGAGCGCCGCGGGGAGCGTGTTCAACTTCGATCATGCTTCGGTGGGTAAGACTCCGCCCGAGTGGACCGTGCCTTCGGTGAACGGAACGCCGCCGCGTTGGGAGATCCGCAAGGATCCCTCGGCGCCGACTTCGCCCTACGTGCTGGCACAGGTTCCGACGAACGCCCGTCAAGATGAGTTTTCCCTGGCCATTCTCAATTCGATGTCGCTGAGAGATGGGGACATCAGCGTGCGTTTGAAACCGGTTTCCGGGCATGAAGATCAAGGCGGCGGACTGGTGTTCCGCTACCGCGATCCGCGGAATTATTATCTGGTCCGGGCCGACGCGCATGATGGCGAAATCACGGTTTACAAGATGGAGAACGGGCGCTGCTCGCCAATCCGGCCGCGCGGTGTTGCGAATAGTTCCCCATTCGCCATCAAGCACAATATCCAGCCCAACACGTGGAACATCTTGAAAGTGTCGGTTCGGGGCAGCCGGTTCCAGGTGTACGTGAATCACCGGCGGCTGCTGCAGGCCGATGACACCAGCTTCTCGGGGCCGGGGAAGGTCGGACTGGTGACGGTGGCCGACTCGGTGACCTACTTCGACGATTTTCGCGTCAACGCCAAGTAGACCGTCAGTTACTCTTCGGGAGTTTCTTGGGAGGCGGCAGCGCCAGAGCCGCGCTCTTGGCGCGCGCGAACTCGCCGGTCTCATACCCGTACTGACGCTGAGGCAAGGTGCGAATCTCCTGGTCGATGGCCTGCTCGCGGTTGCCGGGGTTCGGGTGATCGGAAAGAAACTGCGGGCCCCGGTTCCCGCCGGCGGCGAGTTTCTCGAAGAAGCGCGCCATTTCGATGGGGTTGTAGCCCGCTTCCGACATGAGGTGCGAGCCCAGCGCATCGGCTTCGCTTTCGGCGTCGCGGGAGAATTTCAAAATGAAAGAGTTCGCGGTAAGACCAAGCCCCATCTGGGCGACCTGACCTAGCAGCGTGCCACCCGTGGCGGCGCTTGCCAGAGCCAGCGGCAATTTGACCAGATTAGCTTTGCTCGCCTCGTGCGTGCCATGCCGCAAAATGACGTGCGACATTTCGTGCGCCATGACGCCGGCCAGTTGGCCTTCATTGTCGGCCGCTTTGAAGATGCCGGTGTAAATGAACATGGGGCCGCCGGGCAGCGCAAAGGCATTGATCTGCTGCACATTCAGAAGAGTGAACGTGAACTGGAACCCGCTCTGGCGCGCCTCGGTAGTGGCAGCGAGGCGATCGCCCACCTTGCGGATGTAATCCTGCAGAAACTGATCGTGCACCACCTCATACTGGTTGAGGACTTCCTGAGCGTTTTCGTGCCCGAGCTGCACGTCCTGGTCTTTGGAAAACATGTTGAAGCCTGGTCGCAGGGGGTCGCCGGCACGACGGGCCGCGGCGCCGCCCGCAAGCAGCAGCAACAATAAAGGGAGAGTGAGTTTCAGTCGCATGCGAGAGCTCCTCATTCAAGCGGGAAACCCGCGATTCACTACCATGGTAGCCGGGCGGCAGGCGGGCAGCGTGGGCCAGTGTGTGCGTGGGATCACATCGCTTAATTCGGGAACCGAATCGAACCCAGCATCTGCCGAAAGATCGCCTCGAGACGCGGGAAATCGCTCTGAGGAGCGACGCACAGCACATAGAAGACGCCCTGGGGGCGCAGGGTGGTGACGAGCACGTCCGCCTCCGTGCCGCCGCGCGGCGAGCGATTGAGGAGATTGGTGAGCAAAGCATCAGCGCCATTCAGGCGCGCCTTGCGCTGGGGAGCCGAGCTCAGTTGAAGCGCAGGAGTCGAGTTATGGAAGAAGGCGATCAGCTCCAAGGTGGCGGCGCCCAAGTCAGCTTGACCGAATGCCGGGCTGAAATAGCCGAAGGCGGCGCCGGCGACGAGTGGGTCCTGCGGACTCGCGCCCGCGGGAGGCGCGTCAGGCGGCGTGATCCGCACTCCCGACGAGGTACCATCGGAATCGAGCTTCCAGCCGCGCGGGTAGGAAACGGAAAAGCGAGCACCTTGAAAGATCTCAAATGCGATCGGGGGAGCGGGGGGAACCACTCGGGCGTCAGGGGGCGCGGCGCCGCCGGACGTCAAGCTGAGCGCCGCGGCCGTTCGGGCGCGCGCAAAATCGCCGGGCTCCGCGGTATATTCGCGCTGGGGCAAGCCGCGGATTTCGGCCTCGATGGCGCGCTCGCGGTTGCCCGGATTCGGATGGTCGGAGAAGAACTGAAGCCCTTGATTTCCGTTGGCCGCCAACTTTTCGAAGAACCGGGCCATTTCAATCGGGTTATAGCCGGCCTCCGCCATGAGGCGGGCGCCGAGCAAGTCGGCCTGGCTTTCGGCGTCGCGGGAAAACTTCAAGATGAGAGAATTGCCGCCGAGTCCAAGGCCGAGGCGCGCCAACTCGCCCGCGGCGGTGCCGTTACCGGCGGCAGCGCCCGCCAGAACCGCCGTAAAATTTACGAGCTTGGCTTTGCTGGCCTCGTGCGTGCCATGCCGGAGAATGACGTGAGACATCTCGTGGGCCATGACGCCGATCAACTGGGCTT
>DATGII010000087.1:0-21707 GCA_035295805.1 Bryobacteraceae bacterium | reverse complement strand
AGCGCTTCAGGAAGTAGCCGATGGTCTCCACGCGGATCTTAATCGAGCCGGTGGGCTTGTTTTCGTCGATGTCCTTGAAGCAGAAGTAGGGCGTCCCGGAATGCTCCACCACCTCTTCCACCACCGAGTAAATCGGCGCGTCGTGGCCGCACTTGAAACTCGATAGCTCCAGGGCCACCAGGTTCGGATGCCGGCCCGTGTACTTCGCCGCCCACACCTTGCGCGACGTGTTCTCGCTATACGAGTTCTTCCACACATCGTCGATGTTCATGGGATGCGGGATCTCGCCCGACTCCACTTCCGGTCCGAACAGCCGCCAGACCATGTCATCGTCGATGGGCAGCGAGTCCTGCGTGAACACCGGGTAACCGAGCTTCTGGAATTCTTCCAGGATTTCGTGATTCACGCCCGGATCGTTGTGATACGGCCGTCCCAGCACCACCACGCCCAAGCGGTCTTCCCGCTCCAGTTGATCGAGCACCAGGCGGGCTTCGCCGCGAATGGTGACGTTGTTGTAGTAGTCGAGCGCGCGATAACCTTCCGCCACCGCGCGGGTATTCTCTTCCGGCGACAGTCCAAGAATATCCTTGAATTCCTCGAACATCTGCCGCTCAAAAACATCCGGCTTCGAAAGGTTCACGAACGTGTCCATGAACCGGATGCCTTTTTCCTTGAACAGGTCGCCTTCCTTGGTGAAAGCCGCCTTCACCGCCGCCGGCGTAGTCGCCACCGTGGGGCACGACCGGGTGGCCTGCACGCCGTGCAGGTCGCTGGTCAGGCAATCGATCATGGGGAAGAAAATGATGTCCAGCGGCTTCTTGGCGTGCACCTTGTAGAGCAGGTTATGCACATGCGGAATGCCGAGCTTCGAGGGGAAGCACGGGTCGATGGCGCCGCGCTTGGCGCCTTCCTTGTACAATTCCTCGCTGGTGTAATCGGAATAAGCGATGTTCTCGGCCTTGATACCGAGGGACGTGAAATAGCCCGTGAACACCGGCGTCTGCGAGTACATATTGAGCACGCGCGGCATGCCGATGCGGATTTCGGCGCGCTTCTTCATGAGCTCGGCGCGCTTTTTTTGCGCGGCGGTGAACTGGAACTTGGGCGCCGCGTCGGCCACGAGCGGCATATCCGGCACGCGGAACACGGCTTTCGCCGCGACCTCGACGAAGTTCGGATTTTCCTTCTTGATACGGTCAAGGTTACCCTTGATGCTGCGCATCTCGTCGATGTTCTCGACCGTGCCTTTTTCGCAGGTGGCGATGATCAGCCGCTGCGCGCCCGCTTCCAGCGGAACCTTGGTCTTGGCCGGCGGTTTATAGTCGGGATTGCTGACGCTGGTCTTCACGTCGATGAACGTGCGCAGGCACTTGTTCTTGCAAAAGTAGCAGCGGGTCGATTCGTTGCGCGTGGTCTTGAACTGGATGTCCGCGCACGCTTGGAGCCCGATGAACGTGGTCTGCCGCCCGTTGTCCCACAGGCGTCCGGCCTCGAGCGCAGCGCCAATCGCGCCCGCCTCGCCGCAATGCTCGTGCACGATCACGTCGGCCTGTACTTCTTTACCTTTGAAGCGCGACTCGATGAAATCCACCTGCGCTTTGACCGCGGCCAGGTTGTACTGCGTGCCGCCCTGCAGCAAGAAACGGGTGCCGATCGCCGACAGGTTCGGAATCTGCGAAACGTACAGCCAGATGTTCTTCGGCAGCACGTTGCACAGACCGGCCATAATTTCTTCCGGTTTCCATCCCTGGCGCTGGAAATCGACGATGTCACTCTGCATGAACACCGCGCAGCCGTAGCCGAACGAGGGGAAGCCTTTGGCGCCGAATGCCGTGTCGGCGTACTGCTCCACCGGCACGTTGAAACCCTGCGCGGTGGATTGCAGGAAGTAGCCGTTGCCCGCCGAGCACTGCGTGTTCAGCTTGAAATCTTTGACGCGGCCGTTCTTCAGGATGATGATCTTGATGTCCTGGCCGCCGACGTCGCAGATCACGTCGACGTCGTCATAGAAGTGCAGGCCGGCCTCGGTGTGAGCCACGGTCTCGACCAGCGCGGCATCCGCGCCGACCACGTCCTTCAGAATGTCCTTGGCGTACCCGGTGGTGCCGACGCCGAGAATCTTCAACTGCGCGCCTTGATCGACAATCTGCCGGTCGAGCTTTTGCAGCACTTCGATGGTGTCTTCGATCGGGTTGCCCTTGGAGAGCTGATATGTCTTGGCCAAGATGCGGCGTTCGCCGTCCTTCGAAAGCAGCACGGCTTTGGTGGAGGTGGAGCCGCCGTCGATGCCGACGAAGCCCTCGACCACTTCGCCCGGGTGGAATGTCGTGGGCGTGAACTTCTTGGTTCGGTATTTCGCCTTGAACGCGGCGAGATCCGCTTCGTCCTTGGCCAACCCGCCGGTACCGCCGCGCTTGGACTTCTCTTCATCGCGGCCGGTAGTGATATACCATTCCAGCTTGTCCCAGCCCGCGTACTGGCCGACGTTGTCGTCTTCCGATTTGCCGAACTCGACGGCACCGATGGCCGCGAAGTACTGCGCGTTGTCCGGCGTCTTGATCAGATCTTCCGGCGGCACGCCTTCGGGCAGCGGCGTGTTGCGCTCTTCCCAGATCTTCGGGATGTTGCTCTTCCAGCAATCGCGCATGCCCTTGATGTAGCAGTTTGGTCCGCCGAGCAGCAACACCACCGGCTGCAGCGTGTTGCCGCGCGTCAGTACGGAGAGGTTTTGCATGACGATGGCTTCGAACAGCGAGGCCATCAACTCGTCCGGCGGCACACCCATCTTCTGGAGGCCGTTGATGTCGGTTTCGGCGAATACGCCGCACTTGCCGGCTACCGGGTGCAGCTTGATCCCCTTGTAGCCCATCTCGCACAATTGATCGGCGGGAATGCGCAGCTTGGCGTTGATCTTGTCGATCACAGCGCCGGTGCCGCCCGCGCATTTGTCGTTCATCGAAGGGATCTTCTTCTTGCGCCCGGTCTCCGGATCGGTTTTGAAGATGATGATCTTGGCATCCTGGCCGCCCAGCTCAATTACGGAGCCGCACTCCGGGTACATCTTCTCGACGGCAAGCGAAACCGCGTTGACTTCCTGGACAAACTTGGCGCCCAAGAATTTCGTCATCCCGTTTCCACCGGAGCCAGTGATGAAGATGCGGCTGTTGGCAACGGAGAATCCGTCGATTTCGGTCTCGAAGCGCTTGAGGAACTCCAGCACTTTTTCCGGCTGCTTGGTATCGTGCCGCTGGTAATCGTGCCAGAGAATCTGGTCTGTCGCGGCATCAATCACCACGGATTTCACCGTGGTCGAGCCGACATCCATGCCGATGAGAAAGTGTTTGTCCATGTTGGGATCTCAGCCAGCGCTACTTCTTTTCCGTTTTCATGCGTTCGGAGATATGCATCACGAAATTCGCGGCCAGGCCCACTACGCCCTTGGTATGCGGCACCTCGTACATCGGCCGCCTGGTTTCCGGATGCGCCTCCACCCACGCCCGGCACTGATCGAGCGTGAGGCCGGTCTTCTCGAGGCACTCCGCGAATTCCTTCTTCGCCTTGTTCTTGGCTTCGCCCAACGCCATTTGCACGCGGCTGTGGGCGTTGATCTCGCCCTCGCCCGAGGTTTCGATGGGCAAATAGATCATGTCTTTGTAATTCGAGACCACGGCCGACTGCGCACCATCGGACTGCGTCGAAGGCATGCAGCCGAACGGCTTCAGCGAGAGCACCATGTGCGCCAGATCTTTGTTCGAGTAGTAAATGTTCTTGGCGACTTCGAGATGCCCTTCGCCGCCGCCCGCGCGCGAATTGTAGAAGGGGTGGCCGAGGCGTTGCAGCTCGTACTGGTCAGCAAGATGATGCGCAATTCCGCCCAACGCGTTCACGATCTTGTGGTATTCGCTTTTGAAAATTGCCTCGGCCAGTTTCAGCTTGGCCACCTTCTGGCGGTAATTCCATTCGATTTTGGTGCGCGTGCCGAGCTTCCAGATCGGAGGCAGCACCGCGCCTTCATCGAGCCCTTTGAAATCCTTGTACTTCTGCACCACCTGGTGGATCATGTACATGATCCAGGTTCCGATCGGCTCGACTAAGACCTGCGCGCCTTCGCGCTGCAGGAAATTGAACATATTAAAGTTGCCGTCGCCTTCGGTGGTCTGCGCCCAGAACTCGCCGGTGATTTTTACAATCGGCTTCACGCGCAGGCGGTCGACGTCGACTTCGTTGAACCGGTCGCGACAGCGCTCGAGCGCCGGCACGTAATCCTCGCCCTTGATCTGGCTAACGAACTTCCCGAGGTACTCGGCGGTATCGGAGAAGCCGCCCAGGTACTTGGTCAGATTGCCTTCGAGCTTCCACGGCTGTTTCTTGCGGAAGACCTCGTGGAGGTAGTCCATCGTATCGTCGAGAATGAGGTCGGTCTCGCCCGCGTTCACTTCGTACGGCCGGAGCGCGTAGGCGACCTCGTTCATCACGTCACCGCAGTTGAGCGCGTTGAGAATGCCGAGGAAGAAATCAAGATTCATCTCGAGGCCGGCTTCGGCGTCACTTTGGCTGAGCCCGCCCGATTGTTGAAACAGCAGCACGCGGAAGCCTTCGAAACCGGCGTTGCGCAGGGCTAGGCGATACTCCGCTTCGTACATGCCGAAGCGGCAAGGGCCGCACGCGCCGGCCGTGAAGAACACGTAGCGATCGATGATTTCCTGCTTGGTCAGCCCCTGCTCTTCAAGTGTTTGCAGATACTGAACGAGATTTCCGACAGTGAAATAAGTCGGGTTGCACTGGCCGTTGTTACCGTATTCTTTGCCGGTCTGGAACGCCTTCACATTGGGGGTCGGCACGGCCTCGGCGCGATAGCCCAGCCCTTCGAGCGCTCCATGGACCAGCTTTTCGTGTTTCCACGTCAGGCCGCCAAACAGCAGGGTGGTGTGTCCGCGCTGCTCCTTCGTGAACGGTTTTTCCTGCGGCCTCTTGAAGTGGTGAACTTCGCGCTTGACCACGCCGGCTTCCTGCTCCAGCCGCGCGCGTTCTTCGGCGAGCCTTTGCTGAATAACGTCTTCGATGGACGATCCGATGTGAACCAGCCCCTCGGGCGGCGTCGCTTTCGGTTGGACAGGCTGAGTGCTCATAGTTTCAGAACTCCAGATTTAGGGCCATCTTGCCGGTTTAACCGATTGAAATAAATAGGATTTCATTGAACGGCGTGTTTTCTGGTGGAACGGGGGAATTGGGGGGGTGAGCGGGCCGCCTCGAAATCGGCGCGGGAGCCCCGTCAACCTGCCAAATTACTGAAACTGTTACAATCCGGACGTTCCGTGAGGACGGTGACCGGGACCGCGCCGGGCGCTACACTGAGCGGGAGGTCTCATGGACTCGGCTGTTCCCGCACTTGCCTTCCAAACGAAACTACGCAGCCAGCTGGCGGAACGCCGCTCGCGGCTCGAAACCAGCATCCAGGAAACGGATCAAGCCTCAGACCTGCTGCGGCTGCTCGGGGAAGTTGACGCGGCACTCGACCGGCTGGACGGGCATCGATATGGAAAGTGTACGGTCTGCCATGAGGAAGTCGAAGCGGGCGATCTGGAAGCGAATCCGATGGCTACCTACTGCCTGTGCCGGTTGACTCCGGAACGGCAGCGCGCTTTAGAACGCGATCTCGACCTGGCGTGGCACGTTCAGGCGGCCCTGCTTCCGCCCCTCGGCCTAGCGGCCGCGGGATGGCAGACGCATTATCGATACATTCCGCACGGTCCGGTGAGCGGGGACTACTGCGACCTGGTGGAGGCCGAAGGCGGGTTATATTTCATGCTGGGTGATGTGTCGGGCAAAGGCGTATCGGCATCGCTGCTGATGGCGCACCTCAACGCAACGCTGCGCGGGTTTGCGCGGCGGGGGCTGGCGCCGGAGGAGGCGATGTGCGAAGCCAATCGCCTGTTCGCCGAAAGTACGCTGGCTTCGCACTACGTGACGCTGGTGTGCGGGCGCGCCAATTCCGACGGTGCCGTCGAACTCGTCAATGCGGGGCACTGTGCGCCGATGCTCGTGCGTTCGAGAGGCGGAGTGGAGACGCTGGAACCTTCGGGGTTGCCGCTCGGGCTGGCTCTCCCCGGGGCGCCTCCAGCGCGTTTTCCCGCACAACGGATCGCGCTCGGAGAGGGGGACGCGCTGGTCCTCTACACCGACGGCTTGACCGAGGCGGTGAATGCCAGCGACGACGATTACGGAGCAGCGCGCCTCTCCCAGGTGCTCGCGACTTCCGCGCGGAAGAATGCGCGCGAGTTGGTGGCGCGGTCTCTGGCGGACCTAACCCAATTTCTCGCGGGCGACGAGCTCCGCGATGACCTGACCATATTGGCCTTGGTGCGCGGCTAGTTGTGGAACTGAGAATAGCCGTTCAGTGACGATCCGGACTCTTCCGGAGCCAGACCCCTGGCCCGCCGCGATCGAAGCCGAGCTCAGTGAGCGCGGCCGTGCACTACCGCTAGACTGGTTGGGTGATCCGGACGTTGCTGCGGGCACTGGCCTTCATCTACTTCATCGCGTTCGCCTCATTCGGAGTGCAGGCGACCGGATTGATCGGCTCGCGCGGCATCCTTCCATTCGCCGACTACCTCCGGGCGGCGCAGGCATCGCTGGGAACGCGGGCGTACTGGGATGTGCCGAGCGTGCTCTGGCTGAGCTGGCGCGATGGCGCGCTGATTACCGTGTGGGTGCTCGGAGCCGTTTGCGCGCTGGTCGCGGTAGCGGGATACTGGCAGCGCGTCGCGCTTGCCGCCTGTCTGGTACTCTGGCTTTCTCTTTGCGCGGTGGGTCAGGACTTCCTCTCGTTCCAATGGGACGTGCTGCTGCTCGAGGCGGGCTTTCTCGCCCTCTTCGCGGATGATTCCCCGGCCCGCGTCTGGCTGTTTCGCTGGCTGATTTTCCGGCTGATGTTCTTTTCAGGCGCGGGCAAACTGCTGAGCGGCGACCCATCGTGGCGCGGCTTGACCGCGCTGCACTACCACTATGAAACCCAGCCGCTGCCGACGCCGGCCGCCTGGTACATGGATCAACTGCCGATGGCCTTTCAGAGGGTCTCGACCGCGTTTGTGCTGATCGCCGAAGTGGCGGTGCCCTTTCTGTTCTTCGCGCCGCGGCGGTTGCGCCGGGCCGGCGCCTGGGTAACGATTCTGCTGCAGGTGCTGATCCTGACCACCGGCAATTACACCTTTTTCAACCTGTTGACGATCGTGCTGGCGCTATTTTTGTTTACCGAGCCGAAGCGCGCGTCGCGCACACGCGCGCATCAGGCGGTCAGCATCGCGCTCACGGTGTTCATCGGAGCGACGTCCGCCATGCTCACGCTCGATTTGTTCTCGATCCGCCTGCCGCCGGGCGGCGCGGCGCTGGTGCATGAGGTGGCTCCTCTGCGCATCGTGAACACATACGGGCTGTTCACGGTCATGACGGTCATGCGCCCGGAGATCCAGGTGGAGGGATCGAAAGACGGCGAACATTGGCTGGCGTATGAATTTCGGTACAAGCCGGGAAATGTCTTCCGCGCGCCGCCGGTCGTGGCGCCCTACCAGCCGCGGCTGGACTGGCAGATGTGGTTTGCGGCGCTCGGCAGTTACCAGGAGAACCGCTGGTTTTCGAACTTCATGCTGCGCTTGCTGCAGGGCGAACCGAGCGTGCTGCGACTGCTCGAGTACAACCCGTTTCCGAGCGCGCCGCCGCGGTACATCCGGGCGCGCATTTTTCTTTACCACTTCACGCATTTCGGCGAGCGGGCGTGGTGGAGCCGGAAAGAGGAAGGCGTGTACTTTCCGGCGGTCAGCTTGAAATAGGTTGCGCCACTCGCGGAAGTGGCGCTCGCGCCGGGAACCACGGGATTGGGGCCTCGGCGGACGACTCGCCTATAATGGAGTTTATGTTTTTTCGCCGAGAGCGCCCCAAGAACCTGACCTTTGAGGAGCGCCTGAATCAATTAAAAGCGATGGGTTTCACGGTCACGTCGCGGCCGGCCGGCGGGGTGCGGATCAGCCGGAATGTGTATGCGGTCGATCTCGAGAATCGGGAAGGCGCCGTACATATCACCGACAGGGCCGGCATCCTGATCGGCAGCGACATCGGGTTCCTGGTGGACGGCGGCTATCAAAAATTCTTCCGCTCCAAGACCGGCCGGACCAAGCCCGCGCTGGCGGAGGAACTCAAAGCCCTGCACGATTTCGAGGAAGACCTGAAGGAAGGGCTCGGGCAGGAGAGCTACTACAACGAGTCGCTGGGAACCGTATCCACATTTTATCTCTACGACCGCGTGAAGGATCGCGACCGCGGCGTTCCGAAGCGCGTTTGGGAAAACTGAGCGCAGGAAAGGCGGGCAGCAATGACCCGCGAAGAAATCGTCGCCACGCTCAAAGCAAACCTGAATAAGCCGGTGCTCGTCGAGTTCACCGACGGAGTGACCGGGCGGATCACCCCGCTGACCGTCGACAAAGACGGATTCATCCACGACCTGGCAACGAAAGATGACATGGTGTTCTGGGTGCCGTTCGAAGAAGTAGTTTCGGTGAAGCCGGACGAACTCTAGTCCCAGCTCAGAATCACTTTTCCGGAATTCCCGGAGGCCATCACTTCGAAGCCTTTTTCGTATTCCTGATAGGGGAAGCGGTGAGTGATGACCGGCGTAATGTCGAGGCCGGACTGCAACAGAACCGTCATCTTGTACCAGGTCTCGTAGACTTCGCGGCCGTAGATGCCGCGGATGGTGAGCATGTTAAAGATGACGTCGTGCCAATCGATCGCCATTTCACCGGAAGGGATGCCCAGCATTGCGATCTTGGCGCCGTGGCTCATGTTGGCAATCATGTCGCGGAAGGCCGCGGGATTGCCGGACATTTCGAGGCCGACATCGAAGCCTTCGGTCATGCCCAGTTGCTTCTGAATGTCTTTCAATTTCGCCGCACGGACGTCGACTGCCATAGTGACCCCCATCTTGCATGCGAGGGCGAGGCGGTTCGGGTTGATGTCGGTGATGACGGTGTAGCGCGCGCCGGCATGGCGCACAACGGCGGCGGCCATGATGCCGATAGGACCGGCGCCGGTGATCAGCACGTCTTCGCCGAGCACCGGGAACGCCAGCGCGGTGTGCACCGCGTTGCCGAATGGGTCGAAAATCGCGGCGATGTCGAGCGGAATCGATTCGCTGTGGCGCCAGACATTAGTCATTGGAAGTACGATGTATTCCGCGAACGCGCCAGGGCGGTTGACCCCGATCCCTTCCGAATTGGCGCATAACTGGCGTCGTCCCGCCATGCAGTTGCGGCAGCGGCCGCACACGACATGGCCTTCTCCACTGACGATATCGCCCGGTGCAAAGCCGGCCACGTTCGATCCGACTTCGGCGACGCGCCCGACGAATTCGTGGCCGATCGCCATGGGCACCCGAATAGTTTGTTGCGCCCATTCGTCCCACTTAAAAATGTGGACATCGGTGCCGCAGATGCCGGTGCGGAGCACTTGAATCAGGACATCGTTGATTCCCACCTTGGGAATCGGGATATCTTCCAGCCAGAGACCGGGCTCGCGCCTGCTTTTGACCAGCGCTTTCATCCTTCTCACCATAGCATCCGGCACTTGCTTGATGGCGAATAAAAGGCGAAAATAGAAGCATGGCACTCATCGGAATCGCCCGGCTGGCCTCCGAAAGCGAGGTCCTGGAAAATAAAGCGCGCGTGACCTATTTCGAGATCGCCGCGCGCAGCATTCTGAACCGCACCAAGCCGAACATGCCGTTCGCTTGGACTATTAATCCGTATCGCGGCTGCGAGTTCGGCTGCAAGTATTGCTACGCGCGCTATACCCACGAGTTTATGGAGATGGACGTAGGAGATTTCGAGGAGAAGATTTACGCCAAACCGGCGGCAGCGGCGATGCTGCGGCACGAGTTGGCGCGCATCGGCCGCGAAGACGGGATTGCGATCGGGACGGCGACGGATCCTTATCAACCGGCGGAGCGGCGGTTCGGGCGCACGCGAGCGATTCTGGAAGTCTTCGCGCGCGAGCGGGGCCGGCATCTGGGAATCATCACGAAATCCGATTTGATCCTACGGGATATCGAACTGCTGCAGGAAGTGGCGCGCCGCAACGTCTTTCACGCGGTCGTTACGATTACGACGCTAAATGAAAAACTGGCGCGGCTGATGGAACCGAAGGCGCCGCGTCCGGATCTACGGCTGAAGGCCGTGGAAGGGTTAAGCCGGGCGGGGCTGATCGTGGGAGTGAACCCGAATCCGATCATGCCGCTGATCACCGACAGTGAGCCGCACCTGGCGGCGCTGGCGAAGGCGGCGCGGGACGCCGGCGCGCAGTACTTCGGGGGCGGGCCGCTGTTTCTGATGCCGTGCGCACAGAAAGTTTTCTTCCCGTTTCTCGAGGAGCACTTCCCTGCCCTGGCGCCGCACTACCGCGCTCAATATGAAAAGAGCCCGCACCTCGGGAACGGGTACAAAGACACGCTACGCGCCCGTGTGCGAAAGATTCGCGAGCGGTACGGGCTCGATTCGGGTCCGGTGGAATACCGTCCGGAACTGTGGGACGGCGAGGAGCAAGGAACGCTATTCGCGCTGCAGTGACGGTGCTCGGTCCAGTTACGGTAAACTGGTGCAGGATGCCGCAGTTCGTGATCGAGCGCGAAGTGCCGGGGGCCGGATCGCTGACGCAGGAACAACTGCGGGAACTGTCGCTGCAGTCCTTGGGCGTCCTGCAGGAGATGGGACCGCAGATCCAGTGGCTGCACAGCTACGTTACCGAGGACAAGATCTATTGCGTGTACCTGGCGCCCGACGAAAGTAGCATTCGGGAGCATGCGCGGCGGCTGGGGATTCCCGCGAACCGCATCGCGGCGGTCAGGCAACTGCTCGATCCCACTAAACTGAAGTAGTCGAGCCGGGGTCATCGCGCGCATATTGAAGGGCAGCCTCGAGCGGCATCGCCCATCCGCGCTCCCAGGCGGCCTGGCTTTCCGGCTTTTTTAGAGCGTCCCGGGCTGCCTGAAGGCTCTGATCGAATTTCACACGTCCCAGCGGCAACAGGGGAGCGCCGATCGAGTGGCGCAGATGCGCTGCCGCAGCCGCAATAACGAGAGCGCGGGCAGCGTCTCCGCGAGCCCAGGCAGAACAGGCAAAGCCTTCCAAGGCGCGGGCAATGCCGCGCTTGTGCTCCAGACTCGCAAAGATATCGAGACCTTCGCGGTAGGCCGCGTGGGCAGTGACAAAATCGCCCTGATCGCAGGCGACGTATCCGAGGTCGGTGAGGGAGCGGGCGATGCCCCAGCGGTCGCCGGCGTGGCGGAAGGCAGCGAGGGCGTCTTGATAGAGATCGCGGGCGGCGGCCGCATCGCCCTGCTCGAGGGCGATGTCACCCTGTTGGCTGAGGGACCAGGCGGCGCCGCTGCGGTCACCCAGATCGGCGAAGATTCGTGCGGCCTCCTCTAAGACGGCGCGGGCGCGGGTAAAATCGCCCCGGCTCTTCACCAGGTTGGCAAGATTATACAAGCAGCGGGCTACCGCCACTCGGTCGCCGAGATCGCGCCAGAAGGAGAGGCTTTCCTCCAGATACCGCTGCGACGCTGCGTAGTCGCCACGGTCGCGCGCGATGATCGCGCACGCATTCATGGAAACCGCGATGCCCCACTGGTCACCCAGGCTGCGGTAAATCGAGAGACTTTGCTCGGCGTAACGGGTTGCAGCCGGAAAATCGCCGAGCGTCGTAGTGATGGCGCTCAGATACTGGGAGACCTTGCCGCGCTCCCGCGCATACTCGGAGCCGCTGAGGCGGAGCGCCGTCTCCAGCCGGGCGCGAGCTTCGGCGAGGTGTTCCCGCATATCCCAGAAACGGAACAGAGACACACAGAGACGAAATGCCCAATCGAGGTCGCCGGTGTGAAACAACCAATCGAGAGCGGCGCGGAAATTGTCGTGTTCGATATCGCAGCGGGCCAGCCAGGCAGCGCGCCCGGCTTCGTCCAGCTCGGGATTGCCTTCTTCGGCCAGCACCAGGCAATAGGCAGCGTGCGCGCGGCGCACAGTAGCCGCCTCGCCGCTCTCGGAGAGACGCTCGAGGCAATATTCGCGAATCGTTTCGAGCATTGCGAAGCGCGGCTCATTGCTGCCGTGCTCCGTCTGTAGGATCAAGCTCTTATCCACCAGAGAGGCCATCACGTCGAAAGTGACGGCGCCGAGATCAGCGTGCGTATCGGCGACGGCCTCAGCCGCTTCCAGCGTGCAGCCGCCGAGAAAAACGCCGAGCCGCCGGAGCAGCTTCTGTTCGGCTTCTTTGAGCAGGTCGTAACTCCAGTCAATTGTTTTGCGCAGCGTCTGCTGCCGCTCGGGGAGATCGCGCGCGCCGGCGGTAAGAAGCTGCAGGCGGCTCTGCAGCCGGGCCAGCATGGCATTGGGCGAGAGCATCTTGACACGGGCGGCGGCCAGTTCGATGGCGAGCGGCAGACCGTCGACGCGAGAGCAGATTTCGGCCACCGCGGCCGCGTTCTCCGCGGTGACGGTGAAATCCGGCTTGACCGCGGCCGCGCGCTGCGCGAACAAAGCCACGGCGGGACTTCGCAGCAGCGCTTCGGGCGAGTGCAACTGTCGGGACTCCGGCAGGGCCAAAGGCGGGACCGGAAACTCATGCTCGCCGTACACGCGCAGAGCGGCGCGGCTGGTCACGAGAACTTTCAGGGCGCCGGAGGCTTCGAGCAGTTCTGTAACCAACGGAGAAGCCGCGAGGATGTGCTCGAAATTATCGAGCAGGAGAAGCACGGGCGACGGGGCGACCTCGCGGAAGTGCTCCCTCAGTATTTCGGAGTAGGACCGGCCCCCGGTCTGGCGGATTCCGATGGATTCGGCAATGGCGGGCGCCACCATCTCGGGATCGGTGATCGAGGCGAGCGCGACGAAGTACACGCGCGATTCGAACTGCGCCACCAGCTCGGCGGCGACTTGCAAGCCTAGCCGGGTCTTGCCGGAACCGCCCGCGCCGGTTAACGTAACCATCCGTATGGTTGGGTCGAGCAGGAGATGTTTGACCGCGCGCAATTCGCGCTCGCGTCCGATCAGGGGCGTGCGCGGCAGCGGCAGGTAATAGCGGCCCGCCACTCGCTCGAGGGCCGGCTCGCCTGGTTCCGGCAAGGGCTCGGATGGTTCCTCACCTGCGCTCACCTCCGCCGCAAAGATGTATCCGCGGCGGGGCACGGTTTTGAGAATCTCCTGATCGCGATCATCGAGTGCGCGGCGCAGCTCGACCAGGCACTGCACCAGGGAATCCTCGGTCACGAAGGCATCGGGCCAGAGCGCCTGGATCAGCTCCTCCTTAGCGATTAGGCGGCCGCGGTTCTCCACGAAATAACGCAGGGCGTCGTACACCTTGGGCCGGAGCTTCACTTCGCGGCCGGCGTGCAACACCGCGCCGCGTTCGGCATCGAGAGAGAAGCCGGCGAAGCGGTATTTCGGTTGGCGATTGGACCCGGTGGTGGCCATGATTCGTCGCGCCGGCCCAGCCCCAAAAAGCTGACGAGTGAGCCCTTTTTTGGCTTTTCTTTGGCCTTCCTTCGTTACTCGCCTGCGGGGCGGATGCTAGCTTCAAAGCACGCCCGGAAATGCGGCCTTTCAACCGATTATAGGCCAGACGGCCGGGCCAAGGAGGGGAACATGATCGGACGGGTGGCGATCTTTCTATATGGGATCGCGTGCTATCTCATATTTTTCGCGACGTTCTTGTATGCCATCGCGTTTCTCGGCGATTTCGGCATGGTGAAATCGATTGATTCAGGGCGCGAGATTCCGGACGCACAAGCCTTGGCGATCAATGCCGCGCTGCTTGGCTTGTTTGCGGTTCAGCACAGCGTCATGGCGCGGCCCTGGTTCAAGGAAGCTTGGACACGGATCATTCCGCCGGCCGCCGAGCGCAGCACGTATGTCTTGTTTGCCAGCCTGGCCCTGGCACTTCTGTTCTGGCAATGGCGGCCGATGGGCGGGAGCGTGTGGGAAGTAGGCAACGGAGCGGCCCGCGTGGCCCTTTGGGTAGTCTACGGTTTGGGCTGGGCGCTGCTGCTGCTCGCAACCTTCCTCATCAATCACTTCGATCTGTTTGGCTTGCGGCAGGTATATCTGCATTTGATGGGCAAGCCCGATGCCGGATTGTACTTCCGCACACCGGGGATGTACCGGTACGTGCGACATCCCATCTATTTCAGCTGGCTGTGCATTTTCTGGGCGACACCGGAAATGACGGTGGCGCACCTGATGTTCGCGATCGCGACGACGGGGTACATCCTGATGGCGATTCCGTGGGAAGAACGGGACCTGATTCAGATTCACGGCGAAGCCTACCGGCTGTATCGGGAGCAAGTACCGAAACTGCTGCCGCTGCGCTTCCGCAAGCGGAGGGAACGAGAGGCCGTGGCGGCCGGCGATTGAAGCCTTTATCAAAGACACTTGGAGGATGATCATGACGACGAACAGCACGCAAAACACGAGCAGGATCCGTATCGTCGGCCGGCTCAGATACTGGAAGAAATATGGGATCGGTTTGGCGCTGACCGTCGTGGCGGCAGCGGGACTGATTACCGCGCGGACTGCCTTGGCCGACCCAACCGGGCTCAACATTGTGCCCCTGGCGCAGGGGTTCAGCACGCAGCAAGAGATTCATATTCAGGCTCACGGACCCAATGACGTGCTTCAAGCCCAGCTCGTGTTTCAGCCGGGAGGCGATACGGGCTGGCACACGCATCCGGGACCGGTGGTGGTCGTGGTGAAGAGCGGAGCGTTGACGGAAATTCATAAAAACGGCTGCGTCTCGGTACACCCGGCGGGATCCGTGTTTTTCGAGTCGGCGGGCGAGGTGCACCGGGCCATCAACCAGACCGGAGCAGTCAGCGAGGTTTACGCTACCTTTATTTCACCGGCCGGCGCCCCGCCTCTGCAACCGGCGGGAGATCCCGGCGGCACTTGCCGGGAGCGAGACTAGCGTGAGGAAATATTTATTTGTGACGGGAGGAGATGAACGATGAGTCCGGCTACTCAAACGGCGCTATCCGAAGGGACGCTGAAGCGGTTCGCAGAGCGCGCGGCGGGATACGACCGCGAAAATCGCTTCTTCGAAGAAGATTTTCAGGAACTCCGCGCGGCGCGGTACCTGGTAATGCCAATACCAAGGGAACTGGGCGGCGCCGGGATGAGCCTGGAGGAAGTGTGCCGGGAGCAGCGGCGGCTGGCGTATTATGCGCCGGCAACCGCTCTCGGTATCAACATGCACCTGTACTGGATCGGCGTGGCGGCGGAGCTGTGGCGCCGCGGCGACAAGTCGCTGGAATGGATTTTGCGCGAAGCTGCGGCGGGCGAGGTGTTCGCCGCCGGACACGCGGAGAGCGGCAACGACATTCCGGTTCTGCTCTCGACGACGAAGGCGGAACGCGTGGACGGCGGTTACCGATTCACTGGCCACAAGCACTTCGGAAGCCTGACCCCGGTTTGGTCCCGGCTCGGCCTCCATGGAATGGACACAAGTGATCCCAAGGCGCCCAAGATTGTCCATGCATTTCTGCCGCGCGACGCGGCTGGCTACACCATCAAACATACCTGGGATGTGATGGGCATGCGGGCAACCCAGAGCGATGACACGATTCTGGAAAACGCGTTTGTGGAGGACCGATACGTAGCGCGCGTGGTTCCGGCGGGCGCGGCGGGAATTGACCTGTTCGTGCTGTCCCTCTTTGCTTGGGGGTTGATGGGATTCGCCAATGTGTACTACGGGCTGGCGCGCCGCGCGCTCGACCAGAGCATCACGGCGGTGAAGAGCAAGAAATCGATCGCGATCTCGCGCACGATGGCGTATCACGCCGAGGTGCAACACACGGTTGCGGACATGTTCATGGAACTGGAGACGATCGGGCCGCACCTGGACCGCACGGCGGAAGACTGGTCGCACGGAGTTGATCACGGCGCGCAATGGCCCGCTAAAATCCTGGCGGCGAAATACAAAGCGGTGGAGAGCGCGTGGCGCGTGGTCGACCTGGCGCTGGAAGTGGCGGGCGGGTTCGGTATCTTCCACGCGGCGGGTATCGAGCGAATGTTCCGGGATGCGCGGCTGGGGCGCATTCATCCAGGAAATTCGTTCTTCACACACGAGGTGGTGGGCAAGACCGCGCTCGGCATCAATCCGGATGAGCAGCCCCGGTGGGGGTAGTTCCGTTACAGTGAAGGCGGATGGATCTATCCGCCTTCGACTACCACCTGCCCGAAGAACTCATCGCACAGGAGCCATTGGCGGACCGCGCCGCGTCGCGCATGCTGGTGGTGTATCGCGAGGAGAAGCGTTGGGAGGACCGGCAGTTTCGCGACCTTCCCGACTTCTTAAAGCCGGGCGACTGCCTGGTGCTGAACGATTCCCGCGTGTTTCCGGCGCGGCTGTTCGGGCATCGTTCCGGAGTGCATTCCCTGCCGGTCGGCAAGCGCAATCCCAAGCGGCACGAATATCTGAGCGGCGCGGTCGAGGTGCTGCTGCTGCGGCCTATGAGTGCGGAGCGCAAGGAATGGGCGGCGCTGGTACGGCCCGGGCGCAAAATGCGAACCGGCGAGCGAATCCGGTTTGACGACGGCCTGGAGGCGGAGATAGTGGCACGCGGAGACTTCGGCCAGCGCACCATTCGATTTCTGACGGAGGCCGACCCGTTCGAAACGTTTGAAAAAATCGGGCACGTGCCGCTGCCTCCGTACATCAAGCGCCAGGACGAGCCGGGCGATCGCGAACGATATCAGACGGTGTTTGCGCGGGAAAAGGGTTCCGTGGCGGCGCCGACGGCAGGCCTGCACTTCACGCCGGAAATCCTCGACGAATGCCGCGCGCGGGGAGCCGGCGTGGCTTATGTCACCCTGCATGTGGGATTGGGAACGTTTCAACCGTTGCATGCGGAACAGGTCGAACAGGCGCGCCTCCATAGCGAGCAATTTTCGATTACTGAAACGAATGCGGAGCGCATGGCGGCGGCGCGGCGCCTGGTGGCGGTGGGTACGACGAGCGTGCGTACCCTGGAAACCGCCCTCGCGTGCGGGCCGATGCGCGAGCAGCAGGGCGAAACCGAGATCTTCATTTATCCTGGATTCACATTTCGCGGAACCGGCGCGCTGCTGACGAATTTTCATTTGCCGCGCACCAGCCTGCTGCTGCTGGTGTGCGCCTTCGCCGGAACCGAGCTGGCGCTGGCCGCATACCGGCACGCGGTGGGACAACGCTACCGATTCTATTCGTACGGCGACTGCATGCTGATCGTTTAGCCGTTCAACTCTTCTTGCCTACCGCCATCTGCAATTCAGAAAAGGGGACTTTCCGATTGTCGGCCGGATAGTGCACCGGAACGATGCGCTCGACATTCAGCTTCAGGCGGTCGATGTTGGCGGCGAGACTGGCGGTGTAGGGGCTGATCGAGGCCGGCGGCTCCGTGGCCGGCCGGGGCGGCGGGTTGAATCCGTCGGCTTCCAGCAGAACTTTTTCCTTCGGCAGATAGGCCACGATCATGCCGTCGTTGTGGCCGAAGTTCTCCAGGTGATGAAGCTCGATGACGTGGTTGCCATCGCTAAGGACGAGCTTTTCCGTGAAAGTCTGAAACACAGGCTTTTTCGGATTCTGCTCCAGCTTATCGGGGGAAAGGTGGTGTGAGTTCTTCCAGACCTTTTCGTAGTACGGCTTATTGATCTGCTGTGTGATGACGGTGGCGCCTTCGGCGACGAAGGCCCGCAGGCCGCCGGCGTGGTCAAAGTGGTGATGCGTGTTCACAACATACTTAATCGGCTTGTTGGGGATGAGCCGCTTGGCTTCGGCGATGATGGCCTCGGCCCGCTGATCGTTCTGCGGGCCTTCGATCACCACGATGTAATCTTTAAAATCGACAGCAATCGCGGCATAGCCGCCCAGGATCAAATAGACGCCATCGCCGAGCTTTTCGGAAGTGGCGGCTGCCGGAGCCGGAGCGGGTGGGGCGGAACTAGGCATGCTCGCCGGCATATTGGATTTCACATCCGTGATGGTGAGATCGAGAACCGGAAACCCGCCCTGCTTCTGCACGATATGGGTGGGAAACTTGAGACCGTTGAAATCCTTGTAGCCGGCGAAGGAGGTTTCGAAGGGGATATCGCCGAGTACTGTGTTATCGATGGTGGTCTCGACGCGCTCCAACATATTCTGCTCGTTGAAATATCCGTGCACGGCAGCCTTGTTCAGGGCAGTGAACGAAACAACCGTCGACTTCCTGCTGCTTTTGACAGTGACGTCTTTGGCCGAGGCGGCAACGCGCAGAAAGCCCTGCGGCAGCGACATCATGAGGTCGTCCGGCAACCCGGAGGCCTGCGGCGAACCGGGCGCAACGACCAGGTCCTGGCGCTGCTCGCCGACGATCGGCTGCAGACCGCCGCCACGGGGCGGGTTTTCGCCCTGAGTACGAATTCGCTGAATGCGTGAAGCCGGCGCATCCAAATCGATCACGCGGGTATAGGTTTTATCGTTGAATCTCGGCCACGGCGCATCGGGCCGCGGGGCCTGGCCGATGACGGAATCGAAACCCGAGCCGGAAAATTCTATGGTTTTGAGATTATCGGCGCCAAGCGCCTTGGAAGCATTGGCAATGACGGATTTGGCATCGGGAGCCGGGTTGGCCGCCCAAGCCGCGAGCGTAAACAGCAAGAACGCAATCTTCGTTTCTCGAAACATTGGCGCCTCCTGAGTAAGGCCAGTATACTGCGGGAAACCGGATCGGATCAGGGCTCCGATTTCGCGAGCAAAGCGCGAGTGCGGCTCTCGGAGTGATGCGTTGCGATCTCAATGGCGCTGATCAGCATCGAGCGGAGGCCGTGCTTTTCGAGCTCATGAATGGCCGAGATCGTGACGCCCCCGGGCGTGATCACCTGATCGCGCAGGATCGCGGGGTGCAGCATGGTTTCGCGCACCAGCTTGGCGGCGCCAAGGACGGTCTGCTCGGCCAGACGCGTCGAGACTTCGCGGGAGAGACCCATCTTGAGCCCGCCCGCGATCATTGCTTCAATGACCATGTAGACGTACGCAGGCCCGCTGCCGGACAGAGCGGTGACGGCGTGCATCAGCTCTTCTTCCACGAAGACAACGACGCCTACCGCGCGGAAAATATTTTCGATGACGGCGCGTTGTTCGGGCGTACAGTGTGGATTCGCGGCAACCGCCGTGGCGCCTTCCTCTACTACCACCGGAATATTCGGCATGGCGCGAAATACCGGCAGCTGCGATCCCGTCAACTTTTCAATCAACGAGATCGGCACGGCGGCTGCGAGAGAAAGCAGAATCTGCGGGGGGTGGAGAACACCTCTGATCTCTTCGAGCACTTTGGGGAGCGTGCCCGGTTTGACGGCGAGCACGACGATATCCGCGCCAGCCGCCGCTTTGGAATTGCCGCCGGCGGTCACTCCGACGCCGTATTTGGCCGAAAGCTCCTCGGCTCGCTCGGCCGTGCGGACGGTAGCGACCACGTGCTCACGGTCGGCCACGCCACCTTTGAGAATGCCCCCGATCAGCGCCCCGCCCATGTTGCCGGCGCCGATCACGGCGATCCGTTTCATACGCCGGCGGGAACCGCGGGTTGCTGCAGGGCCGCGCTGACCCGGGAAGTGACGGCGCCTTCGGAGGCCGAAGACACCAGCGCGCAATATTTTGCGAACACGCCGCTGGTGTAGCGCGGCGCGGGCGGAGTCCAGGAGGCGAGCCGCCGTTTTAGCTCGGCGGGAGAAACCTCGAGATTGATCAAGCCTTTGTCGGCATCAATGGTGATGGGGTCGCCTTCGCGCACGGCGGCGATCGGGCCGCCGTCGTAAGCTTCGGGAGTGACATGCGCGATCATGAAGCCGTGAGTGGCGCCGCTAAATCGGCCATCGGTTACGAGCGCGACGCTATCAGAGAGACCCGCGCCCACGATGGCACCCGTGACCTGCAGCATCTCACGCATGCCAGGGCCGCCGCGCGGGCCTTCGTAGCGGATAATGACGACATCGCCGGCCTTCACTTTGCCGTCTTGAATCGCCTGCTGGGCCTCCTCTTCACGCTCGAACACGCGCGCCGGGCCTTGATGCACGGTCTTATTGTGGCCGGCTAATTTGATGACGCAGCCATCGGGCGCGAGGCTGCCGCGGAGCACCGCGATGCCACCGCGCGGTTTCAATAACTGGTTGAGCGGGCGGATGACCTGCTGACCCGGAGTCTCTTTCGCATCGGCAGCTTCTTCGGCGAACGTGCGGCCGGTGACCGTCATGGCGGAGCCATTGACGAGTTTTCCTTCGACGAGGCGCTTCGCGATTACACCGATGCCGCCGGCTTTGTCGACATCAACGGCCATAAAACGGCCGCCCGGCTTCAAATCGACGAAAATCGGGGTGCGTGCACAGATCTGGTTGAAGTCATCGATGGTAAGCGGAACCTCGGCCTCGCGCGCCATCGCAAGCAGGTGCAGGACGGCATTAGTGGATCCGCCGGTGGCGGCCACGCCGGCGATGGCATTGTCGAACGCCTGGCGCGTGCAGATGTCGCGCGCCCGGCGCTGATTGCGCACCGCATCCATGATGATTTCGCCGCAGCGGTGGGCAACATTGTCTTTGCGCTTGTCGACCTGCGGCACCGCGGCGGTGCCCATGGGTGAAAGGCCGACCAACTCCATGACGGTGGCCATGGTGTTGGCGGTGTACTGCCCGCCGCACGCTCCCGCGCCGGGGCAAGCGTGGTTCTCGATTTCGAGCAACTCCTGGTCGGTGATGCGGCCGGCGTCATGCGCCCCCATGGCCTCGAACACTTCCATGATGGAGATATCGCGGTCTTTATAGCGGCCCGGCAGAATCGTGCCGCCATACAGAACCACGCCGGGGATATTGAGGCGAAGCAGCGCCATGGCAGCACCCGGGATCGTTTTGTCACAGGCCACGAGAGCTACTACGCCGTCGAACATGTGGCCGCGCACGAGCAGCTCGATGGAATCGGCGATCACCTCGCGGCTGACGAGCGAAGCCTTCATGCCTTCCGTGCCCATGGTCACGCCGTCGCTGATGGCGATGGTATTGAATTCCATCGGGGTGCCGCCGGCGGCGCGGATGCCTTCCTTGACCTTCACCGCAAGTTCGCGCAGGTTGTAGTTGCAGGGCATGGTCTCAATCCAGGTGTTAGCCACGCCGATGATGGGTTTTTTCAGATCGTCATCAGTGAAGCCGATGGCCTTGAGCATGGCCCGTGCGGCGGCGCGGTTTTTCCCCTGCGTAATCGTGTGGCTCTGGAGTTTCATATGGAATAGACCAGTTTACCGCGCGGGGACACTCAGCCTGTGGGCGGCGCCACGAACACGATTCGGGAGCGCGGAAATCGAGATGAAACGAGGCTGAGACAAATTTGCTCCCGATCGAAGAGTCGGCCTATAATGGCAACATACCTTGCTCCTCAGTAGCTCAATGGTAGAGCATTCGGCTGTTAACCGAAGGGTTGTAGGTTCGAATCCTACCTGAGGAGCCAATCTTTCAAAGACTTGCTAGCAAGCTCTGAAATCTCAACCCCACAGAACCCCACATTACGCTACATCTTTGTCTCTTTCGGGGTTGATAAGGATTTTGACAACCTTGCTGTTGGCGTCCTGCTTCGCCCGCAGCGTGGAGTTGTCATAAACATTCATGGTGGTG
>DATGII010000086.1:0-11308 GCA_035295805.1 Bryobacteraceae bacterium | reverse complement strand
GATCGGGGAACTCGAGATGATCCACATCATCGACGGTTTCGACCAGGTAGCTGCGGTCAGGAACCTCGCCCAGCGTGCCGATCACCTCGTCGTGATCTTTATGACCGATCAGCACAATGCTGTAGCCTTCGCGCGCAAATTTGACCGCCTCCAAATGCACTTTGGTGACAAGCGGGCAGGTGGCGTCGATGATTTCCAGGTGGCGCTCCTTCGCCTCGCGGCGGACGGTCGGCGCGACCCCGTGCGCGCTGAAAATGGCGCGCGCGCCTTCCGGCACTTCGGCCAGTTCCTCGACGAAAATGGCCCCCGCGTTACGAAGCTCGTCAACCACGTGCTTGTTGTGAACGATTTCCTTGCGCACGTAAACCGGCGGTCCATAAAGATCCAAGGCGATCTTGACCACGTCGATCGCCCGGACTACGCCCGCACAGAAGCCGCGCGGTTTGAGGAGAAAAATTTTTCTTTCCGCACCATCGTTCCGGACGAAAGGCTTTAATGGCATAAATCTGAGTGGTTTAGAATCCCCGATTATAGCAAGAGCGAGATTCGATTCGCAGCGATTTCAATTCCACTTTCAGCGGCTTCGTGTCACACGACTCATTGACAGAACTGGAGTTACAGCGTGTGGAGAATCGACTTGATGGCGGTCCATCGCCTGAACCGCGTGTCGGCTGCACAGTTGCCGAGAGTGCACCGGCTTGAGTTCCTTGTAAGCGCCTGAATCCAGGGAGAAGCGCTGGCATCTAAATTGCTCGAAAAAGGGGCAGAGGGATGCAATGGATACGTTAGTTATTGGGGGAACGCTGCTGGGAACCTTTTTCGGCGCGTTTGTGATTCAAAAGGCGGCGTTGGAGGGTTTATTCCGCATCCTCAAGAGCGAACGCCGGGTTCGCCATTAACCGGCCGGTTCATTTGCGTGAACCGCGCTGCGGGTTGCGCAGCTTGGTCTGACGCAGTTTGGCCCGCTTCCGTTTGGGCTTAGTGATGACAAAAGTTCCACTCCCTAAATACTCGGCCTTGTAAAGTTTTTCATCCGCCACAGGGAAATCTCCTCTTCAACCCGAATTTGATCTCTCATTGTACCGCGCCGTATTCTGGAAAGAGCGGATGCCACCTTCAGGGACTCAGCCGGAACCGGACGTCACCCCCATGCCCGCCGCGGAACTTCTGACGGTGCCCCCGCGCGCGAGCGGCGCTCCGGCGTTCGGAGCCCTGCGGCATCGCAATTTTCGGCTATTCGTGAGCGGCCAACTGGTCTCGCTGGTCGGCACGTGGATGCAGAACGTGGCGCAAAGCTGGCTGGTCTACCGTTTGACGCATTCGGAACTTTTGCTTGGAACGGCCTGGTTCTGCTCGCAGATTGCCGTGTTTGCGCTCGGGCCTCTGGGCGGTGTGGCGGCGGATCGATTTTCGCGGCATAAAGTCGTCGTCCTCACCCAGACTTTCTCCATGCTGCAGGCATTCGCGCTGGCGGCTCTCACCCTAACGGGGCGTGTTCAGGTGTGGCACATCCTGGTGCTGGCCACCCTGCTGGGCGCGATTAACGCATTTGACATGCCCGGGCGGCAGTCCCTGCTCATCCACATGACCAGCAAAGACGACCTGCTGAGCGCCATTTCGATCAACTCGGCGGTGTTCAACGCGGCGCGCAGCGTAGGGCCGGGGGTTGCCGGGCTGCTGGTGGCGTGGCTGGGAGAAGGTGTCTGCTTTTTCCTGAACGGAGTCAGCTTCCTGGCAGTGATCGGCAGCCTGTTGGCGATGCGGCTGGAACCGTTCGAGCGCAAGCAGGAGAACTCGCCCTGGGGCCACCTGGTGGACGGGTTCCGCTACGCCAAGCAGCATACGGAGGTCCGGCGTGTGCTGACGGTCATGGCGGCAGCGACGTTTGCCAATACACCGGTGCTGGTGCTGGCGCCGGTCTTCGCCGACGAGATCTTCCACCGCGGCTCGCAAGGGCTCGGATTTCTGATGGCGGCAATGGGAGTCGGCGCGGTGATCGGCACGCTCGGCATGGCCCGCCGGACCGAGGCGGCAAACCTGCAGCCGATCATCGCGTTCAGCGGGATCGCCATGGGACTCGCGACTATTGCGTTCGCGTTCTCGCCCTGGTACAAGCTTTCGCTAGTGATTATGCCGCTGATCGGCTACAGTGTGTTCCGGCAGATGGTTTCGGCGAACACGACCATCCAGACACTGATTCTCGATGAATACCGCGGCCGCATCATGTCGATGTATGGGATGACCATCGTGGGGCTCGGTCCATTCGGCAGCCTGGCGTCCGGCGCGCTGGCGGGCCGGTTCGGCGCGCGCGCCACCACGCTGCTGGGCGGCCTGCTGGCGGTCGTCTCGTCCGCGGTATTTGCCTGGGCGATCCGGAGGAAGCCTGTTGCGGTTTAGATTAAGGGCCTGCGCCGCGCTGGCGTTAGCTCTGGTGGTGGGGCCGGGCCCGGGACGGGCGGAATCAGCGGCGAGCGAACTCTGCAGCCAGGCGGGAGGCATCGCGTCCGTCCTGGCCTCCATCTCGGGTATGAAGCTGCATCACCCGGTTCCGTGCGACCTGATTTCCAAGGAGAAGGTCAACGAATTCCTGAAGAAGCGCGTCAAAGAAGCCACCACGCCCGATGAAATCCGCGCCGAAGAGATGACACTGAAGAAATTCGGGTTTGTGCCGGCGGATTTCAACCTGGAGAAAACCACGATCGACCTGCTGACCGAACAGGCCGCCGCTTTCTACGATTACGACAAAAAGAAGCTGTTCGTGACCGAAACCACGACCCCGGAAACTCAAGCTCCGGTGCTGGCCCATGAGCTTTCCCACGCGATCGCGGATCAGAACTTCAACTTAGGCAAATTCATCCGGCAAGGCCGAAAGAGCGATGACGGGGCGACAGCGCGCCTGGCCATTATGGAAGGGCAAGCCACCTGGCTGATGTCGGAATACCTGGCGCACAAACTGGGGCAGTCGCTGAAGAATTCGCCCGCGCTGGTACAGATGATGAGCGCGCTCGGCGACAGTTCCGGGCAGTATCCGGTTTATGATAACGCTCCGCTCTATCTGCGGCAGACGCTGATTTTTCCATACACCAAGGGCATGCTTTTTCAGCAGGCCGTCATCGAACACGACGGCGACGCGGGATTTGCGGAGGTGTTTCGCCGCCCGCCGGTGTCGACCCAGCAGATCCTGCACCCGGAAAAATACTTTCAGCCGGCGCCACCGGCGACTCCCGATCTGCCGGACGCAAAAATTCCGCATGGCTTCAAGACCGTGGTGGGCGGAAGCCTGGGAGAACTGGATCACGAGGTGCTGCTTGAACAATTTGCCGGTAAGGCCGCCGCGAATGACATCGGCCCCCATTGGAGCGGCGCCACGTTCGAGCTGCGGGAAAACAAAAAGGCAGGGCAGGTAGTGCTGTTGTACGCGGCGCAATGGGACAGTCCGGAGATGGCGCGCCGCTATTTCGCGGCATACCGGCAGGTATTGGCGAAAAAGTGGAAAAAGATGAATATTAGCGGAGAGACCAACGACTCGGTAACGGGCACCGGCGATGACGGCCGTTTCGAACTTCACTTAAAAGGGCCGCTGGTGACGAGCGTTGAGGGTTTGCCGGTAAACTAAAGTCCATGTCCAAGCTCCGAACCGGAATCGGCGGGCTGCTTTGTGTAAGCGTATTCGCCGCCGTCGGATATGCAGCGGCAATTCCGCGGCCTGCGCCCGAGTTTACGATCAACCTCCCCGGCGGTAAGACGACTTCGCTCAGCCAATATAAGGGCAAGACGGTCGCGCTAATTTTCATTCTGACGTATTGCCCGCATTGCCAGAAGATCGTGAGCTTTCTCTCGCAGGATCAAAACGAATACGGCTCGCGCGGGTTCCAGGTGCTGGCCTCGGCGATTGAGGACGGAGCGGCCGGCGCCGTGCCGGGCTTTATTAAGAAATTCAGTCCGCCGTTTCCGGCAGGTTCTAACGCGCGTCCTCCGGTGCTGGATTTCCTCCAGCATCCGATGGCGGACCGCCTGCTCATGCCGCAACTGGTGTTCATCGACCGGCACGGCATGATCCGCGCGCAATACGCCGGGGACGCGCCGTTCCTGGACGAGGCTCAGGCGGACAAGAATTTGCGGAGCGAAATCGAAGAACTGCTGAAGGAGGGGGCGCCGGCTGCGGGTAAGGGGGCGGCCAAACCGGCCAAGAAATAAAACCGCCCGGCCCGTTTTAGCTTCGCATGCGCATCAGCAGGTACAACCCCGCGAGCGAAAACAGGGCGTCGGGAGACCAGGCGGCCATCGCGGGGGGAAGCTGATTCACGTCGCCGAGCTTTTCGAACAGGATGCCGATGCCCCAGTAGGCGAGGGCGATGCCGATACTTACGCCGATCCCGGTCATGGCGCCGCGCTTGCCGATCAAAAAGCCGAACGGCACGGCAATGAACGACATGATGACGGCGAACAAGGGCATCGAGAACTTGCGGTGATATTGCACCTGAAGCTTGAGCGTGTCGAATCCGCTCTGCTGTAAGTCGTCAATGTAGCTCTGCAGCTGGGTGAAGTTCATCTGCTTGTCCTGCAGAGCCTCTTTGAGGAAGTAGTCTGGCGCCTCCGTGAGTTCGGGGAAGGTGGCCACCGGGTAGGGCCGGTAGGTGCGGCCTTCCTTGCCGGCAAAATCGCTGGTCCAGCCGTTCTCGAAGACCCATGCTTTGAGCGAGCGCTCCCAATGCGCGCGCTCAGCCCAGACTTCGCGCGTCAGTCGGAAGCTGGCCGGGTCCAGTTCAAACACGTAAACGCCGGCCATGGTTCTCTCGGCCGGGTCGAAATATTTGTAATAGAAAATGCGCGAGCCGGAGCCCCAGATCCACTTGCGATCCGGGTTCAGATAGGTTTGGGTCGCGCGGCCTTTGATTTCATCGCGCAGTGCGTCCTGCATACGGTTGGCGCCGGGTACGTAGGAGTAGTCGAAGGCAAACAGCGCTCCGCTGAACACGATGCTCGCCAGAAACACAGGCAGCGCGAGCCGGTGTACGCTTACCCCGCAAGCCTTGAACGCTGTAATTTCGTTCTGCCGGCTGAGCACGCTGAAGGCGACCAGGATAGCCACCAGCACGCTGATGGGCAGGATCTGGTACACCAGCATGGGCGTGAGGAAGAACAGGTACTCGAACATTTTCGTGAGCGGAATATGATTGTGGATCATATCCGGCATCAGCTCGAAGAAGTTGTAGACCAGGGTCATCGATACAAAGCTGCTGAGAGCCAGCCAGACATAGAAGAGGAATCCGGAAAGGATATAGGTATCGAGCACCTGAGGCAGCAGAGCCCAGCGGCGGCGGGCAGGGTGCGGGCGGTCGCTCTTCAGGACCTTCAGCCCCGATCCAAAGAAGCCTTGAATGCTGCCCAGCAGATCGCGCTCGCTCGGCCGCTCCATGCGGGTCAGAAAAAAGAGACCCATTACCGCAAACGCGATGTTGGGCAGCCAGGCGGCGACGGGGACGGGAAGCGTGCGCTGGGTCGCCAGCTTGATCAGCGTTATGTAAGAGAGGTTATAGCAGAAGAAGGCGAGGAATACGCCGATGACGTAGCCGGCCGACTTGCCTCCTTTGCGCGTTGTGATGCCTAGTGGAATCCCGACCAAGGCCAGCGTCAGGCACGCCACAGGAAGCGTGAAGCGCTTGTGCAGTTCTTCGCGCGCCTCAATCGGGTCTGGGCCGGAATAATTCCAGAGCTCGCGCGTGTTCATCTGGGGAAACGAGAGACTTTTCAAGCTCGGCGGCGCCGCCTCCAGGAGCCTCTCGCTGCGAGCGGCGGAGGAATCGCGAGCCACACCGTCTTTGCCCATTTCGTAATTCCATGCATCGCGCAACGAAAGCTGGATGCGGTTGTGCCCCGGGTCGGAAACGGCAATGGCTTCGCGCGCCACCGTGATCATGGGTCCCTGGGCCTTCTCGCGCATCCCGGTGGAGCGCTGCTCGGGTGGCGTGACATCGGCGATAAAAACCGGGCGCCAGAGCACCGTCTCACCCGGGCGCACGTCGCGCACGTACAAGATGGTATTCGGGAAGCCTTCCACAAACACGCGCGGCTGAATCTGCGCGGAGAGCTGGTTGGCGATCAGCTGGTTCTCGAGGCGAATGGTTTCTCGAAACGCGAGGGGCGTCAAGCGAATCGACGAGTATGCCGCGAGGCCCGCCGCCAGGGTGGCGAACAACAGCACGGGAGCGATCACGCGGCGGCTGGAAACACCGGCGGCGCGCATGGCCGTGATTTCGCCGTCGCTCGACATGCGGCCGAGCCCGATCAGGATGCCGACTAAGACACCGAAGGGAATCGTCAATGGCAGGACCGGAGGAACCGCCAGCGCGAAGAGCTTCCAGATGGTAGCGGCGGTGCCGTTGCTGGAGACCAGCATCTCGAAAATCTTGTCCACACCCTGGAGAAAAATGACGGCGCTGGCAAGAAACGTGGCCAGCAGCGAGCTGGAGAGGATTTCGCGAAAGACGTAACGGCTGAGCAGGCGAAACACAGCCCTCCTACCGCGAGGATAACTCCGGCGGCGGCACCACCGGAAGCTTGGGCAACTCGTCTTCCAGCGGATGGAGTTCCAGATCGTCAATCAGCAGCGAAGGAGCGACCACAGTGGCATTCGCGACATAGCCCGAAGCGCCCATCAGATCGAACGGCGCCTGGCTGTCCAGGAAGTCGAAGGCGACCGTGTCATCGCCGGCAGCCACCACATCCCGGAACGACCTCGTATTCAAACCGCGAAAACGCAGCCCACGGACCAGCTCTTCGCGACCATCCGGATAGACGCGATACGCCAGCAGTGGCAGGCTGACCGGCCGTGAGCCGCCCGATTGCGCTCCAGCGAGCAGCCGCCGCGCCTCTTCCACCGATGCCGAAGACGGAAAATCCATCTTGCGGACGATGATCCCATACGGCTTGCCGCGCGCCGCGATCATTTCGAGCAATTTCCTCTTCAGCTCCGCAACCGGCACCGCGCCCGAAGATGTCACCAGCAGATTACTAACGCCGGTGGCGCTGGCGCCGTAGCTGCCCGGCATGCGCCCGTGGCCGTTGGAACCTTCAAACCCGCGCACCGGCTGGCGGGACAGCAGATAGCCTTTGAGCAGGCCTTTTTCGACGAGGCGCAGCGGCTTGGGCACGACGCCTTCGCGGTCGACTTCGTAGGAGCCAAATAACGGCCGGCCGTGCCACTCCTTCTGTGTGGGATCGTCGACAATGTCGAAGCTGTCGGGCAGCACGCGCGAGCCGATGCGCCCTTCGAGTTCGCTGCTGTTGAAAGCCGCATTCCGCCCCGGTTCGAGGACCGGCCGCCGCGGCAGCGAGAAGCTCTTGCCCAGCACTTCCGCGAGAATTTGCGGCCCCGCGATTCCCTCGAACAGCACGGGTCCGCTGTAATCCTCGCCCATGGGCGCCTTCGAGAGCGCGACGACATTCTCGGCCGTGGTCTTGAAAGCCTTCGTCATTTCGGCATCGCCCGGAATTCCGGAGACGTCGATCGACTGAAAAATCGCGTAATCGCGCACCGTCATGCCGTCCGGCGCCTGCGCGGAGGCGCGTGCCCGCACGTAACTCAGCCGGTCGGGCACCTTGATCTCGGTGCCTTCGGAATTGACGAGGTAGTAGCCGCCATCGCCTGCGTTCAGTTCGACGCTCGAAGTACGCAGCCCGGGATATTGCGCAAACAAAGCCGACAGCGCGCGGACGCGGCCGGCCCACGCCTTTTGGTCGATCGTCAGCTTGTGGAACGGCCGCACGAGGTGAACCGGCTCGGTATGCGCGAAATCGTTGATCTGTTCGTTCACCGAGAGGTTGCGGAGAGCGGCGCGCTTTCGGGAAATCGCCTCAACAGCCGACTTGTAGGCCGAATCGGTAGCCAGCCACAGATAGCGCCGCAGAACCATATAATCGTTGTCCAGCGGAAAACGCTCGAGGTCGTAACGCGTGCCGAAGGGAAAGCCGCTGCCGACGTAATCGGTGTTGTCGAACTTGTAGTCGCCCACGCGCACGTGAACGGTCAAATTGCGAAACTGATCGCGACGCTCGGTCACGATCCCGCCCAGGGTGGCGCCGACGTCAAACGTGTCGGACTCGTCGAGCAAATATTCAACGAAGTACGGGCTCTCGAGATTGGAGACCATCAGTTTGCGCGAGCGCTCCATCTCGTCGTGCATGGATTGCAGGACAGGATCCGCGGATGGAGCCTGCGCGCTCACGACCAGGCCCGCGGTAATGGCAATGCCGCCCAGCGACAGAGCGAATTTCATTGCGCGCTGCTCCGGCTGGATTCGGGCGGAACCGGAGACGGCAGCAGGGGCGGCCGGTCCTGCGACTTCGCTTTTTTCTCGATTTCGATCTCCGAGACGAGGATGGCCGGCGCTACCGCCGATACCGGAACGCTGCCGGACTCCGCGCCGCAGTAGCCGTTGAAGACTTCCAGCTTGTCCGACGTCGCCAGGATTTTGGCAAAGCTCGCCAGAGGTGTGCCCACAATGTCGGCGCCGCGCACCAATTCGTCCGGGCGGCCGTCCGCGTACACGCGATACACGATCACCGGGATGACCTTGAACGCCTGCAAACCGGCACGGCTGGTGGTGGTGAAGCCGCCGGTGATATCGCGGAAGTATAATCCGTACGGCTTGTTCTGGCGCTTAACTTCGTCGATCAGCATTTGGCGGAGACGGGTTTCGGGCACGGAGTTGGACGATTCGACGATCAAGTTCGACTGCCGCGAGACCACCTCGGCGCCCGGTTGCCGCCTACCGTGTCCGTTGGAGTGATCGAAGCCTTTGATGGGAGCGCGCGACATAAGGAACGTGTTCAGCACACCCTTATCGACAGCCAGCACCGGCCGGCCCTTCACCCCTTCGTCGTCGTAATCGTACCAGCCGTTTAAATCGATGTTCCCAACCTTCTTCCGCGTGGGGTCAAACATCACGGAGAGGAAATCCGGCAGAACTTTGGTGCCTACGCTCTTGGTAAAGGTCTGCCCTTCGGATTCGTCCTTCTGCCGATGCCCCTCCACCCGGTGACCGAATATTTCATGGAAGAATACGCCCGCGGCGCGGCCCGAGAAAATCGCGGGACCGACGAAGGGCTCGGCTTCCCGTGCGCGCAACAGGTTGGTCAGGTCCTGCGAAACGCGATCGATGCCGGCCATCAGCACGTCATCCTTGGGCAAGCCTGAGGCTTCGACCGCTTCGAAGGTCTCGCTGGTGCTCAGGTCGGTACCGTCGGCGGCCTTGGCGGAGGCGGTGATCACGACGCGAGCAAATCCGCGGCCGTGCTGAATACGGGTTCCATCGGAGTTCACGAAATAGCGGATGTCAGTCTGTGCAGTGACGGAGACGTGAGAAGTCAGCACATCCGGATAATTCTGAAAATGGGAAGAGAGCTTGCGGATGCGCTCCGTCCAGCCGGTCTCGTCAAATTTTAGAGTGGGCAGCGCCTCTTCGGCCCTGACCGGCGGTTCGCTGGAGAAATCGTCGGAATCATCCTCCGCCGCCACCTTCACCTGCGTATTCGTTTTAATGCGGATCAGCCGCTCGGCGGCGCTGCGATAGGCGCGGTCGGTCTCCTGCCACAAGCGACGTTTAATGGCATTGGCATTGTCTTCGACGGAGAGCAACGCTCCCTCGGTAAACTGGCCCCGGTCGCCGCGGACGTTATGATAATTGTCGAGTTTGGTGGTGCCGACGCGCACCGAAACGTCCATCGCGCGCTCTTTGCCGCCGCCAGTCGACGAAATGGTTCCCAGCGTTCCCGAAATGCCGCGGTAGTCCTGTTCGGTTACCTCATAGCTGATGAAATAAGGGGGCGGGTCCGCTTTCTCTTTGAGAACAGTGAAATTCCGGTTCAGCTCCTGAGACATGGCGTCCAGCAAGGGCGAAGCATGCTGGGCGGAGGCAGCAGTTGCTGCCGCGAGCAGCAGCGCAAAACGAGGTAAGGCAGCAGGGGTCAAACGTCCAGGATATCATTACCAGTTGCCAGTCCCGCTTGCGGCTACCACCGGAGAAAAGGCCGACCGTATCATTTGATTGTGAGGGCGGCTTCCGGCACTACATACATCGGCACCTCGGGCTGGCATTATCCGCATTGGCGCGGCCCGTTCTATCCCGACAAGCTGCCGGCCTCAAAGATGCTCGAGTTCTATATCAGGCATTTCGATACGGTCGAGCTGAACAACACGTTTTACCGTTTGCCCGTGGTTACAGGCCTGGAAACCTGGCGTCGCTCGACACCCAAAGATTTTGTGTTCGCGGCCAAGGGCAGCCGCTTTCTGACGCACATGAAGAAGTTGAAGGATACCGGATCCGGCGTCGACAACTTTTTCGAGCGGGTGAATCATCTCGGCAGAAAACTGGGACCGATCGTGTTTCAGCTTCCGCCCTTCTGGAAGTCCAACGCCGAGCGCCTGGATGGGTTCCTGAGCGCTTTACCGCGCCGGCGGCGGTACGCGTTCGAGCTGCGCAACCCAACCTGGCACACGCCCGAGATCTACGCCGTGCTGCGGAGGCATAACGCGGCGTTCTGCATTTTCGAGATCGCGGGCTTTCAATCGGGATTCGAGATCACGGCCGATTTTACGTACGTGCGATTGCACGGGCCCGGCGCTGCGTACCAAGGCAGCTATCCGGCGGCAACCCTGCGCCAGTGGGCCGCGCGTATCACGCATTGGCAGAAGACCTTGCGAGCGATCTACGTCTACTTCGACAATGACCAGGCGGCGTATGCCGTGGAAAATGCGCTCGCGCTAAAACGATGGCTCCGCTGACTGTCACTTCGCGGCCCGGCGCCGGTAGAGCGCCGGTGAAACACCGACCAGCCGCACGAACCAATTCGATAGGTGGCTTTGCGAAGAGAACCCGGACGCCAGAGCCACGTCCACAATCGGAGTATCGGTGTTCCGCAACAAGTCCTTGGCCCGCTCGAGCCGGCGCGAGAGAACATATTGATGGGGCGACTGGCCGATCGCGGCTTTGAAAGCCCGCGCCAGATACAGTGGGCTCACATCTACCTGCGCGGCCATCGCCTCCAGACTCAGATTGCCTTCCAGGTGTTCTTCGATATACGCGATCAGCCGGCGCATCCGCCACCCTGGAATGCCGTCCGGAGAGGCGACGCGCACCGGCCGCGAGCGCGTCGAGTGAAAGCGCGCCAGGTGGGCGGCAATCATCTGGGCCAGCGTGTCGATGTAGAGTCCGTCTTCGGCAGTCCCGTCCCGCAGCGCCGTGTGAATAGCCACCGCGAGTTGTTCCAGAAGCGGATCGGTCATGGCGAAGCGCGGCACGATTTC
>DATGII010000085.1:0-15243 GCA_035295805.1 Bryobacteraceae bacterium | reverse complement strand
TCGCCGTGATGGTGGGCGCCGGTTTTGGCGTCGGGCTGCACCACCACGGTTCCCGCCCAAAGCTTGCTGGCGCCGGCGGTGGCGTGCGTGATGGCGGCCGCCCTTGTCATGCCGGGCGTCTGAGGAGTGTTCGAGTCCAGTTCCCCGGCGCGGACAATACGGATGCCGTGCGCTTTCCAGTCCATTTGGTCATGCTATCAGAACGGCGGTGCTACACTGGCGGTGCATGGCGACGCGGACCGAGGCCAATCGGGGCTACGACACCGGGTTCTTCGGCCATCCCCGCGGCCTGGCGACGCTGTTCTTCACGGAAATGTGGGAGCGGTTCAGCTACTACGGGATGCGGGCGATCCTCATCCTTTATATGGTGGCGCCGGTGAGTGCGGGCGGGCTGGGCTTTTCGGTTCCCAAAGGGGGCGCCGTCTACGGCTTTTACACGGCGCTGGTCTACCTGATGAACCTGCCGGGCGGCTGGCTCGCCGATCGCATCATCGGGCAACAGCGGGCGGTACTGTACGGCGCGATTCTGATCTCGGCCGGGGAATTTTGCCTGGTGGCGCCCGGGCTGCCGATGTTTTATGTGGGACTGGCGCTGTTGATGCTCGGAACCGGGCTGCTCAAACCCAATGTCAGCACGATCGTCGGGCAGCTCTACGGCGCCGGCGATGCGCGGCGCGATTCCGGGTTCTCGATTTTTTATATGGGAATCAACGTGGGCGCGTTGATTTCGCCGCTGATCTGCGGTTATATCGGCGAACGGATCAGCTGGCGGCTGGGATTCGGCGCGGCGGGGGTCGGAATGCTGGCGGGGTTGATTCAATACGCGCTGAGCGGGAAATACCTGGGCACGGCGGGGCGGGAGCCGGGGGCACGCGCCACGCCGGCGCAAAAGCGGAACGGCTTGCTGGCAGGATTGGGATCGGCCGCAGCGCTGGCGCTGATCGCGGCGCTCGGCCGGGCGGGCATGATCAACCTGACGGCGGAACTGATCTCGGACGCACTGGGATGGGTGCTGCTGGCGATCTCGGCCGCGGTTTTCGCGTGGCTGATCTTCGGACGCGGCTGGTCGGCGATCGAACGGAAGCGCGCGGTGGCCACGCTCGTGATCTTCGCCGCGTCGGCGATTTTCTGGGCGGCGTACGAGCAGGCCGGCTCGTCATTGAACCTGTTTGCCGAGCGCAATACCGACCGCCACGTGTTCGGCTGGGAATTTCCGGCGAGCTGGTTTCAATTCGTGCAGCCGGTGTTCGTAATCGCGCTGGCGCCGGTGTTCGCGTGGCTGTGGATTGCGCTGCGGCATCGGGAGCCGTCGGTACCGGCGAAATTCTCGTGGGGCCTGCTGCTGGGCGGACTGGCGTTCGCGATCCTGGTACCGGCGGCCGCCTTTTCCCTGGCAGGCAAGCTCGTTTCTCCGTGGTGGCTGACCGGCACCTATTTCCTGCAGACGCTCGGGGAGTTGTGCCTGAGCCCGGTGGGATTGAGCGCGATGACGAAGCTGGCGCCGCAGCGCGTGGCCGGGTTCATGATGGGGGTGTGGTTCCTTTCCGTGAGCATCGGCGATTGGACGGCCGGCAAGGCGGCCTCGCTATATGAATCGATGCCGCTGACGGAATTGTTCGGCGTGGTGGCAACGGTCAGCGTGGCGGCGGCGGTGGTGCTGGCGCTGGTGACGAGGCCGACGGTTCGCTTGATGTCCGGGGTGAAGTAGAGCCGTTGATTACTTGCTGATAGGCGTGGTTGAGGCGCTGGCGCGCGAAGTCCAGGTCCTTTTTGATGGCAGCGAGGCGGTCTGGCGCCGGATAATCCGATTGCAGGGTCAGGGGGCCGGAGAATTTCGCGTGCGCGATCGTGTCGAAAAATTTTGTCCAATCCACGATGCCTTCGCCGAGCGGGCAGGGCGTTAATTGACCGGTTTGGCGGCGCGCGTCGCGCAGGATGAACATCTTGACGCGCGGCATCGCTTTTTCAAGGGGCAGGTCGGGCGTGGCCTGGGACGGATCGAAATCCCAGCCGACCCAGTTCGGATCGAGGTCGGCAATGACCGGTTCGCCGGCGGTATTTGGCACGCCCATGCCCATTTTGTAAAAGCGGCCGATGGCGGCGAGTTCGACAATCTGGCGTTTCATCTCGGCCAGGCGCGCGCCGGGGAATCTCCAGAAGCCCGGCCGGAAAAAGGGGACGCCGGTGCCGCCGGTGATGTAGATGACGTTGCGGGCCCAGGGATCGTTGGCGCTGACGAAGGTGGTCGTAATGAGCGGCACCTCCACGCCGCGGCCTTGAAAGACCTCGACGGCGCGGACCAGGTCGACGGAAATCTGGGATGGCTCGACGGTGCCGCCCTGCTGAACGGAAAGGTCGCAGCCATCGAAGCCCATGCCGCTCAAGACCGGCGCCATATCGAAGTACTCGATATCGGGGAGCAGGCGCGAATAGAGGCAGATGAGAGGGCCGGTACGGACTTTGGGCTGGGCGAGGAGCGGGGCCGCCGCGGTGGCGAGGAAGGCGCGTCGGCTGATCGCCATGCCCCATTGTGGGAAAGTCAAAACTCAAAAGTCAAAGGTAAAAGTCAAAAGTGATTCGGTACGCCTCGCCGGCGACGGCTTGACCTTTGACTTTGGACTTTTTTCCCCGTTACGTTTGGGATATGAGCACTGCCACACAGATCCGGGCGCCGCGCGGGACGGAACTCTCCTGCCGCGGCTGGCATCAGGAGGCCGCGCTCCGGATGCTCATGAATAACCTGGATCCGGAAGTCGCCGAACGGCCGGATGATCTGGTGGTCTACGGCGGCGCCGGGAAGGCGGCGCGTAATTGGCCCGCATACCACGCCATCGTGCGCACGCTGCGCTCGCTGGGGAACGACGAAACTCTGCTCGTGCAATCGGGCAAGCCGGTGGGCGTGTTTCGCACGCATGAGCAGGCGCCGCGGGTATTGCTGGCAAACTCAAACCTGGTCGGACATTGGTCGAATTACGCAGAGTTCCGGGATCTGGAGCGGCTCGGGCTCATTATGTATGGACAAATGACGGCGGGGTCGTGGATCTACATCGGCAGCCAGGGGATTGTACAGGGAACGTACGAGACATTCGGGGCGGCGGGGCGGCGGCACTTCGGCGGGTCTCTCCAGAAGAAATTGATCGTGTCGGGCGGATTGGGGGGCATGGGGGGCGCACAGCCGCTGGCGGCGACCATGCAGGGCGCGTGCTTTCTGGGCATTGAAGTCGACCCGGCGCGGATCGAAAAACGGCTGGCAACGGGGTACTGCGATCGCATGGCGCGATCGCTGGATGAAGCGCTGTCGCTGCTGGACGAGGCGCGCGGACGCGGCGCGGCGCTCTCGGTGGGGCTGGTCGGCAATTGCGCCGAGGTGCTGCCGGAGATGGCGCGGCGCTCGATCGTGCCCGATGTGCTCACCGATCAGACCAGCGCGCACGATCCATTGAACGGGTATGTGCCGGGCGGGCTGCGGCCGGCGGAGGCGGCGGCGCTGCGCCAATCGAATCCGGACGAATATGTGCGGCGCGCCATGGGATCGATGGCGGTGCATGTGCGCGCCATGCTCGATTTGAAGCGCCAGGGAGCGGTCACGTTTGATTACGGCAATAACATCCGCGGGCAGGCCAGGCAGGCCGGAGTGGCGGATGCGTTCGAGATTCCCGGCTTTGTGCCGGAGTATATCCGGCCGCAGTTCTGCGAAGGCCGCGGACCGTTCCGGTGGGTGGCGCTGTCGGGCGATCCGCGCGACATCTACGCAACCGATGCGCTGGCCGCCGAGTTGTTCCCGGAGAACGAAGGCCTGCAGCGATGGCTGCGGCTGGCACGAGAACGTATTCAGTTCCAGGGGCTGCCGGCGCGCATCTGCTGGCTGGGGTATGGCGAGCGGGCGAAATTCGGCGTAGCGATGAACCGTCTGGTGCGAACGGGCAGGATCCAGGCGCCGATCGTGATCGGGCGGGACCACCTGGATGCCGGTTCGGTGGCATCGCCCTACCGGGAAACCGAAGGGATGCGCGACGGCAGCGATGCCATCGCCGACTGGCCGCTGCTGAACGCGCTGCTCAACACGGCGGCGGGCGCGTCGTGGGTCTCGATTCACAATGGCGGCGGCGTGGGAATCGGGTATTCGCAGCACGCCGGAATGGTGGTGGTGGCGGAAGGCTCCGACGAATGCGAGCGGAGGCTGGAGCGCGTGCTCACGACAGATCCGGGCACGGGCGTGATTCGCCATGCGGACGCCGGGTACGAACGCGCCATCGAAGTGGCCGGGCAGAACCATATCCGCATTCCGATGCGGGAAGGCGAATGAGCGGCTCGCTGCACTTCGACCGGCACTGGCCGCGCGCCAGTCACTGGCTGGCGGGAGAATGCTTGCAAGGGCCGCGGCGGCGCGTGGCTTTGCTGGGAGCGCCTTGTCACCTGGGATCGATTACTCCAGGGCGGTGCGACCTGGCGCCGGGGGCAATTCGGCGCGCGCTCGAACGTTTCAGCACGTACGATGTGGAGCACGGAGTAGATGTCCGGCTGGTTCGGGCGGACGATCTGGGTGACCTGCCGATTGAGGGACAAACACCGAAGGAAAGCTTTGCGGCAATTCGGGAAGGCGCGGCGGAGGCCCGAAAGGGCGCCGACGCCGTGGCGCTGATGGGCGGCGACAACTCGATTACGCGGCCGGGCCTGCACGGCCTGGATCAGACGCTCAAAGAATGCGGTTTGATTACGCTGGACGCGCATTTCGACCTGCGTGACCTGGAGGCCGGACTCACCAACGGCAATCCGGTACGCGCGTTGCTGGAGGATGGATTACCGGGTGAAAATATCGCCCAGATCGGCATTCAGGGCTATGCCAACTCGGGTTACTACGCCGCCATCGCGCGCGAAGCCGGCGTCCGGGTAGTGACAGCGGAGCAGGCTCACCGTTGCGGGCTGGCGCGCGCCATGGCGGAACAACTGGCGGAGCTGAGCCGGCGGGTCACGGCAATTTACGTGGACGTGGATCTCGATGTGCTGGACCGCGCGTTCAGCCCGGGGACACCGGGATCGCGGCCCGGCGGTTTTGCGGTTTGGGAACTGCGCGAGGCGGTGTGGGTAGCGGGCGCGTGCCCGCAAGTCAAAGCGATGGACCTTGTCGAGGTGGACCCGGAGCGGGACGTGGCGGACGCCACGACGCTGGCAGCAGCGGCATGCCTGCTGGAGTTTGCAAGCGGCATGGTGACGCGGTGAGCGGCTCGCTGGCCGTCGTCAACTGCCGGCAATTGGTCACGCTGCGGGGGCCGGCGCGCCCGCGGGTGCGCTCCGAAATTGGCGAACCCGGCATCATCCAGGACGGAGCGCTGCTGGTGCGCGACGGGCGCATCTCCGCCGCCGGAAGTTACGCGGAGTTGAAGGACCGGATTTCCGCCGGCACGGAAGTCGTGGATGCGGGCGGCGGCGTGGTTCTGCCGGGCTTCGTGGATGCGCACACGCACCTGGTGTTCGCCGGCAATCGCGCGGATGAGTTCGAGCTCCGGATTGCCGGCGCCACCTATGAGCAGATCGCAGCGGCGGGCGGCGGCATCCGAGCGACGGTCCGGCGGACACGCGAGACGAGCGAAGACGACCTGCTGGAAGCCGCCCGGCGGCACGCGCGCTGGTTTCTCGCGCACGGCACCACCACGGTGGAGGCCAAGTCGGGCTATGGCCTCGACGTTGAAACCGAATGCAAGATGCTGCGTGTCATGCGCCGCCTGGGAAGCGAAGGGCCGCTCGAAATCGTGCCCACGTTTCTCGGCGCGCATGAGGTTCCGGAAGGATGCGAACGCGAACCGTACGTGGACGCGGTAATCGGGAGTATGCTGCCCCGCGTAGCCGCGGAGCGCCTGGCGGAATACTGCGACGTTTTTTGCGAACCGCATATCTTTCCGGCGCCGGCGGCGCGGCGCATCCTGCAGGCGGCGCGCGGGCTGGGACTGGGACTGCGGATGCACGCGGACCAATTCACGCTGTCGGGGGGAGCGAAGCTGGCGGGCGAACTGCGGACCGCCACGGCTGATCACCTGGAGCACACGGACGCCGAATCGATGGACGCGATGGCGGCAGGCGGAGTGCAGCCGGTGCTGCTGCCGGGATCGGTTTACGCGCTGGGATTACGAGGTTACGCCGATGCGCGGGCGATGATCGAACGCGGCCTTGCGGTGGTGCTGGCAACGGATTTCAATCCAGGCTCTTCACCCACCGCCTCGATGCCCATGGTTCTTTCGCTGGCCTGCACGCAAATGCGGATGACCCCGGCCGAAGCGCTCACGGCGGCGACGGTGAATGCCGCGTACAGCCTGGGGCGCGGCCCGCAGATCGGGAGCCTGGAAGCGGGCAAGCGCGCCAATTTCGTGGTGTACGGCTGCGGCGACTACCGCGAAATCCCGTACCACTTCGGGGTCAATCTGGTAACCGGAGTTTGGGTCAGAGGAGCGCCGGCTCAGTTATAAACGATGCGGCCTTTGAGCGGCTCGAGTTTCTTGGCGTCCAAACCGGAGACCTTCTGCAGGTCGTCCCAACTTTTGAAATCGCCGTTGGCTTGACGGGCCTTGACGATGGCGCCCGCTTCATCCGCAGAGAGATCGAGTTGTTTCTGCAGATCGTCGGCGCTGGCTTTATTGACGTTAACCTCGGGCCCCTGGTACTTGGTGAGGTAGTCGACGATGGTCTTGAAGTCGGCGTCGGAGCCATCGGCGCCACGGCCTTTCATGTCGTCGACAGTGGCTTGCCAATCATCTTTGGATTGGTGCATGGTGACGACCACACCGGCGTCATGACAGGCGCCGCAGATCTTCTGCATTGTGTCTTTTCCCTTGCCTTCCGGCAAATCCTGAGCTTGAGCGGCGGCAAGAAAGAGCAGGGAAAATGACGCAAGGACGAGTCTCTTCATGGACTCCATGATACCGAATTCGAAGATTCAGCGGCCATTCACGGCCAGCTGGCCGAAGCCGTCATGAGCCGGCGCGGGCGGCAGGGCATCCAGCAAGCGGCGGACGTGCGAATGCCGGAAGGGGCGCTTCAATAGGGCGGTCGGACCGGTTTCGAGCAGATCGGACCAGCCTCCGTCGGTCTGGGATGCACAGAGGATGGCGGGCACCGCATCGAGACGGGCCGCCTCCAGCAAAGCGGCGTAAGCGGGGTCGGACGAGCGAGCCGCCGCGAGAACGAAGATCGAGTGAACCCGGCGGCCGGAGCCGAGGATTTGAAACCCCTCGGCGCAGGAAGAGGCTCGGCAGACCTCGGCGCCGCATTCCTCCAGCACGCGGTGGAGGTCGCGCCCCTCGGCGGCGCGCCGGATCAGGAGCACACGGGGGGACTCGGCGCGGCGGGCGGCCTCGGGCTGGTTGGTCCGCCAGGCGGCTTCCACGATCGGCTCGGCGATATCGCGCAACCGGGTCCAGGGCAGGCTGCTGCCCAGTTCGCTGTCCGAACCGGCCGCCATGTTGGAGCCGCCCCAGATGCGGGCGGAGGGCTGGTCTTCGGCCGCCTGAAACGCTTCGATGAGACGGGTCACCTGAAACACGTCGTCGTCGTACGGGGAGCCGCGAATCACGCTATAGGTGTACCGGCCGGTGGCGCGCGTGCATACGAGGCTGATCAGGTTGCTATAGCCTTGCGCGGCCAGCACCAGGCGGGAGTTGGGATCACCCTTCTCATCCGCGATGATGAATCCGTGCGGGGAGGTGTACAGGATTTCGGGTTTGGTGGTGATCGGAGCGGTTCCGGCCCGTCCCAGCAACAGCGCCTCGAGCCGCTGGAAAACTTCGCGAATAGTTTGCTTCACCAGGGCGGCATCGCCTTGCGATTTGCCCTGCTGCCGCTGGCGCTGATAGGGCTCGAAGACCCAGGTGAAATGGTTGCGCACGAGTTCTTCGAGATCGACCGGATAGAGGCCGCCGCAAATATCGATCTTGTTGTTGAACTGAACGATCCACCGCAGCAGCGGATCGACATGCAGACGTTCGAGAATTTCGTGGTAATCGAGGAGAAACGCGGCGAGACACACGTCCTGATCGGCGTTCCAGACGTAGACGGGGACCGGGCAGCGATATTGCAGCCACTTCTGCATGAGCCGGCCCTGCCGAATGGCCACGTATACCTGCATGGCCGCGCTCATGGTGACTTCGCGGACCACACCCGCATGATGATCGAAATGCACGTGGTGGCCGACGTGGCCGGGGGTGTCGTTCATCACCTCGAGGCCGATGGAGTACTCCGGCGTCTTGTGAATGAACTGATTCCAATTTTCGAAACGATGGGAAACAACTCGCAGATCGATGCATCGGAAGTCGCTGCTCATAAGGCCTCCTGCGAAAGGTACGCCAGCCGGGGAGCAGCGGTTATGGGGATGCCGCGCGATGGTGCAGGCGGCCGGTCCATTTGGCCGTGTGTTCTTTCCAAGCGCGAAACAGAGAGCGCCGAGGCGAGGAAGCCGGCGGCGCCGGCGTCAGGTGACGTTTCGCCAACTCATGCTCGAGGACGCGCTGCGCGATCGGGATAAAGGAGCTCTCGTGGGCGGCAATCTCCAGGAGCTCGGAATCGGTCATGGCCGAGTAATAGGCGCGAAAGGCCTGCTCCTGAGTTCTCATGAGATGCCTCCCGGCAGCAGCGCGGCACCGGAGACGGAACGCGCCAGCAGAAGCGCCAGAATAACTGCCCCGAGGAAAATCCGGAACAGAGTCATGCCGGCCCCCTTTCAGATACCTATATCTGATTTTGTTTTAGCGCGGCGCGGAGGCGTAGTCAAGGCGCGCCGCTTGGAATTTCGGATGTAAGGGACTTAATATGGTTATGGCCGCGGGAGCCCGCCGACGGGCGCGCGGCTTCAGACGGGAGACAGACGAGCCATGCCGGATACTCTGACCATCATCGATAATCGGACCGATCTCCGTTACGAGATTCCGATCCAGCAGGGGGCGATCCGCACGATGGATTTGCGCAAGATTCACGCCACCCCCGGCGATTTCGGGCTAATGGGCTACGATCCCGCGTTCATGAACACGGCTTCGTGCCAAAGCGCCGTCACGTTCATTGACGGCGACCAGGGAATTCTGCGGTACCGCGGGTACAGCATCGAACATCTGGCAGAGAAGTGCAGTTTTCTTGAAGTAGCGTATCTGCTGCTGAACGGCGAACTGCCGACCGCGGCGGAGCTGAATGAGTGGGTGAACACGGTCACACATCACACGATGATTCATGAGACCACCAAGAAATTCCTGGAGGGCTTCCGTTACAACGCGCATCCCATGGGCATGTTCATCAGCACGGTGGCGGCGCTATCCACGGTATATCCGGAAGCCCGCAACGTGCGCGACCCGGCGGTGCGGCGGCTGGAGATCGCCCGGCTGGTCGGAAAGGTGCCGACCATCGCCGCTTACACATACCGGCACAGCCTGGGATATCCGTACGTTTATCCCGACAACGAACTGAGCTACACGGCCAACTTCCTGAACATGCTTTGGAAGATGGTCGAACCCAAATACCAGGCCAATCCCACGCTGGCGCGCGCGCTGGACATTCTGTTCATTCTGCATGCCGACCATGAGCAGAACTGCAGCGCGAACGTGATGCGGGCCGTCGGCAGTTCGCTGGCGGATCCGTTCGTTTCCGTAGCGGCCGCCGCGGCGGCGCTTTCGGGCCCGCTGCACGGCGGCGCCAATGAAGAAGTGCTCAACATGCTGGACGAGATCGGCAGCAAGGACCGCGTATGGGCCTACCTGCAGCAGGTAAAGGGGGGGCACGGCAAGTTGATGGGATTCGGTCACCGGGTGTACAAGAACTACGATCCGCGAGCGCGCATTATCAAGTGGACGGCCGATCAGGTATTTCAGGTGACGGGCCGCAATCCCAAGCTGGAGATCGCGCTGGAATTGGAACGGATCGCGCTGGACGACGAGTACTTCGTGAAACGCAAGCTATATCCCAATGTAGATTTCTACTCCGGCATCATTTACCAGGCGATGGGTTTCCAGCCGGAAATCTTCACGGTGTTGTTTGCCATACCGCGCACGGTGGGATGGCTGGCTCAATGGCAGGAGATGATCCAGGACCCGGAGCAGAAGATCGCACGGCCGCGGCAGATCTACACTGGGCACGAGGCACGGGAATTTCTACCCATCGAGCGGCGCAGTACACGCACGAGCGCGGCAGCGGATTAACCGCAGTGTGCGCGCGGGCCGGATTGCGCGATAACGCGCAACACAATCACGCCGCGACATCGCGCCGTGCGCGATTTCACCCTACATTCGTGCGTTTACTCCGAGTATGCCCGCCGATGTGATTGGATTTCATCGGCATTCGACTTGCAGGTACATTCGTGGAGCAGGTCGAATCGGGTCTTGCCGAGGAGGGCGTATGATGAATTGCCGAGTAACGGCGGTCAAAGAGCGGCTGTCTGAAGCGAAGGAATCTCTCGACTACCTAGAGGCGGAGCGTTCCCTTCGCGGGGACCCGGAATTCGGCAAGCGGACGGAGCAGCAGATCATCTGGCGCGAGCTGCTGGAGCTGCAATTCCAAGACGCCGAAGAGCGGATTGCGTCGATGTGCGATGCCGCGGAGCGTGCCCTCGCGCTGCTCGGTTAATGTGGCGTTCCAAAGAGCCGGACGCCCGGGCGGAATTTTTCATTCCGCGCCGGGCGATGCGGCTCACCAATCATGGCGCAACGCCGCTTCGCGCGCCAGCGAAACCATGACGGGTTGGACCAGAGCCCGGTAATCGGCGGTCTTCATGTGAATCACGGTGCGGTGGGTGCCTGCGTTGAAGGCGATCATGTCCTCGTCAAGAAGACTGTTGTCGAGGTATACCGGTAATCCATAGAGGGCGCCAATGGGCGGCATCGCGCCCAGTTCACAATCGGGAAACAGCCTGGCGAGCTCGTCTTCGGTCGCCAGACGCGCCTGCGAAAGTTCCAGGGTGTGGCGCACCTCCTGGAAATCAACCAGCCGGGTGGCCGGGATGACGATCATGTGAAACTTGCCGTCACCGAAAACGACAACCACTTTGGCAACCTCCCGGGCGGGCAGGTGCTCCACGGATGCGACTTCGCGAGCCGTAAACGCGGTAGGGTGGCTGCTGACTGCGAATTTGGCTTGATGAGTTTCGAGGAATTGCTGGAGTCGGTTTGAGAGCTGCATAAAACCTCCGCCGACCCAATTGTACGCCCAATCGCGGCGCAAAGCGATGAATCGGCGGAGTGCATGCGATACTCATCTGGTGAGAATGGAGACCCGTGAGCTATCTGCGTATCGCGGCTGAGGAAGCGTTTGCTCCACCGGAACTGCTGCAGCACTACCGGGACCTGCTGAGGGGCGGCGGCGACGTGGATCCCGGCTTCGAAAGCTTGTGGGGACACTACCTGGGGAAGAGCGGGCAAGCAACAGCCTTGGTCTCGCGCATTCAGGACCTGGGCGAAGGCCGGATCCGCGACATGGATGAGAGCGGGATCGCCAAGCAAATTCTGTCGCTGACCGCGCCCGGCGTACAGATTTTCGAGCGCGACCGCGCGACGCACCTGGCGCGATCGATGAACGATCAGTTGGCCGAGGCCGTCCGCAGGCATCCGGGCCGATTCGCCGGTCTGGCCGCGATTGCGCCGCAGGATCCGGCGGCGGCGGCGCAGGAACTGGAGCGGGGCGTCGGCACGCTCGGGCTGAAAGGCGCGATCATCAACTCGCACACGCACGGTGAATATCTCGATGACGCGAAGTTCTGGCCGATCTTCGAGGCGGCAGCGGCGCTGGGGGTCCCGGTCTATATTCATCCGACGACGCCGCCGCATGCCATGATCCGGCCGTTCGCGGAACGCGGGCTGGCGGGCGCCATCTTCGGCTTCGGCGTGGAGACGGGCTTGCACATGCTGCGGCTCATCACGAGCGGCGTGTTCGACCGATTCCCGAATTTGCAGATCGTGGTAGGCCATCTGGGCGAGGCTCTCCCGTTTTGGATGTTCCGCGTCGACTTTATGCATCGCGCGATGGTGACCGCGGGACGCCATCCGACCGTAAGGAAACTGCAGCGGAAGCCCAGCGATTACTTGCGGGAGAATTTCTACTTCACAACCAGCGGCATGGCCTGGGAACCGGTCATCCTGTTTACGTTGTCGGTGTTCGGCGCGGATCGGGTGCTTTACGCCATGGATTACCCATACCAATACGTTCCGGAAGAGGTGACGGTCACGGATCAGCTTCCGATCAGCGACGACGATAAGTTGAAGCTGTATCAATCCAACGCCGAAAAGGTGTTCTGCCTGTAGCAGGGCGGAGTGGTCGTTTCCTCACATACGCGCGGTTTACATACATTAAAAAGCTTGGCGCGCGGCCTGTAACGCAATTACAATCGGCATTCAGAATTTTATCCGCGTCCCGTTCCTATCTCCCGACCTCCCCGATAGGAGCGTAAAAAACATTACATGTGAAAAATGTTTCGATGTATGATCGGGGCAAGGGAGGACCGGGCGCCGGCACCGCTCCGGGTGAAAGTTCAACCATGGCTGTTGAAGAAGACTCGAGAAGATCGTTTTCGCTGGTCAACGGTCGAGAGGTGTTCGAAAACGGCGGCAGCAAGCTCTGGCGTTGTCCGGTGTGCGCGTGGTGGCGCAATTGGGCGGAGGAGCGCTGCTGCGGCTGCGGCGCGAACCGCGATCATCCGGCAGCCCTGCGCGCCGATCAGACGGCGGGCGGGGCGGGGTAAGAGGTTTTGCGCCATCCGGCCGCCCGTCAGCGTACAGTATAAGGATGCGGCGGGAGCGGTCGAGCGCATGAAGATCAATCCAAACAAGTGCGTGGCGTGCGGAAACTGCACGTATGTGTGCCCGATGGGGGCCATTTACATTGATCCCGAGATCAAACGGGCAACCATCGACCGGAATGAATGCGTGGAATGCCACGCCTGCTACAACGGCCTCAGCCAGGAACACCTGAATCCGACGATCGTGCGGACGATCCGGCGTGTATTTCAACTGATGCGGGTTCGGTTCGATCCGGAGCCGGATGTCTGCCCGACGGCGGCGTTTGAGCCGGAGGAATTGACGTGGCCGCGCATCGTGCGCCGCGCGTTTTCCGATCCGCGCGTGCCTCACGAATCGACCGGAGTGGAAGGGCGAGGCACCGAGGAAGTCAAAACCAACGACGTCAGCGGCCGTGTGCAGATGGGAGAAGTGGGGTTCACAATCGAATTCGGCCGGCCGGGCGTGGGCGTCTGGATGCGCGATATCCAGGAGATGTGCCGGGCCCTGGCCCACGCCGGCGTGAGTTTTGAAAAAAAGAACCCCATCACGTCGTTGATGAGCGACGTTTCCACCGGCACGCTGCGGGATGACATTCTCAATGAGAAACTGCTCTCGGCCATTGTGGAGATCAAGACCAGGGCTGAGCGCACGGCGGAAATCATCCAGCTGGTGCGGGAAGTAGAGCAGCGCATTGATACGGTGGTGGCGCTGGGAGTGGGCACGCGCTGCGATGCGGATGGAGAAGAACGCGTGATCGCTCCGATCCTGGAGAAGCTCGGTTACCGGCTGGAGCGGGCGAAAACGAATATCGGGCTGGGCCGCGTTTCCAATCAGCCGGCACGCGAGCGGGCCGAGGTGGTGAATCAATGACCAACACGCTGCACCGTTTCGGCGATGCCGCCAGCTTCCGCGATGATTTCGTGGTGTTTGCCGTTCCCAGCCGCGGCAACAATGACAAAGATTCGGTTCCCAAGCTGCGCCGGTTCCTGGAAATGGCGCTGCCGTTTCACCCGGTCAATCTGGGCGATGCACGCCATGGAGGCGCGCTGCGGCCCTCGCGTTCAATGAACCCGACCGCGCACTGGAAACGCGACGCGCAGCCGGATTTTGCGGCGGTGATTGCCGGCCTCGATGCTCCCACGACTGCCGCGGCCGTGTTCGACAATCGCCCTGCGGCGGAGGATTTCGTCAAGGCCGTAGCGGCGGCGGATTTGGGATTGAGCGTCAACATCTCCACTTCGATTGAAGGGGCCGAGCAGTGCTGCGACACGGCCGGCATCTGTCGTCATAGCGTGGGTTACTCGCTGGGTTTTGAAGGCAAGACCGAATACCTTCCCAATGGCGACGTGCTGAAGATCTCCACGATGTGCGGTCATGGGATGGTAAGCGCATCGCTCGCCAAGAAAATGATCGATTGGGTCAAAGAAGGCCGACGCACTCCGGAACAGGCGGTTACGTACTTGCAGAGGTTCTGCTCGTGCGGAGTGTTTAATCCATCGCGCGCCCGCCGGATTTTGGAGGAGTGCCGGAGCCGCAGCAGGTAACGGCACCCCCGGGTAGAATCCCCAAATACAGGTAATCACCTGATTGAGTGATCTCCAAGAATAATGGTACGCTCAGTACCTATCTACCCAGAGGTGGGGATCATGTCAGTTACTAATGGACATCTGCGGGTAAACTCCCGATCCGAACGGGGCAATCCGTATCCCGTTCGGGCTGAAGTTGAGTACAGGCTGAAGCAGGGCAAGCGGGTGGTCGAAGTAGGGCGCACTCAGACCGTGAGCTTGAGCGGAAGCCAGGTTGTGCTGGATTCAAATCGGCGTCTGGCGCCGGGGATGGATATCGAACTAATCCTCACATGGCCCGGGCCGCTGGGAACCCTGGGAATGTTGGCGCTCCGACTTCAGGGGCGGACGCTGGCAGGCCGAGGTCCCCAAACCAAGGTCCAAATCGGGCGGTATGGATTCGAGGCACGCACGAAGCCGGCCGCGCGCAAACCCGCTACACCGATCGGATCGGCGCCTTTCGCCCAAGCGGCTCCGTTCGCGTCGTAAACGGAAGTCTGCCGGTATCAACCATCGGTAGCATAGAGCGGGCCTGCCGGCCTGTTTAGTATGGAGGGGACGCCGGTTCCCTCATGAATTACCTGCTAGGCAGCAGTTTTACGCTCGCGATCCGGTATTCCCCATATCTGATCGAACTGGCTGCGCTCCTGATTATTCTTAAACTCACCCTTCATTATCCGCACTGGCAAAGGTCACGGTTTCGCAGGGCCGAGGCGGCACTGGGAGCCCTGGCGCGGCGCCGCAGGCTGGCTGTGCTGGTGACCGGGCTGGTGGCCCTGGTGGGCCGCCTCGCACTTATGCCGATCCTCCCGATCCGGCAGCCCGAGATTACGGACGAGTTTTCTTACCTGCTGGCTGGGGACACTTTTGCCTCGGGACGTCTGGCGAACCCGTCCCACCCGATGTGGACGCATTTCGAAAGCATGCATATCCTCCAGCAT
>DATGII010000084.1:0-8731 GCA_035295805.1 Bryobacteraceae bacterium | reverse complement strand
TAGCTTTCAGAAAGAGTATCCCACCGAAGCCTGGTACGTCCGCGGCGCCACGAAGTGCGTGCCGCTGAACGTGGAGAGAAAATTGTAGAGCGCTTTTTTGTTCGTCAGATTCTCCACCGAGAGGCGTAGGGTTGTCCGGCGGCGGGCTTCGGTGTGGAACAGGTTGTCGGTTCCGATTGCCGCGTTGAACAGGCTGCGCGGCTTCACCCGGTCGGGATTATGATCATCGTTCTCGGTTCCCGGGGCGGGCAGCGTGAGCAGGGTTGACGTCACGACGCCGGCGCAACCGGGCAGCGGAGCGCCGTATCCGGCGGGCACACCGTCGCAAGCCAACCCGATGGCCGTTTGCTGCGCGGCTGTGAGGGCGAGCGCAGCCGTCGCGTCCCGGATCCCGGTGACCACCAGGCCGCTATCGTAGCGCCACGTGAAATCGATCCATTCGGCCGCTTTGGGCCGCTGGTATCGCACGACCGCGGTCTGTTGGAGCGCCTGGTCGTGGTCGATGCGGAAAACGCCGCCTGCATAGCCGCCCAGCGGAATCAGCCCTCCGTTCTCCGGCGGGAAATAGCGCGCGCGCGTGTGGCCGATGGTCAGGTAAGCCTGAAAGCCGTGCAGGTTGATCGTGCTGGCGCGCGCGGTGACACCGTCCAACTTCGAATTGTGCCACGCGATGGGGAACGTGATCGGCGTGTTGAACAGGACGTCGAAGTCATACGCGTTATGTGTGTACTTCCAGAAGTAATCCGCATCGAGCAGCAGCCAGCGGCCGATGCTCTGCTGGAATCCGGCGTTGAACTGGTTGCGCACGCCGGGGCGGATCGGCGAAGAATACCTCCCGAAAACATTCTCCGCGAGGCCGCCGCTGCCAGTGCCGCTCGAGAGAACCAGGTTCTCGTTGAACGGTGTTTCGAAGGTGCGCGCGTAGGCCAGCCGCAGGACGGTATTGGAGTGCGGAAACAGGTAGGCGATTCCCAACCGCGGCTGCAGTCCATTCGCCGCGATCAAGCCATTGTATTGGTCTTCGCGTAACCCGGCGTTCACCGTGAAATTACCAAGCCGGATTTCATCGGTCGCATAGAATGCATACTGATCAATATTGTGTTGGCCATGAAATTGGAAGAGTGACCCGCCCAAGGCCAGGTTATAGGGCGCTAGCCCCGCAAACATCTGATAGGCGGGATCCGTGATGCCGAAGTGAAAATTCTCGAGCAATCGCGTCTGCTGCAATTGCAGTCCGAATTTGAACGAATGGCGGCCGCGGGTTCGGGAAAGGTTGGCCTTGCCGCCGTAGTTGGTCAGGAAACGGTGCTGCCCGGCGGTGACCGGCGTATCGGCGAACGGGTCGCGGCTCGGAAAATAACCCACCTCATCACGCCGGACAAAAAGGTTGGCGGTGAGCAAGGTTTGCGGATCGATAATGCGCTGGTACCCCGGCGCGATGTTCCAGGTGAGGACCCGCTGCCGCTGATCCTGGGACAATTGATCGTAGCTGTTGGGCGCCTGAAACCAGTTGCGCGCGGTGAATAGATCGAGGTGGAATGCATCTTTGACGGCGGGCTGCCAATCGAGCCGGTCGAAGATGTCCTCATGATTGCCGCGATCGTGGATCGGAAGAGCTTCCGGAGTGTCCAGGAAGTGTCCGGAGCGCACGCCGTTGAGGACGAGGAAATTGCCGTATTTCGGACCGCCGAAGCCAAACGAGGCGCTGCCGCCCCAGGTTCCAAACGAGCCCCAATCCGAGGTAACGGTGCCGAACGTGTGCGGCGCTCCGAGAGCCGACCGCGTGGTGGCATTCACGATCAGGCTCGATTTATCGCCATATTGAGCGTCGGCCGAGCCCGTAATCAGCTCCATGGCTTCCAGCGCGTTGGCCGGAATCTGCGTGGAGAACGCTTTGCTCTGCTGGTCGCTGATCGGCTGGCCGTCGATGACGAAGGTAGTCTGCGCGTGATCGCCGAGCGGGTGAAAGAAGCCGTTGGCGTCGGCGGCGACGCCGCCGGTACTGTAGGTCACCGCCTGGCTAAGCTGGCCCCCGGGGTCAAATGTAGGCAGCTTCAAAAAGCTGCTGCGATCCACATCCGCGTGAGCCGATGGATTGGCTTCCACCAGCGCGGCCGACGCCTGCACCTCGACGGAAGTCGCTTCCGCTTGCAGTTGCAAGGCGACATCCGCAGTGACGGTTTGACTCCCATGCACCGCGACTGACCGGCTTGCCGCGGCGAATCCGGCAGCGATGATCGTCAATTCATAACTGTTCTCGGGAATCTGGATGAAGCGGAAAGCGCCGGCTGAATCGGTCGTGGTGGTTTGCGAATCAGTGTTCTGTGCGTGCGCGAGCCGAACCGTCGCTCCCTCGATTGCGGCGCCGGAAGGATCGGTGACGGTTCCGGCGACGATCCCATGATCGGTAGGCTGGGCGAACGTGGAGGCAAATACTAACAAAAACAGACTAACAGACCTGTTAAGCATGATTATATGATATCGAGGTCTGGCCCCGGTGGAAAGGGATAAGATAGCGGGATGTCCGACCATGAGCACAAGCCCGGATTGACGCGCCGCGACCTGGCTGCCGTGGCGATGGGCACGCTGGCTGTGCCGCAGGCGGTCGCGCAGACGGCCGCACGCGCACCGGGGCCAGGAGGTCCTCTGCTCGATATCGCGGAATGGGGCTACCGCTGGTATGGCGTCGAGCACGCGAAGCTGGCGCGCGGCACGGTGTGCAACGGCATGCAGATGTATGTCGAGCACTGGATTCCCAGCAAAGTTCGGCATCCGTATCCGGTGGTGCTGGTTCACGGCGGATACGGGCAGGGATCGGAGTGGCTGAGTACGCCCGAGGGCCGCCGCGGATGGGCCACGCTGCTGCTGGAGCAAGGGTTCCAGGTGTATATGATCGACCGCCCGGGCCAGGGCCGCGGCCCGTATCATCCATACGTGCACGGGGCTTTTGACCGCGAGGCGCCCACTTTCGAGCGCGGGGCCGCGGCTTTGCAGCGGGACGTGAACGACCCGGCGGTGGTTCAGTACGTCGCCGCGTTGGGTCAGCCGATGGCGAACAATGCTCTGACGCAGGAAGTGTGGCGCACGCGGGGCGCGTTGCTGTTGGAAGACATCGGACCGGCGATTGTGATTACGCATGGCGATGGCATGGCATTCGCGCAGCTCGCGCTGCAAGAGCGGCCGGCTCTCGTCAAGGGCATCGTAGCGATTCAACCGCCCGCTCCCGCGCCGGCGGCAGCGGGCGGCGTTCCTTCCATTGTTTTCGAAAATCGGGAAACACTGGACCCGATTATCAACTGGATTGCCACGAGCGTGGAAAGAGGCGCGGCCGTCTCCGCGCCCGCCGACCCGCATCCCAACAAAGAATCGATGGCGCTGAAATTGGCCGACCACGGCGGCTTTTTTGTCGGCATCCAGCGCAAGCCGATGCCGTACGGCACCATCGCGCTCGGCCAGATGTTCGTGCAGTACATGATCCCCGCGGAAATGCGGCATCCCTATCCGGTCGTGATGGTGCACGGTGGCGGGGGGCAGGGCACTCACATGATGGGAATCGGCGGCCGGCCGGGCTGGGTGCATTATTTCGTGCAGGCAGGGTACAGCGTCTATTGGGTCGACCGCCCCAGCTATGGCCGCTCGCCCTACCATCCCGATGCGCTCGGCCCGAGCCATCTCCCCAACGTGCCTCCCATCGAAGGCCTGATTCAAAGCACGGGTGTCTTCAATACGGCGCAATGGCCGGGACCGGGCGGCATGAACGATCCGGTGATGGATCAATTTATGGCCTGCGAATCCGGCAATGTGACCGATGAAGCGTTTCACAGCGAACTGGCGTGGCGCGGTGGCGTGGAGCTGCTTGACCGGATCGGCCCTTCGATCCTGCTCACACACGCCTTCGGCGGCTTTTTCGGATGGGGCGTGGCGGACCGGCGTCCGGATCTGGTCAAAGCCATTTTGTGCATGGAGATCAACGGCAACCCGTTTGCCGCGCAGCTGCGCTGGGGATTGACCGCGGCGCCGATTACCTACGATCCGCCGGTCGCCGATGTTTCCCAATTCCGGCTCGCCGATCACACGGAGCCGCCCGATTCGCCGCGCCCGATTGTGCCCACGTACAAGCTGCAGGCCGAGCCCGCGCATAAATGGAAAAACCTGCAGCACATCCCGATCGGGTGGCTGACCAGCGAATTCGGGGCGGGCGGTTCGCCGGTGGCCCAGGTGGCGTTTCTCAAACAGGCCGGCTGCCAGGTGGAGATGCTGCGCCTTCGCGATTACGGGATCACAGGCAACGGCAACCTGATGCTGCTCGAGAAGAACAACCACGAAGTCTTCGGCGTGATTCGCGACTGGCTCGCCCGGAAAGTTTCATAACCACGAGGTCAACGGACATGAAGCTGCGAATTTGTGGCGCGTTGCTAATGACGGTGGTATTCAGCGGCCGCGCCGAAACCAATGCGGAATTGAAAGAGCAGGTGCGCCAGACGGAGATGTCGTTTGCGAAGTCGCTGGCCGATCGCAATACCGCTGTGTTCATTTCCTTTCTCTCGCAAGAAACCATCTTCATGTCGAACAACCGCGCCTTGCGCGGCCCCCGCGAGGTGATGGAGCGTTGGAAGTCCTACTTCGAAGGCCGGCAGGCGCCGTTCTCGTGGGAGCCCGAACAGGTACAGGTTCTCGACTCGGGTACTCTGGCGATGACGTCCGGCCCGGTCCGCGATCCATCCGGCAAGCGCATCGGCACCTTCAACTCCGTCTGGCGCCGCGAAGCAAAGGGACAGTGGAAGATCGTGCTCGACAACGGCTGCCCCGCTTGCGACTGCGCCGCCACGCGCTAGCCGTTTACCGCTTCGTCACCTCCATCTGGATGGGCTTGGCCGCCGAGCTGATCTCCGGATCATAATACTCGTACACACGGGATTGGAACGTTTTCGCCCGGATCGGATACTTGGCACGCAGACGATACTTGATGGTCGCCGTGTCGCCCGGAGCGAACGAATCGAAATAGAGGATCGCCTGTGTCGCGGTCAGGCTGAACTTCTGGAGCCGGCCGCTCTTGGAGGCGGCGCTCTTCTCCTGATAGCTCTGGAGATCCTCGCTCAGCAGATCGAAGCCCGGCGGAATTCCCAGATCGACCATCACCATGTTCGCCGCCTTCGGCAGGTTGTTTTTGACGATCGCGGTGGCGGTGGCAATGTCATCTTGTGCGAGGCGGGTGCGATCGTAATTCAGGGTGATCGTAAGCGGCTCGTTCTCCGGCTTCTCGCTCCAAGGAAGGAAATAGCGTCCCACGACTTGGTACGCCAACCCTCCCTTGCCTGCGAAGCGCAGACCCACCGTGGAGTTGCGGTCGGCCCGCGGGAAAACGAACTGGTGGTAGAGGTCGTTATTGTCCGCCGTCAGATTCAGTGTCTTCACCGGTTGTCCGTTCAGCGTGATTTCGACGGTCCCTTGCACGTCCGCCGAACCCTTCTCAGCCGAGAGCAGCAGCGCCCGCAGCGCCATAATGGTCGCCTGCGTGGTCCCCCAGGTGCCGGATGCATCCTTCTTCGAAGCGAGATACCGCAGCGCCTTCGCGGCGACCGCCGAGGCTTCTCCCGCCTTCAGGAGCGCCTGTACGGCCAAGCCCGTGGTCTCGATACTCGCGCTGGCGCCGGTGGCGTATACGCCGGTCTCTTGCGGGGTCCACCACGCCTGCTCGTCCTTCTCCGTGCGCGCCCCGAGCAGCCGTTCGACGGCGCGATGCGTGAATTCGCGATCCTTTCCGGCATCCACGGCGAAATTGGCCACCACCGCGAGCGTGTACGCGTCGAGTTCGCCGGCATTGCCCAGCCGGTTGCTCACGAACTGCCGCGCCTTCTCTACCGCCGGGCCTTGATAACCCGTGTTCCCGAGAGCCCATCCGATATATGCCGTGATCCGCAGAAGGTCGGAATTGTACCGGTTCGTCGCGCCTTCGTTGATGAATGACGCGTCCGGTTTCCAACTGCCGTCGGCCTGCTGCTGCGCGGCGAGCCACTGCTGCGTCCGCTGGATCAGTCGCGAATCCACGTCGTGAACCTTCGCCATATCGGAAAACTCCATCAACCCGTACGAGGTAAGAATCTTGTTCGCGGGCGCCTGTCCGAACCAGGAGAAGCCGCCGCCGGGAACCTCAAACGTCAGGAGGCGTTGGTAGCCGTTCGCGATAAATCCCTCCGCTTTCGCGTGGATTTCCGGCGTGAGTTTCCTGGTGCGCTTCATGTAGTCGAGCGCCAGCACGTTCGGATACGTCGCCGACGACGTCTGCTCGAAACAGCCGAAGGGCATTCGCAGAAGGCTGTCCATGCCTTCGACCAATTGGCTCAGCGGCCCCGGATACAGGCGGACCAGCACGGTGCGGGCGTCGGGAATGGCGGCCGGCGGGAAATTCACGGTTTGCTGCGCGGAGCTTTCCAGGCGGCCATTGAACACCTGGTTCTGCTCGCGGCCGTTGGGGACGACTTCAATTTCCCGCACCACGATATCGGCGCGGTTCGCCGCGCCGGCCATGTGAGCCGAGAGCGTCAACTTGAATTTACCGATGCGCCGGGCTTCCAGGGTGAAATCGGCGCCGCCGACGCGGCCGGAATCCACCGTCACATTCTTTTCCGCGGCGTCATTCACCAGCGAGAACCAATCTGCGGGTTGCAGTTTTAGATTGATGTTGCCGCGTGCGCCCGAATAGTTATATCCGGCCACCGGGATCGAAACTCGGTCTCCTTGCGTCAACGTGACCGGCAGATCGAGGTCGACGAAGAAATCCTGGAACACTTTGATGCTCGAGTTGCCGCTGCCCAGGGCACCGCGAGCCGTCGATGCCGTGAGCGCCATGCGCCAGGTAGTAATCGAATCTGCCAGAGGGATTGAAATGGTCGCGCGGCCATTGCCGTCGGTAAGCACTTCCGGATTGATATAGAGCGCCTCCGGAAAATATGAACGCACGCGCGGGGCTGCCTCGGTTTCCTGGTCTTTCACACCAGCCGCCTTCAACGTCAGGGCCGCGGCGGGAAGCGGCGGCGCCGCCAGTCGCGCCACGTTCAGTTCGCGCACCACACCGCCCAACACTCCACCCGCGAAGCCACCTCGTTGTCCCATTTGTCCCTGCATGAACATTACGTTTCCAGCAGCGCGACGGCCCGCACCCATTCCGGTGACGGCCACCGCCTCGGCGACGCTGCCCACCGGAAGCGTTACTGCTAACACGGCGCGATCGCGAGCCGCCAGCTCGATCTTGCGCGTCAGAGTTTGGAATCCGGGCGCCGATACCTGGACTACATAGATTCCGGGCGGCACTCCGGCTACTGTGAATTGGCCGTCCGCGATGGAGCGCGCGCCGCGCGTTTTTCCGGTTGCGATCTCACGAACCGATACACCGGCTTCGATTCCGGCTCCGGCCGCATCCACAATCGATCCGGCGATCTCGGCCAGGCCGTTGAACGCCCCGCGATCGTGTTCCATCGCGAGCCCGATCGTCCCCACTCCCGCATTGTCCAGAACACGCCCTTTCTGAACTTGCGCGAGGGCTTGCAGATCGTCGGGCGTTCCGAATCGCTTGTCCGGCCCAGCGCTGTGAATGACGTAAGATTGCTGCGGATTCCACGAGCCCCGCTCAATGCGAACCGGCATGGCCCATGGGTCCTGGACCTGCGCCTTTGTAAGATCGCGATCCTGCCGATACGCCCGGCTCAGCGCTTCCCGTGCGCCATCCACGAAGCGCGCCTGGTAACGCTCCGTGAACGCGAAAAACTTCGCCTGCGGCACGCCGCGGCCCGTCTCGGTTTCAAAACGATTCGGGTTCACCATCTCGGTTGCAGAAAACAGGGCGCGTGCGGCGCGGTCGCGCTGCTCCATTCGAGCGCGGTCGACAGGCTCGATAATTTCCGGCATGCCGATGGAATGGATCTCGTAGCGCGGCTTCATCGCTTCCTGTTCGAGGTAGAAGAAGACTTTGGCAAACCCGGGCTGCTTCTCGGCCAGAGCGAACACGGCTTCATCCACCACCTGTACTCCCAGGGCGGCCTGCACTCCTTCGCCGCGCGCATTAGTCACGTGAAACTGGATGCGCGCATCGTCTCCGGGTTTGTAGGCCGCGGCATCGGCGGTCGCCTCGATTTTGAGTTCATCTGCCGGTTGCACAAATAACAACCGGTGGTCCGCTACCGGGCGGGCGTCCTGGCCAAAAAGATAGGCATTCACATCGAGCGTGCCCGCCAGTTCCGGCGTGACAGCGAGCGCCAGTTCCGCCACCCCGTTGACTAGGTCTACGTCTCGCGTGAGGATAGTCTGTCCGTCTTTCACCACGTCCACGTAGGCCGAGCCGGAAGTCTTGGTCGAGAACACGTGCAAGCGCATGCGATCTCCTGCCCGGTACACTGCGCGCTCCGTCCGCAGCAGAATCTGATCGACACCGCCGCGGGACTCGAGCGGAACCGTCGCGGATGCCCGGCTGCCCTGCGAATCCGAGGCATCGATGCGCAGCGATTCAGTCCCTGTGCCCGCGTTCAGCTTAATCACCGCCACGCCGCCGGCATCGGTCGAGACGTTTTGGTCCGCATTGCCCGCGGCATGGACCTGCAGCTGCGCGACCGCCGGCGCGCCATCCGAGTAGGACGCCAGCACAAATACCTGGTTCTCCAGATTGGGAATCAGCTTGCCGCCCTCCGGTACCGCCGTCAGGATCAGCGGCGATTCGCTGACCGTAATGGGCGCTCCG
>DATGII010000083.1:0-31898 GCA_035295805.1 Bryobacteraceae bacterium | reverse complement strand
GCGGAGCGAGCGGCCCTCATGATCGTGCGGGCCGCGCTGCGGGAACGTCTTGGTGAACGTCGAGACGCCCGCTATCGGGTTTTTCAGCGGGGCCTCGTCGGTGAACAGCATGTAGCCAAGCATCTCTTCGATCTCGGAATTCAGGTTGTGGTCCTTGGGGTTGATGCGCGCGTCCCAGCCGACGCGGGTGATGAGGTTGGTCATGCGGGTCTGATGCTCGAGAGTCATCAGAGCCACCAGATCGCTGGTTGGGGCGAGATAGCGGGACGTATCGAACCAGCCGCCGAGGCTGGTGACGTTCTGCGAATCGGGGCCGGCCGGCCCCCCGGGCTGTAGCGGATCGACCAGGTTGGGGTTGTTGCCGAGGTGCTTCTGATCGCCGCTGGTCCCGGTGACGTACCAGCCTCCCCAGCGCTCTTCGAGCGGGCTGCGGTGGTCGGTCATATAGGCGCTCCCGTGGCTCTCGCGCCCTTCGGTACGGGGATGCACGGAACTGATGAGGAGGCCCGGTACCCCGAGCGTGACGGGGCCCTGGTGGCACTTGAGGCAATCGTCGCGGCGGCTGAATTGGGGTTTGTCGGTTTTTTCCGTGTCCAGCGTGTAAAGAATGATGCCCTGCCTGGGGTCAAGCGCGGTCAACTCGAGCACGTCGCCGCCCTGGACGAAGCCAACCGAGACCTGGTCATTGAAGTAGATCGCCCGCGGCGTGCGCGGCGAGATTTTGGAGAGCTGGATGCTCGTTTTCGAGAAGACCAGGACCTGCGAATCGATGTGGACCCCGAGCTCATGGAGTACCGAGGCAAGATAGCTCGGGCCGTTCGGGTTGTACTCGAGTTTGACCTTCCCGGATTCGAGGCGCTGTTCCAGACGCGCGACGGGGTCGTCGGGAGGCTGCGCGTAGTGGATGGCGGGATCATCGAGCGGGATGTAGAACTTGTCTTCGAGGCGCTCCTGGGCAAAAAGGGTGGCGGCGAGGAGAAACCAAACCGAACGAGCGCCCATAGGCCTATCGTAACGCCGGTTACGCGGAGAGCACCTTGCCGCGGGTTTCGGGCAGCAGGAAGGCGGCCATCGCCATCGTTGCATAGGCAACACCGGCGAACAGGCCGATGGCTTCGCCGAGCGGCAGGTGAACGGAGCCGACCAGCGTTGGGAACAGAGCGCCGAGGGCGCGGCCGATATTATAGGCGAAACCCTGGCCAACGCCACGAACGCGCGTGGGGAAATGCTCGGTGAAGAAGGGACCCATGGCGCTGAAGACGCCGGAGGCGAAAAAGCCCAACGGAAAACCGAGAATCAGCATGGCGGTGTCGCCGAACGGGATCATCGTGTAGATCACGGCGATCGCGCCGGCGCCGACCGCGAAAACCAGGAAGGTGAGGCGGCGGCCGATGCGGTCGGCGAGGAACCCGCCGGAGAGATAGCCGAAGAATGCGCCGCCGATGGAAACTGCCAGATAGCCGGCGGAATCGAGCACCGAAAGCCTTCGCTCGGTCCGAAGGAAGCTTGGCAGCCAGGTGGTGACGGCATAGTAGCCGCCTTGCGCGCCGGTACCCATCAGGCCGCCCAGGAGCGTGACGCGCAGCAGCGGGGGGCGGAAGATTTCGAGCAGAGAGGGATTATCGCCGTGGGCCGCGATCCGGGCGCGGGCTTCCAGATAAACCGGCGGTTCTTCGACGTAGCGGCGGACCCAGAACACCAGGCCGGCGGGTACGATGCCCACCAGAAACAGGGCACGCCAGGCGGTTTGCGGCGGGAGGATAGAGAAGAAGAACGCATATAGTAAAGCAGCGGCGCCCCAACCCAGAGCCCAGCCGGCCTGCATCACTCCCAAGGCTTTGCCGCGATGCTGGGCGCGGATCACCTCACCGAGCAGAACCGCGCCGGCGGCCCATTCGCCGCCGAAGCCGAGACCCATGATGGCGCGCGCCGCGAACAACTGGTTGAAATTCTGTGCGAGGCCGCTGAGGAACGTGAAGGCAGCGAACCACACGATGGCGATCTGCAGCGTTAGGACGCGGCCGAAGCGGTCCGCGAACCAGCCGGCGAGCCATCCCCCCGCAGCCGAGACCAGTAAGGCCGCGGTCCCCAGAACTCCGGCTTGCGCGCGCGTGATCCCCCAGGTGGCGATCAGAGCGGGAATGGCGAAGCTGTAGAGTTGAACGTCCATCGCGTCCAAAGCCCAGCCGCCGATGCAGGCGGTGAAAGCCCGGCGCTCCCGCGGGCCGAGGTCAGAAATCCAGCCGAGCGCGCCGTGCGGCTGCGCTGCATCGAGCGTGGGGGCCGGCCGGCTCATAACTAAGATTCGCGCCAGATGCCGAGGGCTTTTTGGGCGGGACGGTCGGAAAAACTGAACAGCACCGATTCCTGCTGCGCCTCGTGGGAGACCGGCGCCCAGGATGGGACGACGAAAATGTCGTGCTGCTTCCAGGCGAGCGACGCCTCGCCGACCTGGCTGCGGCCGCCGCCTTCCACGCAACAATACACGGTGGCATCGGTCGAGCGGTAGGGCGTGCCGTGGAAACCGGAAGGCAGCCATTGAATGAAGGCGCCGATCGTCGGCATGGGATAACCGCCGGTAGCCGGGTTCACATATTGCATCTTGATGCCGTGAACCGGGTGGAGGGGCCCGTTGCGGCGGAGCTGCTCGAGCGCTTCGCGGCTGCGCGCGTACGGATACGACAGCAGCGGCGAGCGCCGGGCCGGCGTGAATTCAAGCGGCAGCAGGTTGGCGCCATACCGGAGCAGCGCATCGCCTTCCGGTCGCGAGACCGGCTGCGTCTCCTGCGGATAATGCTCGGCGAAGCTGGTATCGAAGTGGTTGACTGTCGGAATGTCGAGGCCATCCAGCCAGACGACCGGCTGGCCGCTGGGGTTGCCGTGGTCGTGATAGGTCCACGAGGGGGTGAGGATAAAATCGCCGGGATGCATGGTGGTCCGCTCACCATCCACCGCCGTGTAGGCTCCTTCGCCCTCGATGATGAAACGCAGAGCGGCGGCGGTGTGGCGATGACTGGGTGCGACTTCACCAGGAAGCACCAATTGCATGCCGGCATAGATACTTTGCGTGATGCGCGACTGGCCGCGCAGACCCGGGTTTTCGAGGATCAGGACGCGGCGCTCGGCTTCGCGGGCAGTGATGATTTTGCCGGATTCCATGATCAGCGGCCTGACCTGGTCGTAATGCCAGATGGCCGGCTGGCAGGCGGTGCGAGGCTCGGTGCGGACGATGTCGGCAAGCACTTCCCAGAGCGGGGCGGCGCTGCTCTTATCGAGGCGGTCGTAAAATTCACGCCTCTCGGCGGTGACCTCAGGCTTGTTGTAGAAGGCGGCGTTCATAAGGGAACCTAGGCATGGCCGGCGACCGGAACGCCGGTGGCGGCGCGAACGGCCACTTCCATCGAACCGATCTTTTCGATCGTGGCGACAATCTTGTCGCCGGGAACGATGGGGCTGACGCCCTCGGGGGTGCCGGTGATGACGACGTCGCCGGGGTAGAGCGTATAGAAACGGGTTGCGAACTCGATCAACTCGGGGACGCCGAGGATCATGTTGCGCGTGTTGGAGCTCTGGCGCGTCTGGCCGTTTACGGTGATGCTGAGATCGAGCGCGCCGGGATCGGCAATTTCGTCGGCCGTGACGAACCACGGGCCGAGCACGGTGTAGGTGTCGGGCGATTTGCGGAAGCTGCGGTCTTCCTGGCCGCGAATGGTGATGTCGAGACCGATGCTGTAGCCGGCGACGTATTGCATCGCGTCCGCGCGCGAGACGTGGCGCGCTTCCTTGCCGATGACGAACGCGAGTTCGACTTCGTGGTCGTTGCGCCGGTCGAGCATGCGGAGCGCGATGCCTTCGCCGGGTCCGGCGAGGCTGCTGTTGGCTTTGAGAAAGAGGCCGATTTCGTTGATGGATTTCATCAGCGCGGGGTTGTTGTTGTGGAGCGCGACATTATCGCGGACTTCCTGCGCGTGGGCTTTATAATTCACCGGGGCGGCCACGATTTTACCGGGATTGGCAATCGGGCTGAGGAGCCTTAACGAGGCCAACGGCCGAGCAGGCGCGTTCGGGGTCAGCGCCCGGGCGCGCTCGGCCACTTTATCGAGGTTGGCGATGAACGGATCGTAGACGGGGAGAGGATAACGCACGGCGGGCAGCACATCGAGCGCGGCCGTGACGTCGCGAACGGTCTCGCCTTCCAGCAGGCCGAGACGGTCTTCCCCAAAGCGGCAAAAACGCATGTCAGGCTCCTTGGCACAGCAACAGCCATCATAAAACAGGGGAGAGAGCCGGGGGCGGGGTTGACAAACCACGCGCTAGGGGGTAGCGTTGTAACTAAAACGAACGATCGTTTTTTTTAGAGGCGCATGCCCAGGCTGCAAGATCGCGTGGTTCGCAAGAACCAGACGGCGATCGAGGAAGTGGCTCTGCGGTTGTTTATCCGGCAGGGCTTCTTCGGAACCTCCATCCGCGATATCGCCCGCGCGGCGGGCATCTCTGTTGGAAATATCTACAATTACTATCCAAACAAAGAGGCGCTGTACGTCAGCCTGGCGCGGCGATACGCGAAGGAGATGTCGGAAAAGCAGGCCCGGCTGAAACCGCTGCTGGGACGCTTCGATCCGGACAGCCTGCGCGAACTGGCGCGGGCGGCGCGCGAGATCGTTTATCACAATCCCGATTACTGGCGGTTGATGTACGTGGACGTGACCGAGTTCGGAAACCGGCACTTCGCCAACAGCTTTCGGGGGCTTGCGAAAAAGCTGGAGAAACTGGCGGGCGGCTACCAAAACGGATTGCGGGCGGGCATCGATGCGCCGCTGGCGTTCGCGGCGATCTATCTGCAATTCTTCACTTACTTTCTGATCGAGAAACTGTTCGGCGGCCGGCGGCATCTGGGGCAACCGGATGCGGCGGCGGTCGAGCAAATGATTCGAATTTTCAGGGAAGGAGTGAGCGTCCGGGAGACGGACGCTCAAGCTTCAGGAGAGAATTCATGAGGCAAAGGACGCTTTGTGTCGCCGTGCTGCTGGTTTTGCTGCCGGCCTTACTGGCACAAACGCCGACTACCGGCCAGCTCACCGGGACCGTCAAAGACCCGAGTGGCGCGGTGGTGCCAAATGCGAAACTCACGTTGATGAGCACCGCGGGCGAAGAACGAACGGCCACGACCGGGGACGACGGGAGCTATCGGTTTCCGCTGCTGCCGCCGGGGGTCTACACATTGTCGCTGGATGCAAGCGGGTTTCAGCCATATAAGGCTACAGGGGTGACGATCCGGATCACGGAGACGACGGAGCTTTCACCGGCCTTGGTGGTGGCGGGCGCGGCAACGTCGGTGGATGTGACGAGCGAAGTGCCTCTGGTGCAAACGACGTCGTCCACCACTGGGCGCGTGATCAGCGACGCGATGATCCGGGAACTGCCGCTGCCGACGCGGAATTTTCAGCAACTGCTAACGCTCTCGCCCGGGACGGTGGCGAACCTTTCCAACAACACGGAGATGGGCCGCGGCGACGCGAACATCTACGTGGCGGGCATGCGCTCGACCAGCAATAACGTGCTGGTGGATGGCACCCAAATCGTCAGCCCGGGCACGAACTCGACGCCCAACATCTCGGTGCCGGCGCCGGACGCGATCCAGGAATTCATTGTGCAGACCTCGCAGTACGACGCGACGCAGGGGCGAAACGCCGGCGGCAACGTAGCCGTAGTAACGAAGTCGGGGGAGAACGAGTTTCACGGAAGCGCGTGGGAATTCTTGCGCAACCGCGAACTGAACGCCAACGACTTCTTCCTCAATGCGGCCGGGCGTCCGCGTCCGGTCCTGAACCGGAACCAGTTTGGCGGGACTCTGGGCGGCCCCGTGGTGAAGAACAAGACGTTCTTTTTCCTGTCGTACCAGGGGACGCGCGAACGCAACGGGGCGTCGCTGACGAACAGCCTTTCCTTCCCGAGTATTCCATCGGGTCTGACCAACGACCGGAGTGTAACGGCACTGACCGCGCTGCAGTCGGCATTTTACGGGCCGGGTGCGACAATTCCCGCGCTGAGCCCGATTAGCGTCAAATTGCTGCAATCGAAATTGCCCGACGGAAGCTGGGCTATCCCGAGCGCGGCGCGGCAGGCGGCCTCCGGGGCGCTTCCGGTGACCACGCCGATGAGCGGAGTATCTTCATTCCAGGAAGACCAGTTCACGACTAATATCGACCAGGCAATCGGGCAGAACAACCGGCTCTCGGGCAAATTCTTCTTCTCGGATACGCCGCAGTACCAGGCGATGTTCAGCTTTGTGGGGGGAAATCCGCAGCAGATTCCGGGGTACGGCGGGAATATCGATTTCCATAATCGCGTACTCGGGCTGACGGATTCGCATATTTTCACGCCGTCGCTGATCAACCAAGCGCATTTCGGATACAGCCGGATCAACGGGCCTTCGACGCCGCAGGAACCGCTGACGAACGCGAGCGTCGGGATCAATAACCCGCTGTGCGCGACAACGCCCAGTTTCTGCGGGCTGGCGACCATCCAGGTGCTGGGATTGTTTTCGATCGGATCGACCACGCTGGCGGACCAGAAATCGACTACACAAACGTTCGAGTGGACGGACATGATGACGTGGACGCACGGCAGGCACATGGTGCGGTTCGGAGCCGAGGCCCAGCGCTACCGCGTGGATTTCTTTTTCAATTTTTTCTCGCGCGGGCAAATCAACTTTAATTCGTTCCAAGATTTTCTGGCCGGCAATATCGCCTTCGGGCTGCTCGGCAACGGAGTGCACGACCGCGGGATGAGGAACTCGGACGCGGCCGCGTACATTCAGGACGATTACAAGGTGACTGACTCGCTTACGCTGAACCTGGGGATGCGGTTCCAATACCAGGGTGGGATCAGCGAGATCCGGGGGCGGCTCGCCAACTTCGACCCATCCGCGTACAAAGGGCCATGCACGGTCGCAGCGCCATGCAACACATCTACGGGTTTCCAGATTCTGAAACCGGGAGAGACGCTGAATCCGAATACCTATAGCACGGCGCCGCGCTTTGGCTTTGCGTGGAAGCCGCCGGCGGCGAAAGGGATGGTGGTGCGCGGCGGGTACGGCATTTATTTCGACCGGCCCTCCACGCGCGTGGCGAACCTGCAGATCTTTAATTACCCCTTCGACATCGTGGGGCTGGCCCTGGGATCGTTCGCGAATCCGTTCCCCGATTTGTCGAAGGTGAGCTTCCCCATCAATCCTGTACAGGTGCCGTCACCGGTGCCGTACTACTTCGCGGGAGTGCCGCTGAGTACGACGCCGACGGCGATCAGCGGTATTTATGTGAGCCCGAACTTCCGCACGCCTTACGTACAGCAGTACAGCCTGGGCGTGCAATGGGAAATCTACAAGAACTGGATGGCGGAGGTCGGCTACGTAGGGTCGAAAGGCACGAAGCTGATCAATGTGTACACGCTGAACCAGGGGACGTCGCCGACGACCGCTCCCTACGGCACGACGGCGTTCTCGAATAACAAGGCGCTGAACGGCTTTCAGATAGCAACGACCGATGCGAACTCGCTCTATAATTCGCTGCAAGCCAGCCTGACAAAACGGTTCAGCAAAGGGCTGACGTTCCTGGCGTCGTACACATTCTCGAAGTCGATCGACGATGCGTCGGGCGCGCCGACCAACGAATTCGCCGCGGTGCCGGGGGATCAACAGAACCGGGCATCGAATCGGGGGATCTCGGACTACGACCGCCAAAACCGGTTCGTGCTGAGCGGCACCTATGACCTGCCGAAGTTCTACGGAGGCAAATCGGCGCTGGCGACACGCATCGTGAACGACTGGCAGGTGGGCGGCATCGCAACACTGCAATCGGGTTCGCCGTTCTCGGTAGTGTGCGTTTCGGGGTCGGCGCTTTACAACCGGGCGGATTTGATTTCGTCGACGGATCCAGCCGGGAGCGGATCGGCGCAGAGCCGGCTGGGCGGATTTTTCAACAAGTCGGCTTTTGCGCCGGCCTGCACGAACGCGGCGCCGTTCGGAACATCCGGCCGGAACATCTTGCGGGGGCCGGACCAGAGGAACGTGGATCTGTCGATCGTAAAGTTCATTCCGGTGCACGAGAAGACCAAGCTCGAATTCCGGTCGGAGTTCTTCAATGCGTTTAACCGGGTGAATTTCGCGAATCCGAATAATAATGTGCTGGTGCCGCTGACGCTGGGGACCATTACGTCGACGGCTACAGGACCGCGGGTGATGCAGTTTGCATTGAAGTTAAGCTTTTGACAGGAACACACACACATGATTGAGACGGGATTGCGCAATAAGGTTGTGGTTGTGACGGGCGGGGCGGCGGGGATCGGGAAAGCTACGGCGCGCCGCTTCGCCCAGGAAGGGTGCCGGGTAGCGTCGTGGGACGTGAAGGATGGCGCCGCCGAAGAGGGCGGCATCTTCCAGAAGGTCGACACGGGCAACTCGGTGGCCGTGGATGCGGCGGTGCGCGAAGTGGTGGCGCGATGGGGAACGGTCAACGTGCTTGTCAACAATGCCGGCATCCTGCGCGACGGGCAACTGGTGAAGTACAAAGACGGCGCGGTAGCAGGGATCATGAGCGACGAACAGTTCGATGCCGTGATCAACGTCAACCTGAAAGGCGTATTCCTCTGCGCGCGGGCAGTGGTGCCGCACATGATCGCGGGCGGAGGAGGGGTGATCCTGAATGCGTCGAGCGTCGTAGGGCTGTACGGGAATTTCGGGCAGACCAATTACGTGGCGGCGAAGTCCGGGCTGATCGGAATGACGCGGGTGTGGGCACGCGAATTGGGCAAGTATCACATCCGCGTGAACGCGGTGGCGCCGGGATTCATCATGACCGATATGGTGAAAGCCATGCCGGAAAAAATCCTGCAGGGCATGAAAGACCATACTCCGCTGGGGCGCGCTGGCGAGCCGGAGGACATCGCTAACGCCTATCTGTGGCTGGCGTCGGAGGCGGCCTCGTTTGTGAGCGGAACGGTGCTGAGCGTGGATGGCGGAGTGGTCACGGGGACGTAACATGGACCGGTACGCGAGGATTGTGTCGACCGGACGCTATCTTCCCGAGAAGGAAGTGCCGAACAGCGTGCTGCGCGAGCAACTGGCGCACGTTCCGGGGTTCGTGGAAAAGATGGAGGAGGCCACCGGCATCCGGCGGCGATGGTATGCGCCGGACGATTGGTCGACGTCGGATGTCGGGCTGCCGGCGGCGCGCCAAGCGCTGCAACGGGCAGGGCGCAAACCCGAAGAGGTGGACCTGATTATTCTCGGGACGGATTCGCCCGACTACGTGACACCGGCGACCTCGGTAGTGCTGCAGCATAAGCTCGGCGCGAAAAATGCAGGCACGTTCGACGTGGGATGTGCGTGCGCGTCATTTCCCACCGGGCTGGCGGCGGCGGCAGGACTGATTGCGACGAACCCGGGGATGCGGACCGTGCTGGTGATTGGCGTATACCTGATGCATAAGCTGGCCGATCCGTGCGACCCGATGATCTTCTTTTATGGCGACGGGGCGGCTGCGGCGGTGTTAGAGCCGGCGCGCAGCCCGGGTTTCCTCGCTTCAGCATTTCAGGCCGACGGGTCTTATCACAAGTTCTGGGGGATTTATTCGGGCGGCACCTACGAGCCGGCGAGCGCCGAATCGGTGACGTGCGGGCGCACAAAGGTGAAGATGACCGAGCGGTATCCTCCGGAGATCAACGATCAGGGTTGGCCGAGGCTGGTGCGGCGGCTGGCGTTGCAGGGAGACTTTGCGGTTAACGATATCGACATGGCGATCTTCACGCAGGTGCGAAAGCCGACGATTGAACTGGTGATGAAAGATCTCGGGCTGCCCTTCGAGCGGACGCACACGATCATGGAGGAGTGGGGGTATACGGGGTCGGCGTGCGTGGGAATGGCGCTCGACAGCGCGATCGAATGTGGGAAGGTGAAGCGGGGCGGGCTGCTGACCCTGGTAGGATCGGGCGTGGGCTACAACCAGGCAGCGGTTGCGTTTCAAATGCCGTGATTGCGGGCGACCTATTGGGAGAGCGGGCGCGGCTGACGCCAGAGAAGACTGCACTGGTGGAGGCGCGCTCGGGGCGGCGCTTTACGTACGCGGAACTCGACCGCCGGGCGAGCGCAATGGCGCGATGGTGGTCCGACCAAGGCATTCACAAGGGCGACCGGGTCGGAATTCTATCGGAAAACCGCGTGGAGTACGTGGATGCGTTTTTCGCGGCAGGCAAAAGCGGCGCGGTGCTGGTTCCGTTGAGTACGCGGCTGACGGAGCCGGAAAGGACAGCGCTGATCGAAGATGCGGGCCTGCGAAAGGTGATGGACCGGAGCGTGCTCGACCACATTCCGGCAGGAGATTTCGCGGCGGTTCGATGCGACCCGGAGGATCTCTGGTGCCTTCTGTACACTAGCGGGACAACCGGGCGGCCGAAGGGTGTGATGCTGCCGCACCGGATGATTCTGTGGAACGGGTACAACACGGTAGCGAGCTGGCAATTGCGGGAAGACGACATCGCTCCGGTGTTCACGCCGATGTATCACGCCGGGGGGCTGGCCGTATTTTTGACGCCGCTGTTCGTAATCGGCGGAACCGTAATTCTGCACGAGCGATTCGATGCGTCGGAGGTGTGGGGCACGGTGGAACGGGAGCGCGCGACGCTATTGTTCGGCGTGCCGACGATTTTCAAGATGATGCAGGAGGTGCCCGAGTTCGCGACGGCCGATGTATCCAGCGTGCGTTGGTGCATCAGCGGCGGGGCGCCGCTGCCGCGTTACCTGATCGATCTGTACCGGCAGCGGGGGCTCGTGTTTAAACAAGGCTACGGGCTGACCGAAGCCGGTGTGAATTGCTTTGCGATGACGGCGGAGGAAGCCGTGACCAAAGCGGGATCGATCGGCAAGCCGATGCTGTTTGCAGAGACGCGGATCTGCGACGGCAACGGCCGCGAGCAATTGTCAGGGGAAACCGGCGAGCTTTGGCTTCGCGGGCCGCACGTCTGCGGCGGATTCTGGAACCAGCCGGAGGCAACGGCCGCTGCGATCGGGGCCGGCGGCTGGCTGCACACGGGCGACCTGGCGCACCGGGATAGCGACGGATTCTTTTACATCGACGGCCGCATCAAAGATATGTACATCAGCGGCGGCGTCAACGTGTATCCGGCGGAAATCGAGAACGTGCTGCTGCAGCATCCGGAAGTGAAAGATGCGGCGGTCTTGGGCGTCGCTGACGAGCGGTGGGGAGAGGTCGGGGTGGCCTTCATCGTGCGGCAAGCGGGTGCGCTGGAAGCGGCGGAGATCTTGAGGTTTCTCGAGGCCCGGCTGGCACGGTATAAGCTCCCCAAATCAGTGGAGTTTCTGGAAGCGCTGCCGCGGACGGCGTACGGAAAAGTAGTCAAGCCAGAATTGAGAGAATGGTATCAGCGGAGGCAGAGAGCATGAAACCGATTTATATTGCGGCGTATCATCAGTCCCGGTTCGGCAAGCTGATGGACATGCCCGTGCCGGCAATTATCAACAATGCGATTCAGGGAGTTTGCCGGGAGATCGGTGCGCCGGCATCGGCACTGGATGTGGGCAGCATCGGCGCGGCGTGCAATTTCTCACTGAACGAGCAGGGGCTGCTTGCCGGTCTCATGGCGATGACGCCGGGGCTGGAAGGCAAGCCGATCGAAGCGGTGGAGAACGCCTGCGCGACCGGAGGACAGGCGGTCCTCTCGGTGGTTCAGAAACTGCAGCTCGGGATGGGCGAAACCGGCATTGCGGTCGGTTATGAAAAGATGCGCGACGCCGAGGGCAAGATGGATGGAAAGCTGATCGGCAGAGTGCTCGGGTATTTTTCGTTCCCCGGCGAGCGCGAGGGTAAAGTTTTTGTGTTCCCGCACCTGTTTGCCGAGGTAATGCAGGCATACATGGCCGAGTACGGCGTCACGGAGAAAGACCTGGCCGCCATCGCGGTGCAGGAATACGCGAACGCGAAGTTCAACCCGTGTGCGCAGATGAACAAGGTGCAGATTACGCTGGAACAGGCGCTGAAGATCGAGGGGCTGAACCGGTACGTGGTCGAGGGCCTGCCGCTGAAGACGTACGATTGCTCGCAGATCACCGATGGCTACGCGGCTCTGATTGTGGCGACCGAGGAGGGGTTGAAGAGGCTCGGTGTGCGGCGCGCGGATTGTATCCAGATCGCGGGCTGGGGACAAGCCACGGATCCGCTCCGGAAAGAAGGCCGCGATGTGCTGCGGCCGGCGGGCGCATACCGTGCGATGCGTACGGCGTACGAAATGGCCGGCGCGAAGCCGGGGGACGTGAATGTGGCCGAAGTGCACGACTGCTTCACGGTGATGGGCGCGATCGGCACCGAGGTGATCGGCAAAGCCGAGGCCGGACGAGGCGCCCGGTATTGGGTCGAAGGCAAAGCGAGGGCGGACGGCGAGTGCGGGATCAATACGTCGGGCGGGTTGATTGCGAAGGGGCATCCGATTGGCGCGACCGGGATTGCGATGATCGGATGGGCAGCCCAGCAATTGTTGGGCAAGGCGCCGGTGGAAACGCAAGTGAAAAATCCACGAGCCGCGGCGACCTTCAACATCGGCGGGCCGATTTGCGCGAGCGTGTGCACGGTGCTACGGCCGGCAAGCTAAGATAACAGAATGCCGAACGTTGCCGCGCGCAAAGCGGGGCGCGTGATGTTCTGGGTGCCCCTTCCTCTGTTCGCGGCCCTGGTCGGCTACCAGATCTTCGGATCGATTCCAATCGGGCTGGCCGATAACGGCGACTTCCCGAGGACGCTCGGGCCGTTGCGCCTCTGGCCGGCTGCGCCCAATCGAAATAATCCGAATATCTTGTTTCACTATTTCGTAAACGAGTACATCATCGGCGATCCGCGTTGGGACACGGGCGTGCCGAGTTCGGAATGGCTGATCGCGGCATTGAGCAAACGAATGGCGCGCGGGCTGCTGCCGCCCGGAACGTTTCAAATGCGGCTGATGGGTCTGGTCCACGGATCTATCCTGATGTTCGCGTTGGGCATTTTCTTGTACGCGGTGCGCCATCGGAGTTGGTGGCTCCGGCTGGGGTCCGGGTTCCTGCTTCTACTCATCTGGACGGATCTCGAATACGTGGAGCAACTGAGCACGGCGTACACCGATACGGGCGCAGTCGTGGCGCTTGCGGTACTGTTTGCCGTCGCGGTTCATTGCCTCCTCACGCCTGAGGCCGCGACGTGGAAATGGGCGTTGGTCTATGCCGCGTTTGGGTGTTTTTTGTTAGGGACGAAGACACAACATACGGTAGCGCTCCCGTTCGTCGCGGCTTTCTGCTTTGGCATGGCCGGGCGAACGAAGTCGAAGCCAACGCGAACCGCATGGCTGGCGGGACCGGTGCTGATGTCGGCGGTGACAGTGTACATGGTTTGGAAGACGCCGGCCGCATACCGCGTACCGCCCGCTTTCACGGTTGTGTTTTACAAGCTCGCGGTGCTGTCGCCAGATCCGCAGGGCGTGTTGGCGCATTTTCGTATGTCAGAGGAGGAGTTCGGCAAATATCGCGGCCACTACGCGTACGAACCGATCGTGCCGCTTGATAGTCCGGTGCTGCAACATAGAATCGTGGGCCTGGTAACACCGCTGAGCCTGGCCTCGTTTTATTTGCGCCATCCGGGCGTGCTGGGGCGGGTGATGATGTTTGACCTCCGCCGGTCGGCCTCGGTGGTGGAGTTGAGCTTCGATGGTTATGGGCACCTGCGCCAACAGGACGTGCAAAACCATCGCCGCGCCTTCGAGCTCACCGTATGGAGCGGCTTTCGGCGCGCGCTGTTTCGCGTGACTGCGCTTCACCTACCTTGGCTGGTGGGCGGAGTGATCTTAATTTCGGGCATCTTTTATCGCACCCCCGCGTTGCAAGCTGCGTGTCCAGTCTGGCCGATTGCCCTGGTGTGCAGTCTGCTGGCAATTTCTTGTTTCCTCGTGGCATCACTGCTGGACGGCGTGGAGACCCCGCGGCATTTGGTGTTGTTCCAGGCGGTCATCGATCTGACCATCTTCGCCGCGGCTCTCGGGGCGCTGGTTACAGTTGAGAACGCCCGCCGGCCGGTTAGAGGCCGAGTGCGGATTTGAGGTCTTCGGAAAAGCGGCGGACGGCTGCAAGTTCGGCGTCACCGGCGGGCTGTTCGCCGGACTTGCCGACGAGCATCGGGCGTTGGCCGCGCCATACGAGGTAGGCCAATCCGAATTCCGTCATAATGCCAGTGCTGCCGATGGAGCCGAAACCCGCTTCGGTCCGCTCGACCAGGGCGATGCAGTTTTCGCGCGCGAAGATGGAGTGCTTCTGAGCTTCACCTACGATTTGAATGTTAAAGACTACGAGACGGTCCGCGACGGTCACATCTTGTAGCGGCCGAAATCTTCGTCGTTGAGGCCCTCGAGCATGCGGCGGAGCTCGTCGTTGGTAGCTTTGTCGGAAACGGTGGAGGCAACCTTCGACGATTTGAGGACGCTCTCTTCCACGTAGATCGGGCAATCGAGGCGCAAGGCGAGAGCGAGGGCATCGCTGGGACGCGAATCGACGCTGATCAGTTCGCCGTCGCGATCAAGCCAGATGACGGCATAAAAGGTGTCATCCTTCAGTTCGCTGACGACCACTTTCCGCAGACCCGTATTCAGGCCGAGAAGGAGGCTCTTGATGAGGTCGTGCGTCATGGGACGCGGTGTCGAAACCTTTTCGATTTCCAGGGCGATGGCGTTGGCTTCATAAACGCCGACCCAGATGGGAAGGACCGTGCTACCCTGGACGTCCCGCAGGATCACAATGGGCATGTTGGTTACGGGATCCATCATGAGACCGCGAATTTTCATCTCGACTTCCATCACGCCCTCCGACCTTTATTACACCACAGTTGCACTTTCGCCCACCAACGAGTTGGGGCCGGAGCGCGTGACCCGTACCGGAATATACTTGCCGATCAGGCTTTCCTGATTGATCTCCGGATGCGTGAAGTTGAGGGTGCGGTTGTCGGATGTGCGGCCGATCCATTGGCCCAGGGCGGCGTGACGGCCCTCCACCAGAACTTCCTGGACGGTGCCAATGCGTTCGGCATTGCGGCGGATTTGAATGGCGCGCTGCCGTTCCTGAAGAATCGCGAGGCGGCGCTGTTTCTCCTCCTCGGGGACGGCATCGGCCCTCGCCGCGGCGGCCGTGTTGGGACGCGGCGAGTATTTGAAGCTGAAGAGCGAGTCGTACTGGACTTGATCGAGTAGATCGAGCGTCTGCTGGAAATCCTCGTCGGTTTCCCCTGGGAACCCCACGATGATATCGGTGGTTAGCGAATAATTTCGTTTGGCGGTTTTCAGCCACTCGATGCGACGCATGTACTCATCGCGGGTATAGAGGCGGTCCATGGCGGCGAGCACGCGCGTGGATCCGGATTGCACGGGCAGGTGCACGTGGTCGCAGAGCACGGGATTGGCGTCCATGGCGTGGATGATCTCGCGGACGAAGTCGCGAGGATGTGATGTAGTGTAGCGAACGCGCCGGATGCCCGGTACTTCGGCGACGCGAGCCAGCAGAGCGGCGAAATCCCAGCCGGCAGGCGAAGGGTCGCGATAGCTATTCACGTTCTGGCCGAGTAGCTGGATCTCCGTGAAACCTTGTTCCGCGAGCCTCCGCGCTTCGGCCATGACGCTTTCGCTGGTGCGGCTGCGCTCCGGGCCGCGCGTGAACGGCACCACGCAGTAAGCGCAGGATTTATCGCAGCCCTCGATGATGGTGATGTAGGCGCGGTGCGGATTGTCGCGGCGCGTGAAAGGCGTATCGAAGGTTTCGTCGGTATCCAGGCTTAATCCGGTGACACGGCGGTTGCCGGTTTCCAGTTGTACCAGCATTTCGGGGAGCCGTGTGTAGCTGGCCGAGCCGCAGACCATGCTGACGTGCGGGGCGCGGGCAAAGATCTTTTCGCCTTCCTGCTGCGCCACGCAGCCGAGCACGCCAAAGATCTTGCCTTTTCCTGCGTCACGTTTGAAGTTTTGGAGCCGGTTAAAGACTTTTTGCTCGGCCTTGTCACGAATACTGCAGGTGTTATAGAAGACGAGATGCGCCTCTTCGGGCGTTTCCACCTGGCTATAACCTTGCGCCATGAGAGTGCCGATTACCTTTTCGGAATCATGCGCATTCATCTGGCAGCCGAACGTTTCGATGTAGAAGGTTTTCGGAGACACTACTAACTATTTTTACACGAGTGGGATGCTATAATCCCGGTAGGACACGGGAGGGTAGAGCGAGTGAAGTTTTTTCTCGACACGGCCAATCTCGATGAGCTGAAGAAGGGCGCCGATTGGGGAATTCTGGATGGCGTGACCACCAATCCCACCCTGATTGCGAAGGAAGGGCGGCCTTTGGAGGAGCAAGTCCGCAAAATCTGCGATATCGTCGACGGCGATATCAGCGCCGAAGTCGTGGCCACCGAGTTTTCCGCGATGGTGCAGGAAGGCCGGCGGCTGGCGAAGATTCACAAGAATATCGTGGTGAAGTGCCCGCTCACGCGCGACGGCATCAAGGCAACTTCGACGTTGAGCAAGGATGGAATTCGCGTAAACGTGACACTTTGTTTTTCTCCGGGGCAGGCGCTGCTGGCGGCGAAAGCCGGGGCGTACTTCATCAGTCCGTTTGTGGGTAGGTTGGACGATGTGGGCCACATCGGGATGGAGTTGGTTCGCAATATTGTTCAGATCTACAGGAATTACAATTTCAAAACGCAGGTACTGGCGGCCTCGCTGCGCTCGCCAACGCACGTGATTGAAGCGGCGGAGGCGGGAGCGCATATCGGCACGATGCCGTTCAAAGTGTTGGACATGCTGTTCAATCATCCGTTGACGGACAAAGGGCTGGATCAGTTCTTGAAAGACTACGCCAAAGTTTTCCAAGAAACTCCCGTCGCCGGGTAACTAATATTTCGAATGTGGAACGCGTTGTCGTTCGCGAGCACGAAGGAGATTCTTCTCGTCCTCGCCGGCGTGCTGGTTATAGCGGGCGCTATCTTTGGTTATCGTGCGTGGCGCAATTCTCGGATCACGCCGGAGGAGCGCGAACGGAGGCGGCGCGGGGAACTGGTGGCCCGCGGCAAGATGGGGGATGCCACCATCACCGAAATCCGCGGCGAGTTGCTGTTTTATTCGTATGACGTGCGCGGCGTCGAGTACATCGCGTCGCAGGACATGTCCGTGCTGAAAGACTACCTTCCCGCGGATCTGTCGGTGCTGATCGGCGCGGTTTCGGTGCGGTACGACCCGAAGAATCCCGCAAACTCCATTGTGCTGGCCGAGGATTGGTCCGGACTTCGGCCGCATGGCCAACTGGAAGAAGTCAAAAGTCAAAGGTCCAAAGTCAAAAGTCAAAAGTAGTGCGGTACGCCTCGCTTGCGGCTCGGCTTCCTTTTTGGAGACTGCGAAGCCGTACGCTATGATGGGGTGAATCACCATGATTCAAGACGTACTTCCCGAGGGCCTCACCTTCGACGACGTTCTGCTCGAACCGGCCCGCAGCGAGGTTCTGCCTTCCGAAGTTGACACGCGCACCTGCTTCACCCGTCAGATCGGCCTCAATATCCCGATCGTATCAGCGGCGATGGATACGGTGACTGAATCGCACCTGGCGATTGCGCTGGCGCAGCAGGGCGGCATCGGCATCGTCCATCGGAACATGTCGATCGACCGGCAAGCGGAGGAAGTGGACCGGGTTAAGCGCAGCGAGAGCGGCATGATCGTGGATCCGATTACGATCCGGCCCGATCAGTCGATTTCCGCCGCGCAGGAATTGATGCGGCGCTACCGGATCTCGGGTGTGCCGGTGACGCTGGATGGAAAGCTGGTCGGCATTCTCACGAATCGCGATTTGCGTTTTGAAAGCCGCTTCGACCTGCCGGTTTCCGAGGTCATGACGAAGGAGAACCTGGTTACGGTTCCGGTCGGCACGACGCTGGAAGAGGCGGAGGCGATTCTACACCAGCACCGCGTCGAGAAATTGCTGGTTGTAGATGATCATTACAACCTCAAAGGTCTAATCACTGTCAAAGACATCCAGAAAAAATTGAAGTATCCGAATTCGGCCAAGGATCGTCAAGGCCGATTGCGGGTCGGCGCCGCCATTGGCGCGACCGGCGATTTTCTGGAGCGTGCCCAAGAACTGGTTTCGCGGAAGGTGGATGTATTGGCGATCGACACCGCGCACGGCCATAGCGGACGCGTGCTGGACGCGGTGAAGATGATCAAGTGTAAACTCCCCGAGGTACAGCTGATCACCGGCAACGTCGCGACCTATGAAGGCGCGCGGGAACTGATCTCACTGGGGGTGGACGGCATCAAGGTGGGAATCGGCCCGGGCTCGATCTGCACCACGCGGGTGGTGTCGGGCGCCGGGGTGCCGCAGATCACGGCGATTTCCGAATGCGCGCGGGCCACGCGCGACGCAGGTGTTCCGCTGATCGCCGATGGAGGCATCAAATACTCGGGCGACATCACGAAAGCCATCGCGGCGGGCGCGGATTGCGTGATGATCGGCAGTCTGCTGGCCGGCACCGACGAAAGTCCCGGCGAAACGATTCTCTACCAAGGCCGGACGTTCAAGACCTATCGCGGGATGGGATCGATGGGCGCGATGTCGCAAGGCAGCGCGGACCGGTATTCGCAGGATGCCGGTTCCAAGCTGGTGCCGGAAGGCATTGAGGGCCGCGTTGCCGCCAAAGGGCCGCTTTCCGACCTGGTGTACCAACTGGTGGGAGGGTTGCGGTCCGGAATGGGCTATTGTGGCTCGAGGAATATCCGCGAGCTGCAATGCAATTCACGGTTTCTGCGTATCTCACCGGCCGGCCTGCGGGAAAGCCACGTGCACGACGTGATCATCACCAAGGAAGCGCCGAATTACCGAGTCGAGTAGCGCCGCTGGCGAGACAACCGGCGTTACTGATCCTTGAAATCTTCAAAGACGGCTTCCTGCATGCGGTGAGCGGCGTCGAGCAGCCAATTGCGCGGGCGCCGCCTCAGATCTTCGCGTAGGAGGCGCGCTTTGGCGCTGCCGAGGTGAACGTTGGCCGTCTCGAACCCCATGGCATGCAGAAGGCGGGTTTCGTCGCGCTGCTTGGGGAGCGCGAAGAGCTCGATGCGCGAGCAATCGGGCGCAAGCCGGCGGACAATCCAGCGCTTGCGAACGCGAACGAACGGATCGCGGCAGCGCACTGCGCTGTCAAGGATCTCCTGGTAATGAATCGGAGCGGCGCCTTTCCCGCGCTCGGCCCAGACGCATGCCGACGGGGCCAGTGCCTTGGCCTCGCGCGCCACCGATCCGCCGTGCCAATCGGCTAACGCGACGTATCGCTCGCGGCCGAGACTGCCGAGCCCGGCTACGCGATGCATCACGCGCCATTCGAGGCCGCGCTCCGGCATCAGGCGCTCGATGGCTCTGTTCGCGCCGGGCGGACTGGAGCACAGGGGCCAGGCGCGCAGTTTTTCCCAGTATTTCTCGGGCTCGTGCAGACGCGCCGAGGCCATACGGCGCAAGGCAATATGATGCTCGGCGAGGACGAACGCTCGGCCGCCGGCTTCGAGCGCATCGTAATATCCTTCCAGAATCGCCGCGATACCCATCTTGGCGCCGCAAGTCATCCTGGCCAGCAAGGCGCTCGCCGCGAGGCGGATGAGGTCGTTGGTATAGGGCAGCGGCCAAGCCTCATCGAAGTCGTTGATGCCCCAGACCAGCCGCCCTTCGATGTCGCGCCAGGTTCCGAAATTTTCGACGTGCAGATCGCCGACTGCCAGCACTTGCGGCGCGCGCGCCGCGTCTCCACAGACATCGGCCCACGTCTGCGCCCAGCGGTAATAAGTCGCACGCAAGAAGGGGAAAGGCGCGGAGCGCATGGCCGCGTGCTTGAGCTTCAGGTCTTTCGCAATAAGCCTGAGGCGCTTGCCGAGCCATGCTTCATAAAGGGCGGTGGCCTGCCGGATGCCCATCACTCGCCCGCGGTGGCCGGCGTCAAGATCCATTTCAAGGTGGCGTGCGGCTCGGGGCCAAAGCGATCGCAATCCACGCGCGCGAGCGCCGCTTTTTTGAAATCGACCAAGAGGGCCGGCGTGTTCAACAGGAAAGCCAGCAGGGTACTCATGAGCGGTTCGTGGCTCGCCAGCAGAATTGAATCTTCCGATTTGCGCGCGCGAATTTCCTCCCACGTGTCACGCGGATCGGCATCGGGCGTGAGCGCCGCCGTGGGGACAACTTTTCCGTGATAGCCCAGAGACTCGCCGGCCACTTCGGCGGTCTCCAGTGCCCGGCGGTAGGGGCTGGAAAGGATCACACCGGGCTCGACCTTAGCCGATCGAGCCCGTGCGAGTACGCGCCGCAGCTTCTGGCGTCCGGCGGCGGTCAGGGCGCGGTCCGCGTCGGGTTTTCCCGGCGCGGCGTCTTCCGCGATCCCGTGCCGCAGAAGATAAATCTCCATCAGGTCTTGGCCTTCTTGAGGGCCGGTTTGCGGTTCGACAGGCGGCCCATCCGCAGCCGGGTGATGCGCCGCTGCAACTCGTGAAAGATGCGTTCGACCGGCTGACCGGCGTCGATCACGGTGAAGTCGTATGGCTCGACCATCGCGTCGAGGGCTTTGATGAGCCGGCTCTGATACTTCACGAAGCTCTCGTACATATCGGGACCGAACCGAAGGTCCATGCCGCTTTCCCAGAAGTCAAACTGGCCGCGTCCCAACACCACGCGCGAAACCAAGTGCTCCACGCCGGTGCGCAGATAGTAAACAGCGTGCGGCACAAGGGCGAAGCCCGCCACCTGCTCGATCCAGCGGCGGTCTTCGCCGCGAGCAATGGCGCGCGCCATGATGGAGAAAATATAGCGGTCGATGAGGACGACAAAACCGGCGCGGAGCGCGGGAATGATCTCATTCTCGAGCCGGTCCGCGAAGTCGGTGGTGTAGAACAACGTCATGGTGATCGGACCGAGGGTATTGCCGGTCTTGGCCATTTTGATGCCCTTGCCGGCGAGTGCGGAACGCGCCATGCCGCTGTCGATGACGGCGTGGCCCTCCTGTTCCAGCCACTGTCTCAGCAGGGTAATTTGCGTGCTGCGGCCAACCGCATCGGGACCTTCAATCACAATGAGCTTGCCCTGAAGTTCCGTCGTATTCACATCCGGCAGCGGCTCGCTATAGAACTGCAGAGGTTGTCGGGTTGCCATTAAACTCTCTTCCGGCGGGCAAGTGGAGGATACCGTTCTTCAGACTATCGCCGAGTTCGCGGACGACGATATCGCGCATGATGCGCTGCTGCTCTTCGATTGACAACGTGGCGTCGATGACGTGGAAGCCCATTTCGTCGATCATGGCCTCGTATTCGTCCAGGATGCGGCCCTGGAAGATACGGAAGCTCTCTTCGACATCGCGCGCCAAGCCTAGATCCATGCCGGCCTCGTAGTACTTCAAGGCATCGCGGCCTCCCAGAATCCGGCCGAGGGCCACGTCCAGGGGAACACGAAAATAAAAACTCAAATTCGGATGCAGGGCGAAGCGGTACAGATTGCGGACCCAGCTGCGGCTAACGCCGCGCGCCACATCACGCGCGAACGCGGTGCCGGCGTAGCGATCGGCGCACACAATCGCGCCCGATTTCACCAGCGGGAAAATGTAGCTCTCCATCCGGTCAGCGAAATCCGTGGCATGGATCAGGCTGAACGTGGTGGGAGTGAACATCTCCTTCTTCTTGCCGCGGCGAGTCGTCTGCCGGACCAGCGGCGAAGAATTCCATTCGCTAAAGGCGACGGCGTATCCCTGCGATCGCAGCCAATGGCTCAACAGGGAGAGTTGCGTGGATTTACCGGAACCGTCGATTCCCTCGACGACGATCAACTTGCCGCGATACCGGTTCGGCACGAAAAGAGGCATACACGAAGGCGCATTGCCTATTCTAACTCCGGGCTGGCCGGGCGACTCCAATCTGTCATTGATCTGTAACTAAAAAGCCGGCCGGCAGCGGCTTTGATGGCGGGTTCTCAAGGCTTTCTCAATTTCTGGGTCGCACGGTCGTGCACCAGGAGTTGGGGTCGCCGCATGGCCGCTGTGATTTGCGCCTGCCAGTCCTCCGGAAGCGCTTCCAAACGGCTGCTGTCGAGGATCGCCAGATCGGCGTCGCGGCAGCCCTCGGTAAGGATGGCGCTGGTATTTCCGCTAAAGATCCACACCGCGTGTCCTATTGATGCCAGACCCATCAACAGCCCAAAAAATGGAATCGCTTTACCCGCCTCTTGAACGCCGGGCCTTTCCGACATCGTCCACGATGTATCGGCGACGGCAGCGACGTTGCGAAGCTCAGAGGAAGGCAGCAGCCTTTCTATTGCAGCGATGGCTTCGGGCGGAGCGCTGGCCTTGTCCAGCGCGGAAAGGACCAAGGTCCGCCCGTCCGGGCGCACGACCACCAATTGGCGCTGCGCGGCACGCTGCCGGATCGCCGCAAACGCTCGAGCGGCCGCGGAGGCGGGCGCGATTGCATCCGAAAAATCGGGCTTGGAGGATAAGCGCACCGGAAGACGCCGATCGGCCACGAGTTTCATCACTGCCATGGCAATGGGCGGCCCGTCCGCTGCGGCATTCTCCCGGTAATACCAGACCACCGCGCCCTGAGGCGCCGCGCGTACCGCGTCAGAAAACGCGGCCAGGGTGACGGTGTCGCCGTTCAGGAGCACGGTGCCGTCCGTAAGAACACTTACTTTCAGGATCGTGGGATTCATTTTTATGATTTCACAGCGCTGAGAGTTCACGGACCCCGCTGAATCAGCGCCCGCAGCACGATCCAACTCTTCTGCACGGTCGACAGCCGCACGCGGCGGGTAAAGACGTCATAGTTCGTACGCTCGATCCGTTCCAGCAGTTGCGAGTAGATTGTGATCAGAGCCCACAGCGAGGGACGGCTGCGGGGATGAATCAGGTCGAGCAGGGGAAGAGCCTCGTTGTAGTATGCGCGGGCGCGGGCCGCTTCGAAGCGCATTAGATGGAGGAATGGCTCGGTGCGGCGGCCGGCAGCAAGATCCTCGGCGGTTACTCCAAATTTGCAGAGGTCTTCGGCGGGAAGGTAGATCCGCTGCCGCTCCGCATCCTCGCGGATGTCGCGCAGGATGTTCGTCAGCTGAAAGGCCACGCCGCATTTCTCCGCCAACGGCAGCGCGCGGGGCGTATCGAAGCCGAAGATGTGCACGATGGTCAGCCCCACAACTGACGCCACCTGGTAACAGTAGTGATACAGCTGATCGAAAGTTTCAATCCGGCGCGGCTCGAGATCGGAAAGAACGCCTTCGATCATTTCGCGAAAATACTCGTGAGGAATCTGGAAGCGCCGGACGGTGTGATGGAAGGCCGGCCAGAGGGGATGGGCACTGAACCGGCCTTCGAGGGCCTGGTCGAGTTCGGCGCGCCACCGGTCGATGGCGGCCCGCGAGGCGCCCGGCTCGTCGCTTAAATCATCGCAGTAGCGCATGAAGGCGTAGATGGCGCACATGGCTTTGCGCTGTTGGGCGGATAACAGCAGGAAGGAATAGTAAAAATTCTTGGCGCGGCTGCGGGCGATACGGCGGCAGTAGTCGTACGACTGCTCGATCTGGTTCATCGAGCGGCTCGCAAGAACGCTACGCGCGCCAGGGATTGAAGCAGAAGCGCCACTCGCTCCGCCTTGGAAATCGCGGGCCGCGCGCGGAGCACATCGTAGCCCTGCCGCTCGATCTTGTCGAGCACACGCAGGCCGCCCCGGCTGAACAAGTCGATGTCGAGGGCCAGCCGGCGATCTACCATTCGCGGCAGCGGCAAGCCTTCGCGAAACAACTCGCGCGCGCGGCCTACGATTTCGCGCATCACCTCGCGAAAGCCCGGTGTAAAACGCCGGGCGAAGAGGTCTTCGACCGTGTATGCGTGCCGCGCCATGAGGTCGAGCGGAATGTAGACCCGGTCTTTCAGCAGGTCGACGGCAACATCCTGCCAGAAGTTCGCAAGCTGGAGAGCGGTGCAAGTGGCATCAGAGAGCCGCTGCCGCTCGGTGTCGGAGTACCCGCAGAGATAAAGCACGAGCCTGCCGACCGGATTCGCGGAATTGCGGCAGTATCCGAACAACTCTTCGAAATTCCGGTACCGGGTGACCGTCTGGTCCTGGACGAAGGCTTGGATCAAGTCGGCGAACGGAGCTCGCGGAATGCCGTATCGCTCGACGGTAGGGCGCAGCGCGACGAAGACGGGGTGGGTGGCTTCGCCGTCGTACATGGCATCGAGCTCCCTGCGCCACCAATCGAGAAGGCGCAGGCTCTCGGCGGGGTCGCCCATCTCATCGCCTAAATCGTCGGCCCAGCGGCAGTAGGCATACACGTTGTATAGATCCTGGTGCAACCGTTTCGGGAGCAGAAAGCTGACCACGTGAAAATTTTCGTAATGGTGGGTGGCCAGCCACCGCGTGTAGGCGCGCGCTTCCGGCAGCGAATAACGCCGGTCCAGCGCCGCCGGCAAGCGCACAAACTCGGCGGGAGGCAAAAACCCGGTCGCGTCCACGGCGCTTCCCCTTACGGAAGAATCGCGGTCTTGAGGTGCCCGTTGTGGCTCATCAGATGGCGCATGACTTCCAGCAGATTGGCGAGCGGCTCTTCGCGGTTGACGAAGAACGATGCCGTGACCTGCCCTGCGCAGATCAAATCCAGCGCCTTGCGGATGTAGGCCGGAGTGTGGTGGAACGTAGCCTTGCAGGTGATCTCGGAATAGTGCAGCAGGGCCGTGTCGAGGCTGACCTTGCTGTCGTTGGGGCATCCACCAAAGAAATTGACCGTGCCGCCGCGGCGCACCATGTCGGCGGCCCAATGCCAGGTCTGCGGCTTGCCAACGGCTTCGATTGCAATATCGACGCCGCGGCCGTGAGTCATACGCCGAATGGCCGGGACGGGATTGGAATCTCCGGGAGCTTCGATCAGCTCATCGGCGCCCAGCGCGGCGGCGCGGTCGAGCTGTGTTTTGCGCCGGCCAATCGCGATGACCCGGCAGCCGTATAGTTTCGCCAGTTTGACGAACATCAAGCCGATGGGGCCGAGCCCGATAATCGAAATGGTGTCGCCCGCCTGGGGCGCAGTCTCCTCAAATCCGCGCAGCACACAGGCCAACGGCTCCACCAGCGCGGCATCGTGATAGCTCACAGTCGACGGGATCGGGTAAGTATTGCGCTGAACGATCCGTTCTGGAATTCGGATGTACTCGGCGTAAGCTCCGTTATTGAATAAGAGATCTTCGCAGAGATTTTCGAGGCCGCGACGGCAGAAAAAACACTCGTCGCAAGGGGCGGAATTGGCCGCGACCACGCGTTCGCCAACTCGAAACGCGGAGACATCCCCGCCTACCGCGACCACGTCGCCCGCGAGTTCGTGCCCGAACACGGCCGGAGGAACGATCATGCGGGCATGATACCCGCGACGGAACACCTTCACGTCTGTCCCGCAGGTCAGCGCCACTTTCACTCGGACCAGGATGTCTCCGTTGCCGATCGTGGGAACAGCAACCGACTCCACCTGCAAGTGTTCCTTGCCGTAGAGCACAGCCGCGATCATCTGGTTATTCACTATCACCACCTCTGTGGCTGAACGATTATTTTCAACGATTTAGGCTCGGGATGCAACGCTAAATCGAAACCTGAACGGATTTTAACCAAAGGCAGACGGTGGGAAATCAACTCGTCCAGAGGAAGACTGCCACCGAAAACCAAATCCGTGGATTCCTTCTGCAAATCTACCGATGCGCTATAACAGCCGAACAAGGTTCGTTCGCCAACGCAGATATCGGCGCCGGAAGCCTCGATCCGTTCAGTTGCCGAGGTCTGAGCGAACAGCAAGATGCGGGCGCCGGGGCGCGAACTGGCAATCGCCTGCTGCAGAATTCCGGGAACCGAGGCCGCGACGATTACCGCGTCAGCGCCGCGCCCGGCAGTCAACGTTTTTACATGAGCCGCCACGTCGGTCGCGCGCGGGTCCCACGCGCACTCTGCTCCGCAACGGACGGCGATCCCGAGGCGCTCGGTAATCGTGTCGGTTGCCACGACGCGAGCGCCGGTGCGATGCGCCAGCATGGTGAACATCAGACCAATTGGCCCCTGGCCCATGACCAACACCAGGTCGCCCGGCTGTGGATCACATTGCACGACCGCCTTCAAACAGGTGTTCAGCGGCTCGACGAGCGTGGCGCGCTCGAACGAGACATGATCAGGAATTTTTTCGACGCCGCGCGCGACAATCCAATCCATCACGCGCACAAACTGAGCGAAGCCGCCACCCGCCGGCTCAAATCCGGCGGTAATGCCAACTTTTTTGTAGACCGGGCACTGGGCGTAGAGTTTCCGTTCACAGTAAAAACAATTCCCGCAAGGAATGTGGTGGAAGGCGAGGACGCGATCGCCACGCCGGAACTGGGTCACGCCCGCACCGACAGCAGCGACGACGCCGGCTGTCTCGTGGCCGTAGATGCGCGGCGGCTCCAGGAGATTGTGCTCGATCTTCTTCAGATCAGTGTGGCAAATGCCGCAGGCTTCGACGCGGACCAGAATCTCCCCTGCTCCAATGGACGGTATGGGGATCTCCTCGACCGTCACCGTGCTCTGCCCCCGGTAAACGGCGGCGTGCATAGTGGCAGGGATGGCGCTCACCTCAGAATCGGCAGTCGGCAAAAAAGTCCCCCAGGGTTCGGGTGGCCCGAGCGCAGCGTCGCTGCAACCGGATCAATTCCGGGATCCGGGCACCCGGATGGCGCAAAGAATCTCTAAAAATAAGCATTGTAGCGAAGTGCCCGTCGGAACGCAGCGCCTTATTGAAATCATTCGCCATATCTTCGCTTGCCAAATCGGTAACTACCTTAACGCAGGAGAACGGGAGACCCAGGGATTCGGCCTTTTCCGCTACTCCGGCGGCTTCCATTTCGACAGCGATTGCGCCCCGTGCCGCCAAGGCCTGCTTCTCAGCTGCGGTAGTAATCACCCGATCCACCGAGCAGATCGGGCCGGATACCGCTGGCTTCGACCCTTCGACCGGGAGCACCGGAAACGGACGGGCCGAAGCAGAAACACAATTTGCCACAACGATCTCAGACAAGGGTAGCGAGGGGTCCAGCGCGCCGCAGAAACCAATACTGAGCACGCGATCGGCGCGGAAAACCGTCCAAGCGGCTTCGACGGCCTCGGCCGCACGCCGCCAGCCTACTCCGTTTGCAACCAGCAGCACATCCTGGCCGTTTAGTTTGCCGGTACGAGCCCAATCGGTTCCGATCGAGATTCTACGCGGCGCCTGTGTTCGCGTGAGCACTCCGCGGAATTCCATCGCGTCGGATGCCACCATCAGGAGCCTCATCAAGCCGCCGGAGTCTGAGCCGGCACGCGCCAGGTTGCCGCGAACCACTGGGCGGCGCACCGCAAGGCCGTCTCGGCCGGACCCGGTTGAAAGCCCAGTTCGCGCCGGGCTTTTTCGTGGGTGACCCACATCTTTTTGCGGGCCATCCGCACGGCTTCGATCGGCACCCGGGGCGGCGCGCCGGTAACTTCGGCCCATGCGGTGCTGCACATTCCGGCACAATAGGCCACAGCATAGGGAAGCCGGAACGTCGGGGCTTTGCGGCCGGTGATTTGCGCCAGGGTTTGCAAAATTTGCGCCAGCGTCAGATTTTCCGAGCCCAGGATATAGCGCTCGCCGATCCGTCCTCGCTCGCATGCCAGCAGATGGCCGTGCGCCACATCGCGTGCATTCACAATGTTCAGCCCGGTATCGATAAACGCGGGCATTTTTCCGGACAAAAAATCCAGGACCGTTTGGCCGGTCGGCGTGGGCTTGATATCGTGATCACCAACCGGCGCGGTCGGGTTCACGATGACCACAGGGAGGCCGTTGCGCGCGAACCCGAGCGCAACCTCCTCGGCGAGAAATTTCGAGCGCTTGTATGCTCCGGCCATATCGGCCAGCGAGACGGGAGTGTTCTCATCCCCCACTCCGTCGCGTGGAATTCCGATGCAGCCGACCGTGCTGGTATAGACAACGCGCTCCACTCCGGCGCGGCGGGCGGCTTCGAGCAGATGGCGAGTGCCATCGACATTGGAGCGGTAAAGGTCGCGAGGATGCCTGGCCCAGAGCCGATAGTCGGCGGCTACATGGTAGACCAGGCCGCAGCCGGCTACGGCTCGTGACAGCGATTCGGGGTCGCGGAGATCGCCCGTAACGGGCTCGGCATCCAGTTCCTGCACACGGCTTCCGGGACGCACTAACGCGCGGACCACAAGGCCCCGCTCGATCAAGAGACGCGCGACATGCCACCCTAAAAACCCCGAAGCGCCGGTGACCAGGACGGGCTTCATTGGGCGCACCCGCTCCGCCGAACTAGCGCAGCATCCACGCCAGCATCTTCAGGTTATCGGCCACGCCGGCATTGATGCCGAAGGCCGCCGACGCTTCGTAGCCGCAGTGAACCATGCAGTGCTCGCACCGCGGGTCGTTGCCATGGCCGTAGCTCTCCCACGGCGTGGCTGTCATCAATTCTTCGAAAGTCTTGTAATGGCCGTCAGTGATCAGGTAGCACGGACCCTTCCAGCCCTTTACATTGTAGGTGGGATTGCCCCAGGCCGTGCACGGGAGATCCTTGTCGCCCTTTAGGAAATCCAAATAAAGGGGTGTCTGGCGGACCGGATATTTCTTAGCAAGCCGGTCGATATCTTTGAATTTTTCGTAGATGTCGTCACGGGTGAGAAAGATTTCGCGGTCATTGACGGACGAGTAGCCGTAGGCTGGCGCGATCTGGTGACCATCGACATCGAATTGGCGCAGGTACTCGAAGAGTTCTTCGATTTCGCGCATGTCGGTCTCTTTGTAGACGGTGGTGTTGGTGCACACCTGGAAGCCGGCGGCCTTAGCGCTTTTAAGACCTTCGATCGCCTCGCGGAAGACGCCCTGCTTTTCCACGGCGAGATCGTGGTTCTTTTCCATGCCATCCAGATGCACATTGAAGTAGAAACGCCGGTCGGGGCGGAACTCTTTCAGCCGCTTTCGGATGAACATGCCGTTGGTGCACAGGTAGATGTGGCGGTTGCGCTCGAGGATTCCGGCGACCAGTTCACCGATCTGGGGGTACATCATCGGTTCGCCGCCGCAGATCGAGACCACCGGCGCGCCGCACTCGTCCACCGCCGCCAGGCATTCTTCCAGGGGAACCCGTTCAGTGATGGTACTTTCATATTCGCGAATGCGGCCGCAGCCGGTGCAGGTGAGATTGCAGGCGTGCAGCGGCTCCAGCATGAGCACGATCGGAAAGCGTTTGTTGATCATGGGGTGCGGCTGGCGCTTCTCGCCGGTTTTGGCAGGCAGAATACGGAAGGGATTCGCGGTATTGGCTGCCGGCGCGGCGGTCTTTTGCCACTCCGGACGCGGGCGCATCTTGTTCTTGAGAATGTACCCGGCCAGGCCGGCAGTCATTGCGAGTGGAAATTTCATCGTTGTCTATCCATTCGGTCGCGCCTGCTCTACGAACACAGCCAGCGCCAACAGTGGGAAATAGTCCTTGTACAAGTGATAGTTCAAATAGAAAACCTTGGGGAAACCGGTGCCGGTGGCCAGTTCTTCGTGCCAGCTTCCGTCCGCGTTCTGCGTTTCCAGCAAATACTCCACACCATGACGGACGCTGAGGCTGGAGCAATCGCCGCCGGCAATCAATCCGAGAATCGCCCAAGCGGTCTGCGAGGGCGTGCTGGGTCCGGCAGTGTAGAGGCCATTATCATAGCTGGCGCAGCTTTCGCCCCATCCGCCGTCGGCATTTTGGATGGAGCGCAGCCACTCGCCCGCGCGGAGGATATGCGCCTCGCGGTCGCTTTCGCCGGCGGCGGCGAGGCCGCGTAGGGCAAAACAAGTTCCGTAGATATAGGCGACGCCCCAGCGGCCGTACCAGCTTCCGTCGGCCTCCTGATGGCGCACGAGCCACTCCACGCCGCGCCGCACCGCGGGATGCGCGCGCTCGATGCCATGTGCCGCCAGAGCCTCGAGGACGCGGCCGGTGATATCGGCGCATGCCGGGTCGAGCATGGCATTGTGATCAGCGAAAGGAACGTTGCTGAGAAACTGCCAGTTGTTGTCGGCGTCGAAAGCGGCCCAGCCGCCATCGCTCGATTGCATGGCGAGCAGCCAGGCGAGCGCGCGCCGATGACAGGCCTGCTGCGCCGCGGGATCGCCGGCGGGTGCCTCGCTCAAGGCAAGCATCACCATGGCCGTGTCATCGATATCAGGGTAAAAGGCATTGGCGTATTCAAAAGCCCAGCCGGAAGGCTCGGTGTCAGGACGTTTCACCGACCAATCGCCTTTGCGGCGGATCTCGCGCGCGAGGAGCCAATCGGCGGCGCGTCCGCAGGACTGGCGATGGGCGCCGGCTTTTCCGAGCGCGTAAGCGGCGATGGCGGTATCCCAGACCGGCGAGAAGCAGGGCTGGAAAAAGAAACGCTCGCCATCGTCAACCATCAGGCTATTGAACTGGCGCAGTGCTTCGACCCGCAGCGGATGGTCCTCCCGATACCCGAGCATATCCAGTGCCATCACCGAATACATCATGGGTGGATAGATGGCTCCCAAGCCGTCGGAGTCGTGCAAGCGCTCCACCATCCAGTCCCGCGCCTTCTCAATGGCGCGTCGGCGAATGGCCTTCGATCCGTGGCGCTCCCACCATTTCAAGACGCGGTCAACCGCCAGGAAGGCATTTCGCGGGGTCAGCCAGGCGTCGTCTCTGCGAAAGCCTCCGCTCACTCCGGGCAGCCACAGTTCCTCCAGGTTGAGGCCCGCGGGGACTGGACGACGTGGATCCGCCGCATGTACCAGAGAAAGCGAGACCACGATGGCGCGTGTCCAGGACGACATCTGGTACAGAAAATTGAAGGGCAGCAACGCCACTTCCGGCGGAATGCTCGGGCAATCCTCGCGCGGATAGAGCCCGAACAGGCTCAGATTGACCTTCACATAACTATTCGCCGCCTGGATGCCGCCGAGCGCCAGAATGCGCTCGCGCAACCGCACCATGCGCAGATCGGTCTGGGCCAGGCCGGCCAGGCGCAGCGCGACATAGGCTTTGACGGAAGCGCTGACTTCCGACGGACCCTTCACGTAGATGTTAAAACCGCCGTCGGGCAACTGGCGCTCCAAAATCGACCGCGCGGCTTTATCGACCAGCGAACGCGTGCGCGGCTCCCAGACTCCATGGGCGGGAGGATAGAGCCAAAGCTGAAACAGAATGAAATCCGATTCCAGCGTGCTGTCGGCGGTCAACTCGGCGCACCAATGACCGTCACGCGCCTGTAATCCAGCCAGGCAGGCCGCCGCGCGATCCGTGGCGCGCCGCGCGGCCGATTGCAGGGTCCTGCCGAGTTGGGCCGGTGCGCTCATCGCAGCGAAACGGTCAGCTCCGATGGCAGAGAGAATCGCACGTCTTCGTCCACCATCTCGATTTCCTCCATCTGACGGAAGCCGTGGTCACGCAGAAAGGCAACCAACTCTTGAACCAAATGCTCCGGAGCCGACGCGCCCGCCGTCACCCCGACATTCCGGATAGCCTGCAGCCAATCCGGATCGACCTCACCGCAATCGTTTACGAGGTACGAGCGGACACCGACGTTGTCTCCCACCTCGACCAGTCGTTTGGAATTGGAGCTATTCTGGGAACCCACTACCAGCAGCAGATCAATCGCTTCCGAAATCGCCTTCACGGCCATCTGGCGATTTTCGGTGGCATAGCAGATATCTTGCGCCGGCGGACCCTGGATATGTGGAAACCGCTCTTTGAGGCGGCCGATAATGTCGCGGGTTTCGGTGAGACTGAGGGTCG
>DATGII010000082.1:0-9671 GCA_035295805.1 Bryobacteraceae bacterium | reverse complement strand
AGCAGCGGGATGTTGAACGCGTCGCAAAACCGGACGAAGCGCGCTCCCTTATCCGATGAATTGATATCGAGGCAGCCGGCCAGAAACGCCGGCTGATTGGCTACGATGCCGACCGAACGGCCATCCATGCGGGCCAGGCCGACAACCAGATTTCTCGCCCAATGCTCGTGGATTTCGAAGAACTCCCCGCCATCGACGACGCGGCGGATGACGTCCTTCATGTCATAAGGGAGGTTCGATTCGGCGGGCACCAGGGTATCGAGCGCCGGATCGCGGCGGTCGGCGGGATCATTGGCGGCGCGGCGCGGCGGATCCTCACGATTGTTCTGCGGCAGATAGGACAACAGCTCGCGGATCATGCGCAGGCACTCGCTGTCATCGGCCGCGATAAAATGCCCGACCCCGCTCACCGAATTATGCGTCATCGAGCCGCCCAGTTTTTCTTTGGTGACATCTTCGTGGGTGACGGTTTTGATTACGTCCGGGCCAGTCACAAACATATAGCTGGTGTGGTCCACCATGAAAATGAAATCGGTGATGGCGGGGGAGTAGACCGCGCCGCCGGCGCACGGCCCCATGATGGCTGAAATTTGCGGGATGACACCGCTGGCGAGCGTGTTCCGCAGAAAGATATCGGCGTAGCCGGCCAGGGAGAGCACTCCTTCCTGAATGCGCGCGCCGCCGGAATCGTTCAAGCCGATTACAGGCGCGCCGGTCTTCATGGCGAGATCCATGATCTTGCAGATCTTCTGCGCGTTCGCGCCGGAAAGCGAGCCGCCGAAAACGGTGAAATCCTGCGCGAACACGTAAACCAGGCGGCCGTCCACACGCCCATAGCCGGTGATAAAACCGTCGCCGGGGATGACCTGCGAATCCATGCCGAAATCGCGGCAGCGGTGCGCGACCAGTGTGTCGAGCTCTTCGAACGAGTTCTCGTCGAGCAGGAGTTCCACGCGCTCCCGCGCTGAAAGCTTGCCTTCCTTGTGCTGGCGGGCCTGGCGCTCGGCCCCGCCCCCCTGCTCGGCTGCCGCGTGGCGGCGGCGCACTTCTTCGAGGCGGTTCATCGGCACCATTGTAGCTGGCAATGGCGGGGTGTCCGTTAGTGGCGCTGTGCACGAAGCGGCCGATCCCGAGCGAAATGGACAACGGCCGGATGTGGATCCGCTGCTGCGGGCTGACTAAGGGCGGTTTTCCGCGACGGCAGCCTGGCCCTTTAGCTTCTCAATCGCCGCCAGGGTCTTCTGCCAATCTTTGCGTTTCTTCTTCGTGGCGAACGGGAGATCCAGGTCGCGGTAGTAGTTGAGGATATTGTCGCGCACCTGCGGATCCACCTTGTCCGGCGGTTTAGCAGCGAGCTTAAGCGCGAGCTCCGCGTACGATTTATCCGCCAGCCGGTAGGCGGTGGGTTCGGTCGGCTTGCCTGTGTCCAGATCGATGTTGCCCAACGCCAACTTGTCCGCATCGACCTGGCCGAGCAAGCGGCGGTACTCCGCCAAGGTGCGGTCAAAACTGTCTTCGAACAACCGTTCGGTTTGCGAATTCGGAGCTTTGAAGGCGAGGGCGCGCAAGGGGCCGAACTTCGGCAGAATCCGAATGAGAAAGGCCAGCACGGCCGAGCCGGGGCCCGGAGTTCGATAATTCCCGTCCCACTCCTTGCGGTAGCCGGCTTTCGACAGGTTGTAAATGAAGGCGCGACGCGTTACGCCCGGCCGGGTTTTAACGAGCTCGTCCTTCTTAAGACGCCAGGCGACGCGGGTCATATGAGGGATCGTGCCGCTGACGATGTGGCGGTAGGTCGCGAGCGCCTTATCCAGATCCTTGAAGAGATCGGTTAGCTCGAGCGAGTACGTGTCGTAAAAGCCGCGTTCGAGCACATTCTTGGACACGGCGAATCCGATGAAGTCGTGATAGCTCTGGGGAGCGTAGTTCCCACGCGACACCTGCAGCACGTCAAAGCTGAACTCGACCTTGAGATGCGCGGCGGGATCGTCCTCGTAGGTCACGACGCGGCCGAATTTCCGTTCAAGCTTGGGATATTGGATCGGCACGGAACGATTCACCGCCACGCCATGGCCCTGGGTGTCGGCGGCATAATGCGCAAGCGCGCCCAACGCGAAAGCATATTCATCCAGGCTCTGCGCCTCCCGGATCATGTTGACAACGAAATCGCCGCTGCGCAAATAATGCACGAGGTCACTGAAGAACTTGTTGCCGAAGGGGTAATAGCCCATGTCCTGGATGATGCAGCCGGCATACGCGTGGGCATGTGCCTCCTGTAATTCCGCCGGCGTAGCCTGCGGATATTTTTTCATCAGCAGAGGTTTAATGTTCTGATCCCAGGCTGAATCGATGATCGCTTCATGGCTCAGCACAGAGTAGGCATGTCCGGTGGAGCATGCCAAAAATGTAAATAAGCAGACACTTACCCCAGCAGACAGTCTCATGCCGGCCGTACGTCCGCATTTTTCGGTCCATCTCTTCACATTAGCGGAATGTGGTGGCAGTCTCTTTCGTACAGCTGACACCGCAGCAGCGGGTATCACGGCAATGCTCTTGCTTGTGTCGGTGGGTAAAGGGCAGTTATGGCCAACGACACTCCGCCTATCTTAGAAGCCGGGGGGACGGAGGTTTCCACGCGGGCGGGGGGCGCCCGCCGTTATCGCAAACCCCTGCGCTGCTTCCGGTGGGAAGACATACGGATTCTGCTCAGTGAAAGTCTCAGCGAATGGACACGGCAAAAAGGTTCACGACTGGGCGCGTCACTGGCATTTTATACATTACTGTCGCTCGCGCCGCTCCTGTTGGTGGTGGTTTCGATCGGCGGCCTGGTCTTCGGGGAGGGGGCGGCGGAGAATCACCTGGTGCAGCAAATCCGGGATTTGGTGGGTCCGGAGGGCGCGCGCGCGACGCAACTGCTGCTGTCCAGCGCACGTAATACCACTCACGGCGCCATCGCCACGGCGATCGGGCTGCTGACGCTCCTGTTCGGCGCCTCCGGGGTGCTGCTCGAGCTTCGCGACGCGCTGAACACGATTTGGGAGGTTTCGCCGGCGCCCGGCAGTGGCCTGCGCAGCATCGTGCAATTGATCAAAGACCGGCTGTTCTCATTCGCGCTGGTCCTTTCGATTGGGTTTCTGCTGTTAGTATCTCTGGTGGTGAACGCGTGGATCGCCGCCGCCGGGGCTTATTTTGCGGGCGTCCTGCCGCTGCCGGAAGCGCTGCTGCACGTCATTAACGGTTTGGTTTCGTTCGCCATCATCACGGCCCTGTTCGGAGCCATTTATAAGGTATTCCCGGAGGCGCGTCTCGAGTGGCGCGACGTACTGCTCGGCGCGGCCGTGACCTCAATTCTGTTCACGATCGGCAAAACCCTGATCGGCCTGTATCTCGGCAAGGCAAGCTTTGTTTCGACGTATGGCGCGGCGGCCTCCGTGGTCATCCTGGTCGTCTGGGTTTATTACTCGGGGCAAGTTTTCTTTCTGGGGGCGGAATTCACAAAGGTGTTCACGAGGCGCTACGGATCACAGCCGGGCGAGCCCGTTGCACCTACGCCATCGCCGCCCCACCCCGCGGGGGGCGCCCCGAACGGGTCCAAACTCATCACGCCGTCAAGCCAGATCTGAAGCGGAGCGTTACATGTACATGCCGCCGTTGACCGCGAGCACATGGCCGGTAATGTAAGCCGCGTCATCTCCGGCCAGAAACTTGACGGCCGCGGCGACATCTTCGGGAGTGCCGATGCGCTCCAGCGGGATGGCCGCGAGAATCTTCTGTTTGCGCTCTTCGGGCAGGTCCTTGGTCATATCGGTGGCGATGTAGCCAGGTGCCACGACATTGACGGTGATCCCGCGGCTGCCCATCTCCTGGGCGAGAGACTTCGACATTCCGATTAGACCAGCTTTGGAGGCGGCATAGTTTACCTGGCCTGCGCTACCAGACTGGCCCACCACTGAGGAGATGTTAATAATGCGGCCCCAGCGGTTGCGCATCATCCCCGGCAGCACCTGCTGGATGCAGAGGAAAGCTCCGTCCAGATTGGCGCGCAGGACGGCTTCCCAATCGGCCGGTTTCATGCGGACGGCGAGGCCGTCGCGCGTGATGCCGGCGTTGTTCACCAGCACATCGATCCGGCCCTTCTCTTTGAGCGCGCGTCCGAAAGATTCTTTGATGGACTCGGGCGAGCCGACGTCCAGGTTCAAAGCCAGGAGACCGTTGCCGGCGGAGCGCATTTCCGCGGCGAACCCGACGTTGCTTTCGATAGTGGTTGAGGCGGCCACGACGTCGAAGCCGGCGCGGCAGAGCGCCAAGGCAGTCGCGCGCCCAATGCCGCGGCTGGCGCCGGTCACAAAGGCAACCCGGTTGGACATGAAACTAAATAATACCTGATGGCCCGGTAGCGGAACGTCAGGCCATCAGGCAGAAGGAGGAAAGGAGCAGGGTCAGGCAACTCTCTTGAATTTCGGGGGCGCCGCAGCCTTCAAACCGGCCGCGGCTGCCCACGCGGACGGAACCTCGCGGAGATGGATCGGATCGAGGCCGTGGACCGGTCTCCGTAGTTCCCAGCCGCCTTCCGCTTTTGGAAAAGCCACCCAGCCGCCATCGGGCAGACCGGCGATCCATTGCCCGGGATGTTCCATGCTATTAAAGAGTCGAATCATCGGGTCCCTCCTTTGCTTACCAATATTCTTGCCAGTTCAATTCCTTAGCCAGGCGGTCGGGACTCACGCGGCTGGCAGCACCAAATGCCCAGAAGATCGCAAACTCGAGAGCGGCGACCTGCGCGGCGCGCGCCGCGCCGCGGTGCGCCGTGTACAGCGTACGGGTGGGATCCTGCACGCGCAGGGTCCAATTGCCGGAGTTATCTTCGACCGTAACCGAAAGTTCGTTCCAGCGGACGCGATAACCGTGGCGAATTTGAAAGAGTTCCGGCGGCGGCGTCGCCGGTGAAACGCTATTGTGACGGCAGTTTCCACAATGGGCCATGGCTTTACCCCTTCGAGTCTTCTTGCCGTGTTAACTGCACCATGCGCGCTTTTGGCGCGGATTGTTCCTGGAAACGGCAGAGATGCATGCACCGTTTGTTTTTGCAGGTCAGACAGAGGCGCTTCATGGACTGAAAGTATCCGATTCTAGGGCTTGATTCAAATGGTCTTATGCGGGCGGTTGTTGAATCCCCCTACATGGGGGTGGAGAGGGGGATCCAGGGGGTGTGACCATCCGGTTACACTCAAGAATTACTATGGCTTACCGCGATCTAGGCGAGTTCATCGCCGCGCTGGAAAAAAACCAGGAACTACGGCGCATCCCGTTCGAGGTGAATCCGATTCTGGAAATTACCGAATTCGCCGATCGAGCGGTGAAGCGGGGCGGCCCGGCGCTGCTGTTCGAGAAACCGAAAGGATCCGACATTCCGGTTCTGGTCAACTCATTCGCCTCGATGCGAAAAATGGAGATCGCGCTGGAAGTGGAGTCGGTGGAAGAAGTGGCGCAGCGCATCGTGGAATTGCTCGAGATGCGCATGCCGGAGGGGCTGATCGGGAAAATCAAAATGCTACCCAAGCTGGCGGAGATGGGAGCGATCTTCCCCAAAACGGTTTCCAAAGGCGCGTGCCAGGAAGTTATCAAGACCAGCGGAATGTCACTCCGCGAACTGCCCGCGTTGCAGTGCTGGCCGGAAGACGCCGGGCGGTTTATTACGCTGCCGCTGGTGTTCTCGCGGAATCCCGACACCGGCAAGCGCAACTGCGGCATGTACCGCATGCAGATCTACGATGATGTGACTGCCGGGATGCACTGGCAGACGCACAAGCAAGGCGCCGAGCATTACCGGCGCATGGAGCAGCACGGGCAGAAGCGAATGGAGGTGGCGGTAGCGATCGGCGCGGATCCGGCCACAATGTACTCGGCGATCCTGCCGCTGCCGCCCGACTTGGACGAGATGATGATCGCCGGATTCCTCCGCGGCAGTCCGGTGGAGATGGTGAAGTGCCAGACGTGCGACCTGGAGGTTCCCGCCCATGCCGAGATCGTGTTGGAGGGCTACGTGGAACCCGGTGAATTGCGCACCGAAGGGCCGTTTGGGGATCACACCGGTTTCTATTCACTGGCGGATGAATATCCGGTATTTCACCTGACCGCGATCACCCGCCGCGAGAAACCGATCTACGCGACTACGGTCGTAGGCCCGCCGCCGATGGAAGACTACTACATGGGCAAGGCCATCGAGCGCATTTTTCTGCCGCTGATTCGGATGCAACTCCCGGAAGTGCGCGACATCGCCATGCCGGCCGAGGGGATCTTTCACAATCTCATGCTGGTATCGATTCGGAAATCGTATCCAGGGCACGCGCGCAAAGTGATGCATTCGATCTGGGGGACCGGGCAGGCGATGTTTTCCAAGGTGATTGTGGTGGTGGATGAGGACGTCGACGTGCAGAACTACCGGGAAGTGGCGTGGAAGGCGCTAAACCACATTGATCCGGAACGCGACATCCAGTTTGTCATGGGGCCTGTGGATTCGCTCGACCACTCGAGCCGGCTGCCGAACTATGGGTCGAAGATGGGCGTCGATGCTACGAAGAAATGGCCCGGCGAAGGCTTTACCAGGCCGTGGCCGGGCGTCATCGAAATGTCTACCGACGTGAAGCGGCGCGTGGACGAGCTGTGGAAGAAGGCGGGGCTGTAGCGGCTGCCGGGATTCCACTGATCACTTCCGTTAGCCGGAAACTGGCCATCCTGCAACTTTGAATCGGCAGCGCGGCGGGGCACTATAAACCCTGATGCGATTGTCTGGCGTCCTGCTAGCGCTCGGCCTGGCGGCGTGGCTCCCGGCGCAACCGCCCACTGCGGGAACCTGCACAATTTTTCCAGCGGATAACATCTGGAATACGCCGGTGGATACCCTGCCGCTCTCACCGAACTCCGCCACATATGTGAATACGATCGGAGCTTCGTCGCCGACGCATGCGGATTTTGGGTCGGGTTTGTATGGCGGCGGCCCGATCGGGATTCCGTGGATCACGGTACCGGGGACGCAGGCGAAATATCCGGTGAAGTTCGACTACGCCGACGAAAGCGATCCGGGGCCGTATGCGATTCCGCTGAGCGCGCCGATCGAGGGAGGCAGCGCGAGCACGGGCGACCGGCACGCGATCGCGATCGATACCGACAACTGCATTCTTTACGAACTATACAGCGCGTATCCGCAGGCTGCTTCGTGGCAAGCAGGATCGGGAGTCATTTTCGATCTGAAATCCAATGCGCTGAGGCCGGCGGGATGGACTTCGGCGGACGCGGCAGGGCTGCCGATCCAGCCGGGGCTGGCGCGGTACGACGAAGTAGCCGCGGGGGAGATCCGGCACGCGCTGCGCTTCACGGTGCCGCACACGCAGAAGGCCTATATCTGGCCGGCGCGGCACTATGCTTCGAGCCTGACGGGCGCGCAGTATCCGCCGATGGGGCAACGGTTCCGGCTGAAGGCGAATTTCGACATCTCGGGGTTTCCGGCGGACGTGCAGGTGATTTTGCGCGCTCTAAAAAAATACGGAATGATCCTGGCGGACAACGGGTCACCCTGGTTTATTTCGGGTGCGCCGGACGACCGGTGGAACAACGACAATCTATCGACGATGCGGAAGATTGCCGGCTCGGCTTACGAGGCGGTGGACGAGTCCTCGCTGATGATCGATCCCAATTCGGGACAGGCACGGCAGTCTGGCGTCTCGGTGACCGTAGCGCCGGCCACCGCTACAGTGCTGGCGAAAGGGAGCCGGCAGTTTACGGCGGCGGTACAGGGCGCGAGCGATAGTGCCGTGACGTGGTCGGTAAACGGTTTGATCGGAGGGAGCGCGCTAACGGGAACCATTGACGCCAATGGCCTCTACGTGGCGCCGGCCGAAGCGCCCGACGGCGCCGTGGTGGTGCGAGCGACGTCAGTGGCCGCGCCTACGGCTACCGGTTCGGCATCCCTGGTCATCCGGGATTGGCTGCCGCGCCGGCGGCTCTTCTGAGAGTGCTGGGGACGCGCTGAGCGCGTTGCCTGAACCGATCCCGCAGCCGATATAATGAGCCGGTATTCCCTAGGAGTTCGAGATGATGAATCACCGGTTCAACCGACGCTGTATGCTAGTCCTGCCGCTCATGGTGGCGGCTCTGGTTCCGGAAATTGGTGCGCAGACCGCTCCGTCGAAGCGCGCCACCTACTTTCCTCCCGCCGCCGGCACCTGGCAGCACAAGACGCCCGCCGAAGTCGGCATGGATGCCGCGAAACTCAAGGACGCGGTGGAATGGGCCGAGGCTCACGGCTCGAAATGGGAATTCCAGAAAGACCAGGTGCGCACGTTCGGCAAAGTTCTGGGCGCGCTGCCGGCGCACCGGGCGGCTACGAACGGCATCATCCTGCGGCATGGCTACATCGTGGCCGAATTCGGCGATGTCCGGACCAACGATCCGGTCTATAGCGTCGCCAAAAGCTTTCTCTCGACTACGGCTTCGATTGCTTTCGCCAAGGGCCTGATTCGGAGCGTTGACGACCACGTGGCGGACTACGTCCACGACGGCGGCTACGATTCGCCGCACAATGCCAAGATCACCTGGAAGAACCACCTGCAGCAGGAAAGCGAATGGGAAGGCGTGCTGTGGGGCAAGAACGCCAATTTCCTTGGGGTGGAGGAGTTCGGCAACGGGCAGCGCCAACCGCGGGAGATCCAGGACCCCGGGACGTATTACGAATACAATGACGTGCGCATCAACCGCTTGGCGCTTTCGCTGGCGCTTGTTTTCGGCAAGCCGCTGCCGGAAGTTCTGAAAGAGAACATCATGGACCCGATCGGCGCCTCGCACGAGTGGAAGTGGCAAGGGTATGGCGCGAAGTCGACCACCGAGATCAATGGCACTCCGGTGGAATCGGTCAGCGGCGGCACGCGCTGGGGCGGCGGGCTGTGGATCAACTCGCAGGACCTGGCGCGCTTCGGATTGCTGATTCTGAACCAGGGCAACTGGGAAGGCAAGCAACTGGTCTCGCGGAAGTGGCTGCAGGAGGCCACTACGCCTTCGGCCCACGGCCCCGATTACGGCTATCTGTGGTGGCTGAACACGAAGCAGAAAGAATGGCCGAGCGGGCCGGCTTCGAGCTTTGCCGCAATCGGCAACGGCGGAAACATCGTCTGGATCGATCCCGAGCACGATATTGTCCTGGTCTGGCACTGGCACGAACCGGGGAAGGCGGTCGACGGCATGATCCAGCGGATTGTGGCGTCGGTTTCCGGGGCGTGATTCGCGACGAGGGGCCTTCTGAGCAGCTGAGGACGCGCCTTTGCTAAACTGAAAACGAATCCGCACACGGTGGGTGTAGCTCAGCTGGTAGAGCGCTGGATTGTGGTTCCAGTGGCCGAGGGTTCAAATCCCTCCACCCACCCCAGAGAGTCGTGTGTCCAGACCGGAGACATGGCTGTACGGGCTGGCTGTACGGGCTGTACGCCAATTGCGGGGGCAGACCGCGATCCCAAGAGCTAGTTTAAGCACAAAGCACCTGCACTCGCTGCCGGTAGTTTTCGAAGTTGCGGGCTGTACGCCAATTGCGGGGGCAGACCGCGATCCCAAGAGCTAGTTTAAGCACAAAGCACCTGCACTCGCTGCCGGTAGTTTTCGAAGTTGCGGAATCCGTACGCCTG
>DATGII010000081.1:0-4182 GCA_035295805.1 Bryobacteraceae bacterium | reverse complement strand
CCGATTCCGGTGAACCAGTACACCATGGAGAAGGGCCAGGAGCGAATCCTGGTGCTGTACTGGTATCAGAATTCCCGCGACACCTGGAGCGACGAGTTTCACGTGAAGCTTCGGCTTCTCCCGGATCTGATCCGTTATCGGAGGTCCGATATCAGCCTGGTGCGGCTCATTGTGCCGATCGGCAGCTCGGATTCGTCGCGCGAGTTGGCCGATTGCACAGACTTTACGCGCGCCATCTTTCCCGATCTGGCGCAAAGGCTCGCGTCGCTTCATTAGGATGAACTTGCGAATCGCCTACTTAAACCCTTCCGGCAAGCTGGGTGGCGCCGAGACCAGCCTGAGAGAGATGCTGGCCGGCGTTCGCGCAGCCGAACCGGATTGGGACCTCTGGCTGGTGCTGGGCGAAGACGGTCCGCTTGCAGCCCTGGCGAGGCAATTAGGCGTCCGGGTCGTCTTGAAGCCTTTCCCTCCGGCGCTGGCACGGCTCGGGGATGCGGGTGGCGCGGTGTCCTTGAGCTCGCTTGCGCGCGCGGCCGGACCGGCGATCTCTTATGCCCGAACTCTGGCGGCCACACTCGATGAAATTGCCCCGGACATCATCCATACCAACGGCCTCAAGATGCATCTGCTGGGTGCCTACACGCGTCCGGAACGCACTCCGCTGATCTGGCACATCCACGATTACGTGAGTTCCCGGCGGCTGATGAGCCGCCTCTTGCGGCTGTTCCGACGCGGCTGCACCGCGGCCATCGCGAACTCGAACAGCGTGGCTCAAGATTTGCACGCGCTGATGCCCGGTCTCGGAGTAACCACGATCTACAACGCGGTGGATCTGAACCGCTACTCGCCCGATGGTTCGCACCTCGACTTAGATGAGCTGGCCGGTCTTCCACCCGCTCCGCACGGAACGGTTCGGGTGGGGCTGGTGGCGACGTTTGCGCGGTGGAAGGGGCACAAGGTATTCCTCGAAGCGCTGGCACGCCTTGCATCCGATGCGCCGGTACGGGGCTTTATTATTGGCGGACCGATTTATCAGACGGCGGGAAGTCAGTGGTCGCTCGACGAGTTGAAGAGCCTGGTGAAGGATTTGAACCTGGGCGAACGCATCGGGTTTACGGGATTTTTGGAAGACACCGCGGCCTCGATGCGATCCCTGGATGTTGTCGTGCATGCCAGCACGCAGCCGGAGCCTTTCGGCATGGTGATCATTGAGGCCATGGCCGCGGGCAAAGCGGTGATTGCGAGCCGCGCCGGCGGTGCGGCGGAACTTTTCGTCGAAGATGAAAATGCCGTCTCTCATCCGCCCGGCGACCGAGCTGCGCTGGCACGCCAAATCGAACGGCTCAGCGGCAGCGCGGAATTGCGTTCGAAGATTGGCGCGGCGGGGCGCGCCACGGCGTGCCGTCTTTTCGGGAGGGACCGGCTGGCGGCGGACCTGCTGGGATTTTATCGGCGTGTCCGGGACGAATCTTTGGGAACGCCCGATCTGGGGCTGCGCTCGCGATGGCGCGCAGTCGATCACGGAAGGCCATGAGGCTGCTTGCTTAACGAAGCCGCAGTTCGGGAGACGGTTGTCGGACGCGCTACCGCGCCCGTGCGGGTTCTCCATTTGCACTCGGGGAATCTCTACGGCGGAGTGGAGACGTTCCTGGTCACCCTGGCACGCATGAGAAACCTGTGTCCTGAACTCGAGCCGCACTTCGGTCTTTGCTTTGCGGGACGCGTCGCCGCCGAGCTAAGCGCCAGCGGGGCCGTGGTCCACTCTTTCGGCGGTGTACGTTTGAGCCGGCCGTGGACGGTGTGGCGGGCGAGACGCCAGCTGCGCGAACTGCTGCGGCGGGAACGCTTCGACGCTGTGATTTGCCATATGACATGGCCGCTGGTGGTGTTCGGCGGCACGGCGCGAAAAGCTGGTCTAAAAGTTCTTTATTACGCGCACACCTTCTATCACGGCACCGAACGGCTCGAGCGGCTCGGCCGCCGCTTCCGCCCCGATCTGGCGATTTCGGTGAGCCATTCGGTTGGCGAGTCCGTGTCGCAACTGTACCCGGGAGTGCCGGCGCGCGTCTTGTACAATCCGGTGGTCCTGACGAAAGCCACTGAGGCAGCGGCGTGGCGCAGCGCGGTTCGGCGCGAGATGGACGTGGACGACGAAACCGCGGTGATCATCCAGGTGAGCCGCTTTGAAGACTGGAAAGGTCACCTGCTCCACCTGAGGGGCCTGGCAAATCTTCGCACCTCCCGGCCATGGGTTTGCTGGCTGGTGGGAGGGCCGCAGATGGAGCCGGAGCGGCGGCACTTCGCCGTCGTTCAGGATGCCGTCAAGGAATTGGGATTGGCTGACCGTGTCCGATTCCTCGGACAACGCTCCGACGTGCCTCGTTTGCTGGCAGCCGCCGACATTTTCTGCCAGCCGAATCAGGGCCCGGAACCCTTCGGCATTGCGTTTGTCGAGGGGCTGTGGGCCGGGCTGCCGGTGGTGTCCACTGCCATGGGCGGCGCGAGTGAGATTGTGGACCCGTCCTGCGGTGTCCTGGTGGAGCCTGAAAATGCCGAGGCCCTGGCCGAGGCTCTTGGCCGCTTGATTGAATCTCCGCGCGAGCGCTCGCGCTTGGGATCAGCGGGCGGCGCGCGTGCGCGCCTGTTGTGCGACCCGGCGGCCCGCATCGACGATCTGCACAAAATGCTCACGGACGTACTGTCCCAATGAAGATCGAGACTGGATCGACCATTTCGACGCGCGCTGCCGGGTCTTCGGTCCGGGGGGGCCGCTCGACGCCGTCCTTAGTCCAGGCACCCTGGGTACTGGTGGCCGGCGGGTTTCACCGCAACGGCGGCATGGACAAGGCCAATCTCGCTCTGGCGGAATATCTGATCGAGCGGGGAACGCCGGTACATGTCGTCGGCTACAGCGTGGACGCGCAGTTGGCGCAGCACCCCTCCATTACGGTCCACAAGGTGCACCAGCCCGCCGGTTCCGTGTTGCTCGGCAAGCCGCTCCTGGACGCGCGCGGCAAGAAGGTGGCGCGCGCATTGACGACCCAGAATCCCGACACGATGGTCGTGGTCAACGGCGACAACTGCATCTGGCCGGGAGTTAACTGGATTCATTACGTCCATCATGCCTGGGACCCGAAGTCCGACGAAGGACCGGTTTGGTTTCGGATCAAACAGAAAATCGCTCGGGCGATGGCGCGCAGCGGCGAAAAGTCGGCGGCACGCACCAGCCGATTGTTTATCAGCAATTCGGAACGAACCACGCGCGACCTGATCGAGACGTTGGGGATCGACCCCTCCCAGATCCACACCGTCTACCTGGGCGCTGAAACTGAGTGGGGTGTTGTAACGGCCGAAGAGAAGGCGGCCAGCCGGGTCTCTCTTGGTCTCGATCCGGAACGCCCGCTGGCGGTCTTCGTCGGCTCGCTCGCCCTCGATAATCGAAAGGGCTTTGATACGTTGTTCGAGGCCTGGGCGCGTCTATGCCGATCTTCGGACTGGGATGTGGATCTGCTGGTTGCGGGCGCCGGAAATGGGTTGCCGTTCTTCCGCGCAAAGGCGGCCGCGGCTGGTTTGGAGCAGCGCATTCGGATGCTCGGTTTCTCCGAGCACGTTCGCGATCTGCTGGCCGCCGCCGATGCGCTGGTGAGTCCGGTGCGCTATGAACCCTACGGGTTAAACGTGCAGGAGGCCATTTGCCGGGGCATCCCCTCGATCGTTTCGGCCTGCGCCGGAGTTGCTGAGAAGTATGGTCCTGAGGTTTCGGCGTTGCTGCTGTCGAATCCCGACAGCGTTGAAGAGCTGATGGAGCGATTGTTGCTCTGGCACTCCAATCGGAACCATTGGCAGGCGCGCTTTCAAAAATTCGGCGAAGACTTGCGGGCGTACGGCTGGAAGGACATGGCGCGCGGCATCGTAACGTTGGTGGAAGCGAATTTTTGATGACGCAGGACAGCAGATTGGGCCGCACAATGACTTGGAATTTTCCCGGGGAGTGGAACGACGCCTGTATGTTTTCGATCGGGCGTGGTTTTGATCGCTTCCGATGACGGCCATCCTCCTTTGCATCCTGGCGTGTGGAATCACCTGGTGGGCGGGCAGGCGCTCACTGGGGGGAGGCGTGGTCTCGGCCCTCACATTCGGCTATTTCTACGGTATCGTCCGTGCAAACGTGCCCTCGTCGTT
>DATGII010000080.1:0-69843 GCA_035295805.1 Bryobacteraceae bacterium | reverse complement strand
GATCTGTTCGAAGCGCAAATGAACGCGCTGCTGAACCGTCCGGACGCCACTCCCGTACTGGGGCAGATCCGCTGCCCGGCGCTGATCGTGACCGGCCGGGACGACAACTGGAGCCCGCCACTCACGCACCAGATGATCGCGAGCGGCATCGCCGGCGCGAAGCTGGTGATTGTGGCCGACAGCGGTCACATGTCCGCGATGGAGCAGCCCGCTGCTGTCACCCAAGCGCTCCGCGATTGGCTGTAAGGCCGGCGATTTTGTCGCCGGCCCGGGTTTCTTTACGCCGTGTGCGAGCGCCAGCCTTCGTGGTAGCTTTCGCGCACGGTCTTGGAGTAGGGCACGGGGCTGACCACGGCGCGGATCTCGATCTGCTTGTGGCGCTCAACGGTCGTCTTCTTGGTCCCGCCGCCTTCTTCGCCCCAGAGCAGCGTCACTTCGGTGCCGATCTTCACGTCGTGCTCGACAATGCCGAGCGACAGCATCGAACGTTCGTTGTAGCTGTAGCCGCTGAACATCGACAGGCCCGCCTGGTGCCCGCGAATTGTCACCTTGTCATAGGAAGCGGAGGTGTAATTGGAGAGCGGAAGGTCGATGTACTTATAGGGATCGCCGGCATCGAACATTGATTCGAAGACCTTCAGGACGTCTGCCTTATTCCAGGCGAATGTCACCTTTTTGCGCTGCGGCTCCTTGGCCATCTTTTCCATGGCTTCGCGGCCGATGAAATCGTGGTCGAACTTGACGAAGCCGCCGTAGCCCATTTCCCACGGGTTGACGTAGTAGTCTTCGATGTTGTTGGAAACGAAACTGCCGCCGATCGAGCCGGTGCCTTCGTAACTGGCGGCGGGCAACCAATCGCGGTATGACTTCATCTTGTCGCCAGTGTAAACGGCCGGCAGCGGCGACGGGATCCAGCCCGACTCCAGCGTGTTGGTGGCATAGGCGCGCGCGCCAACCTGCACCAACCCGAACTCCTTGCCGGCTTCGACGATCGCGCCGCGAATTTCGTCGCGCTCTTCGTACGGCCCCCAGATCTCGAGACCGGGAGCGCCTGCCATACCGTGCCGCAGTGTGCGGACGGTGCGGCCCAGGATCTTCATGGTCGACATGTTGAAGAACTTAAGGTCCGGGAGCGGGCCGCCATTCAGTTTTTCGATGACCTGCCAAGCCTTCGGGCCCTGGATCTGATACCGGTAGCAGGTCCGGTTGACGGCTCTTCCGCCGGTGATGGAAGGGGACCGGTCGTCGCGCGTGATCTTGACATTGTAGCCGCCGGTCTGTCCATGGAATTCGATCCAGGTAGCGGCGGGGGCGCGGCCTACGAATACCATGCTGTTCGGCGCGAGGTGAAACAGAATCCCGTCGCCGATCACATGGCCGCTATAGCTGCACGGCGCGAACTGCTTGGCGCGGTCCACCGGAAATTTTTCAAAACTGTTAAAGCCGAGATGCGTGACCATTTTCAGCACGTCGGGGCCTTCGATATAAACGTTGAACATGTGGTGCGATTGATCGAAGAGCACGCAGGAATCGCGCCAGGCCTTTTGTTCGTCGCGCCAGTTGGAATACTCACTCGGGACGACCGGGTAGACGTAGGCTCCTATCTGCGAATTGCGCAGCAAAGTGACCGGATTGCCGGCCTTCTGCAGCAGAGCTTCCAGGCTTTGAGAACTCTTACTCGGAGAACTCATAGTAGTTGGTAATTCCTCCTATTGATCGAACCCTAACTGTATCCCGAACCACCGATGGGCGGCAACGATATCGAGCATTATCAGTAAAGCCGATCCGAGGCTTCCGGCCAGGCTGATTGTGATTTTAATCACGAACTGCCCGTTTGCCCTGCAAGAATACCATGAGATCGGAGCGGCGGCCGGCTGGCAGGGCAGAGCCGGACGCCGGTGGCTATATTGGTATCATAAGGTTCTACCAATATGTCCTGCAGGTTGATCGCTTTCATAGCGGCCACGCTTCCTCTCGCGCACGCGGCGGATATCCACATCGTGGAGGAGATCGTAGCCAAGGTTAATGGCGATATTATTACGCGCGGCGAGATCGATCGCACGCGTCAAGGCTTGGAACAGGAGTTCCGGCAGCGCGGTCTCACCGGCCAGGCGCTCGCCGATGCAGTGCGCGACGAGCAAAAGAACGCGCTTCGCGACCAGATTGACCAGCTCCTTTTGGTGCAACGCGGCAAGGACATGAATCTGAACGTGGATTCGGATGTGACCCGACGCATCGCGCAGATTCAATCGCAAAGTAAAATCAGCGATCCGGATAAGTTCCACGACTACATTCGCGAGCAGACCGGAATGAGCTTCGAGGATTTTCGGGACCAGATGAAGAAGCAACTACTGACGCAGCGGGTGATCGGGGATGAAATCAGCTCGCGCATCTCGATTCCCGAAGCGGATCTGAAGAAGTACTACGACGAGCACCCGGCCGAATTCGTGCGTGAAGAGCAGGTATTTCTGAGCCAGATTCTCATATCCACGGAAGGCAAAACTCCCGAGCAGGTAGCGGCGGCGCAGAAGAAAGCCGCCGACCTGGTGGCGCGTGCGCGAAAGGGCGAAAAGTTCAGCGACCTGGCGCGCGATAATTCCGATGATCCAGCCACGGCGCGCGACGGCGGCCAACTGCCTCCTTACAAGCGCAGCGACCATCTGCTGGTGAAGGATATCGAGGACATGGTCTTCAGCATGAAAAAAGGCCAGGTGACCGATCCCATCAAGACCCCCGCCGGCCTGCTGATTCTGAAGGTGGATGAACGGTTCGAGGCCGGCCAGGCGAGTTTTGAAGAGGTGAAGAACGAAATCACGGAAAAGCTGGCAGGCCCGAAGATGGAGCCGAAGGTGCGGGAGTATCTTACCAGGCTTCGCGAAGACGCGTTTCTGCAGATCAAGGATGGTTACGTGGACAGCGGGGCCGCGCCCGGCAAGGACACGCGCTGGCAGGACGTGGCCACTTTGAAACCGGAGACCACGACGAAGGAAGAAGTCGCCGCCAAGCGCAAGCGGAAACTTCTGAAAATCATTCCGCTCGGCAGCGCCAAGAGCTCCGTGGACACGCCCGCGCCGGCGGCGCCCGCCGCCGCGCCCCCGGCCGCGGGGACGGCGCCCGCGGCGAAACCATGAAATCGCCCTACGTCAACGAGCTCGAGCCCAACAAAGTAATCACCACCAGCTTCCTGGTCCATGCCAAGGAAATCCGCCAGAAGAAAAGTGGCGAACTGTATCTTTCGCTGATGCTGGGGGACCGCACCGGCGAGGTCGACGCCAAGATGTGGGACAACGTCACCGACGTGCTGGACGCGTTTGATCGCGACGATTTCGTCAAGGTCAAGGGATTAATCCAGGTCTTCCATAATCGGCCGCAGCTGACCATCCATAAAGTGCGGAGGATGGACGACAGCGAGATCGATTATACGGATTACTTCCCGTCATCCAAGCGCGAGGCCGGCGAAATGTGGGCCGAGCTGTGCGGCCTGGTAGCCGGCATGAACAATCCGCATCTGAAAGGTCTGCTGGAATCATTTCTCAGCGATGGAGAAATCGCCGGGCGATACCGGCGCGCGCCGGCCGCCAAGCAGATTCATCACGCGTATTTGGGCGGTCTGCTCGAGCATGTATTATCACTTTGCCATCTGGCGCGCATGATCGCCGGGCACTATCGCAACGTGGATTACGACCTGCTTCTCACGGGCGTGGTGCTGCACGACATCGGCAAAATCTACGAGCTGAATTACGAGCGCGGGTTTTCATATTCCAGCGACGGGCAGCTGATCGGCCATATCTCGATTGCCCTGCGCATGCTGGGGGACAAGCTCCGCAGCCTGCCCGAATTTCCATCCGGGTTGCGGTCGCTGGTGGAGCACATGATTCTGAGCCACCACGGCCATCTGGAATTCGGCTCGCCGAAGCTGCCGCAATTTCCCGAGGCGCTGCTGCTGCATTACATCGACGACATGGATTCCAAGATGGAGTGCATGCGAGCGCTCATCGCCAACGACCGGCAAGTGGAGGGCTGCTTCACGACCTACAGCCCCGCGCTGGAACGCATGGCGCTCAAAAAAGACCGCTACTTGAATCCGGAGCCGCCGCCGCAGCGGGCCCCGCGAGTAAACGGCACCGCCGTGCCGCCGGAAGGACCGGCCGTCGCGCGAGCCGAAACGGCCGCGCATCCATTGTTTGCCTCAAAAGCGCCTTCACCCTTCGCCGATAAGCTGAAGCAGGCCCTCGCGCCGCCGGAAGCGGAGGGAGAGAACTGATGTCCCGCACGACGCGCGATATTCCTCCGCCGCTCGAGATGCTGTGCCTGAAGGCCATCTGGTCGCTCGGCGAAGGCAATGTCCGGGATGTGAGGGAAGTGGTCGGACGGTCGCGGCCGCTTGCGTACACCACGATCATGACGGTGCTCGACCGCTTGGTGCGCAAGGGCAAACTGGCACGCCGCAAAGTGAGCCGGGCATATGTTTACTCATTGAGAACCTCGCGTGAAGAGATGCGCCGCGCCGCCGTACGCGAGCTGGTGGAGGGGTTCTTCGACGGCTCGGAAGGAGAATTGATGCGTTTTCTCGCCCCTTCCGAAGCGCCGGCTGCCTCGCGGCCCGTACCCGAGCCGGAAGAGGCGTCCATCGATACGGTGCTCCTCTAGGGGGGCATCCAAGCCGGCCGCGCCAAGGCTGATAATAGAGGCAATGCAAAACATTCTTCCGGTTCTCTGTTTCGTGGCGGGATTCGGCCTGGCATGGCTCCTGCTTCGCGCCAACTGGCAGCAGCGGCTGGAGGCTGACCGCGCCGCGGCGGCGGAGAAGATTGCCCTCTGGAGCGACGCACAACAGAAGCTCGCGGACTCGTTCCGCGCGCTTTCGGCCGACGCCCTGGCGCGCAACAATCAGGCTTTCCTCGATCTGGCCAAATCCGCGTTGGGCCAGGCGCAGGAATCCGCCCGCGGCGATCTGGAGAAGCGCCAGCAGGCCATCGCGGAACTGCTCACACCGGTACGCAGTTCGCTGGACAAAGTGGATTCGAAGATCCAGGAGCTCGAAAAGTCGCGCGCCGGCGCGTATGCCGCGCTCAACGAACAGGTACGCAGCCTCATCGAAACCCAGGAGAATTTGCGCGCCGAAACGGGCCGGTTGGTGACCGCGCTGCGAACTCCGGGCGTGCGCGGCCATTGGGGCGAAATCCAGCTGCGCCGCGTGGTGGAGATGGCGGGTATGCTCGACCATTGCGACTTCACGAGCCAGACGACGATTCAATCCGAAGACGGCCGCCTGCGCCCCGACCTGCTGGTACGGCTACCGGCGGGAAAAACGGTGGTGGTCGATGCCAAAACGCCGCTGGAGGCCTACCTGCGCGCGATGGAAGCCGGCGACGACCCGACGCGCAAGGCCCGGCTCGCCGATCATGCCCGTCAGGTGCGGACGCATATGACAGCCCTGGCGCGCAAATCGTATTGGGAGCAATTCGACCAGGCGCCGGAATTCGCGGTAATGTTTCTTCCAGGCGAGAGCTTTTTCAGCGCCGCGCTCGAGCATGATCCGGCCCTGATCGAATTCGGCGTGGATCAGAACATCATTCTCGCCACGCCCACGACTCTCATCGCGCTGCTCCGTGCAGTAGCATACGGCTGGCGCCAGGAGAAACTCGCCGAGAACGCGGCCGAGATCAGCGCGCTGGGCAAAGAACTGTACAAGCGGATCTCCGATATGGGAGAGCATTGGAGCAAGATGGGCAAGAGCCTGGAGCGCGCGGTGGAGGCGTATAACAGCGCCATGGGATCGCTCGAAACGCGCGTGCTGGTAAGCGCGCGCAAATTTGCCGAGCTCAAAACCGCGCCGCTGGGCCTGGAAATCGGCACTTTGGAGCCCGTCGAGAAAGCCGTACGCGCCTCAAACGCGGAGTGATCGCAGAGTCGGCCGGGGATTCCTTGAAATGGTGAACGGCCGCACGAATCACGGCACTGTTAGATTGTCCACGTACTAGCGGCGCTCCCGTCTAGGGCAAAGACCAGCCGCCGGTCCGGCAAGAGCACGAAGCAACCGCGTTCCAATGATTTGTATTGGATTCGCTCAATTCTCCAGGGAACCCAAAAAGTGGTTATGCCGTGCGAAAGCCCACGATTTCCTCGTGGCGCCTTGCTATCAGTACTGCTAGGCGATGCTATTGACTGGTTTTCCAAGGGGCCGCTACACTGAGGCTGCCTTTCGGTTGGGGAACGACCGGAGGCGCATGCAGTCGCGGTTGGCGGAGGAAGTGAAAGGGATCCATACAGAGATGAATTCTTCGATCCAGGGACCGACCATTCTGGTGGCGGAACGCGAAGCGGAAGCGAGGGGCTATTTCGAGACAGCTCTGCGCTCCTTCGGCTATTGTGTGGAACTGGCGCAGGACGGAAGAGAGGCTTTGGCGGTGCTGCAGTCGACGCGCTCCGAAGTATCGGCGATGCTGCTGGATTTCGCCGTGCCGCAGCGCGACGGTTTGGAAATTCTCCGGGAGATCCGCGCCACCCATTCGCGTCTGCCGATAATCGTAATTTCGGGAGCCACTTCGACGGCGAACGCCGTTGCCGTTATGAAGAGCGGCGCCACCGACTTTCTGGGCAAGCCGGTAACGCATCATGAACTGCAAGAAGCGCTGCGCCGTGCGCTTCGAGGAAGCCAGGGAGGCCGATGCGAAGCGGCGCACGAGGCGCCGGAGGTCACCAGCGCATTTTTCGGGGACAGCGCCCGGATGCGGGAACTCGAGAACTTCATCGGGGAGATCGGATGGTCGGAAGCGCCGGTACTGATACAGGGGGAAACCGGAAGCGGCAAGGAAGTGCTGGCGCGGGAGTTGCACGCGCGATCGCCGCGGGCGAGCAAGCCTTTCCTCAAACTCAATTGCGCCGCGCTGCCCTCGGAACTGGTGGAAAGCGAACTGTTCGGATACGAGCGAGGCTCGTTTACAGGAGCGTTTCAAAGAAAAACGGGCATGTTCGAAATGGCCGATGGCGGAACGATTCTGCTGGATGAAATCGGGGACATGGAAGTGCGGCTCCAGGCGAAGCTGCTGCACGTTCTGCAGGACCGCGAATTCCAGCGAATCGGAGGCAAGGAAACGGTCCGGGTGGACGTGCGCGTGATCTCCGCCACGCACCGCGATCTGGAAACCGCGATCAGCGAGGGAAACTTCCGCGAGGATCTCTACTATCGTCTGAACGTCATCAGCCTGCAGGTACCCGCGCTGCGCGAGCGGCCCGAAGACATTCTGCCGCTAGTCGAACTGCTGCTCAAGCGACACGCGGTTAAAGGCATGGCAGCGCCCGCGATTCCGATCGAACTGAAGCAGGCGCTGATGAGCTACGATTGGCCGGGCAATGTCCGCGAGCTGGAGAATACGATTCGTCGGCTGATCATTCTTCGAAATCCGGGCGCGATTGTGCGGGATTTAAACGCCAGGATGGAACGGCGGCGTACCGCCGGGCGCGCGGAAGAGGCGCCGCCCAAGGGGCGCGAGCGTCTGGTGGCCCTGGAATCGATAGCGCGAGCAAATCAGCAGGCCGAAGTGGAAGTCATCCTGGCGGCGCTCGAAAGCACGCGCTGGAATCGGAAGCAGGCGGCTGCGCTGCTCGGAATCGACTATAAGGCCCTCCTGTACAAGATGAAAAAGTTTGGAGTCGATGGGGCGCTCGAACCGCGGCGAGAACCGGAACCGGCGGCGCGCGTCATGACAGTACACGGAAACTGAGGAGCGGTAGAAGCGCCTGACGCTATAGTGAAAGAGTGCCGCGCCCCGACGCCGTAAAGACAATCCTACGAACAGTGTGGCTGGTTGCCATTCTGATGGTGATCGTGGGCTCGCTTTTGCCCGGAAGTTCGGCACCGATCCGAGCCTTGAGCCAGCTTCCCGTCAGCGACAAGCTCGACCATGGGATGGCCTATGCGGTTCTGGCGTGGCTTCCGGCCGCGCACGAGCGGCGCAAGGCCGTGGTAGCGGCTGCGATTGGCGCTGTCGCGATGGGCATCGTGTTGGAATATCTGCAGCTCTATTCCGGCTGGCGGGATTTTGAGGTTGGAGACATGATCGCCGACGCCGCTGGAGCCGGCTGCGGGCTCCTGGCCGCAGTGCCCGTACGGTCTGCTCCTTTTTTCCGAAAGTTGCAGAAATAAGTTTTTCGGTGCCCGTCGCAAAGATAAGGCAAGCACCGCTTGCTTCGGCCGCGGCCCGGAAACGATCGGCTAGCGCACGTGGGAAGCGAGCCACTTCTGCAGCAAAGCGGCCACTTCGAGGTTGTTTTTTTCCAGCATCATCATGTGGCCATTGCCGTGGATCCCCTGTTCTTCGAGGCGCCAGAAAGTGTTCGTCACGCCGGCCTGGCTCAGATACTTCGAAGTGCAGTGGTCATACGGCGCGTGATAGGAAGATTCGGAGGTCACGATCAGGATGGGGATGCCCTGCAGGTGTGACAGGCGGCGCGGCGGATCGGGCTGTTTCCAGCATGCCGTCAATCCGGGAGCATCCGGCCGTTTTTCGCGCACAGGGGCGAGGTCGTCAGCGGATTTGACCGGCGGATCGTAGGCGACCGGGATATCGGTAAGCCCCCAGGCACGGTTCTTCTCTTCGTTGACGACCGCGTTGTGAAAGGGCGGGCCGTTCGGCTCAATGGCGACGATTGCTTTGACAAGCTTCGGGCGGCTGTCGGCGAGCAGCCAACCGAAGGAGCCGGATTGGGAGTGGGTGAGCACGATTGCGGGACCGATCTTATCAAGCAGCGCGGAACCCGCGGCCTGGATAAGCGTTTGCGTCTCGACGGCGCTGGTGAGGCTTTCGACCTGGCTGGCGAAGAAGGCGTCAAAAATGGGATCGCCGCGCTGACCCTTCCGCGGGCCGTCGCCCGGCCATTGCGTGTGCTTCCTGGCTTGCGGCCACGTGCCGCCCACCTCGGTTGCGGTGAAGCGATGCTCGGTATCGGCGAGGTTGGGGGCGCCGAGAGGACCATTCGCGGAGGGGTGCCAGGGAGACTTGCCGCGCGCCGGCTGGTCAACCATATATACGATGTATCCCTGAGCCAGAAAGTAGTCAGCCCAGCCGGGACGGCCGTCGGGCGTGCCCATCCAATTTGTCGAGGTCTGCCAATTTCCGTGAAACAGGACGAGCGGGTTGGGCTGAGTTACGCGCTGCGGCCGCAGCACCTCGACGTACATCTGGCCGGCCATGACTTCGCGGCCGGGCGCGCCGGTATATTTGCCGCCGACATAAAAGAAGTCACGCGTGGCGAGCGCGCGGTCGGCTGTGAAAGCGATTCCAGCAAGCAGGAACAGGCAGACAAGTCGCATCATGTCCACACAGTGTATAAGATGGAAGAGCCCGAATGAATTTTCCGCGCTTGCTTGCCGTCCTGCTCCTCGCAACCAGTGCCGCCATGCCGCAGCGAACTCGAGAAGTGATCCGACGGGACAACGTGACGATTGATGTAATTGAAGAAGGGCGCGGGCCGTTGCTGGTGCTGCTGCCGTCGTTGGGGCGGGATTCGGAGGAATTTGACCCGGTGGCGGAGCAACTGGCAGGAGCGGGCTTGCGAGTCCTGCGGCCGCAGCCGCGGGGATACGGGCACAGCACGGGGCCGATGACGAACATCACGCTGCACGATTATGCGCGCGATGTAGCGGCGGTGATCGAGCGCGAAAACTCGGGGCCGGCGATCCTGGCGGGGCACGCGTTCGGACATTTCGTGGCGAAGATGACGGCGGTGGATTTTCCGCAACTGACGCGCGGCGTGATTCTGATCGGAGCGGCGCAGAAAAAGCCGGATCCGGCGGTGCAGCGGTCCGTAGCGATTGCGAGCGATCCCTCGCAGCCGGAGGCGGCGCGGCTGCAAGCGTTGAAGCACGTGTTCTTCGCGGCGGGAAACGATCCCACGGGCTGGCTGACCGGGTTTCACGCGAGCGTGCGGGATGCCGAAGTCATCGCGCGGGATGCGACGCCGCAGAGCGAGTATTATTCCGGCGGGAAGGCGCCGCTGTTGGATATCCAGGGGGCGGAGGATCCGTACAAACCGGCTGCTGCGGCGGACGAGTTGGTGGAGGACTTCGGGGCTGCGCGCGTAAAGGTGGTGCGGATTCCGCATGCGGCGCACGCGATTATTGTGGAGCAGCCGCGGGCGGTGGCGGACGCGATCCTGGTGTGGGTCAAGCAGTTGCCGTGATGGGGGCAGGCGGGAGACCTGCCCCAGGATTGCGATAAAATTGGCGCCAGAGTCGTCTAAGAGGGAAATCGAATGAGCAAAATCTCACGTCGCAGGTTTGTCGAGGGGACGAGCGCCGGTCTGGTAGCCACAACCGTCCCTTTGCGCGGGCAGACGAAGGCGGGCGCGCCGGCGAAAAGCGCCATTAAGGTCACGGTGAACGGCACGGTGCATCGGATCGAGGTCGAGGACCGCTGGACGCTGGCCGAAGTGCTGCGCGATCACCTGGGGCTGACCGGTTCCAAGATCGGCTGCGACCGGGGCGAATGCGGGGCGTGCACCGTGCTGCTGGACGGCAAGAATGTCTACTCGTGCAGCCAGCTGGCGGTATGGGCTGATGGACGAACGGTGGAGACGGTGGAAGGGCTGGCCCATAACGGCAAGCTCGATCCGCTGCAGGAAGCATTCATCGAGCATGATGGGCCGCAATGCGGGTTCTGCACGTCGGGACAACTGATGAGCGCCAAGGCGCTGCTCAATCATAATCCGCACCCGACGGCGGACGAGGTGCGGCACGCAATGACCGGGAACATTTGCCGGTGCGGCAACTATAACCACTATGTGGAGTCGGTACTGGCGGCAGCCGGAACGCTGTCGGCGGACGCGCGGAGGAAGGCATGAATTCGCTCAAGACCCTCGGCCATCCGACCAGCCGTATCGACGCGATGAAACGCGTCACCGGGACCGCGACTTACACGGGCGATCTGCGGGTTCCGGGAATGCTGTATGCGCGGGTATTGCGCAGCCCGCATGCGCACGCGCGCATCAAGCGGATCGATGTTTCGCGCGCGCAGGCGCTGCCCGGCGTGAAGGCGATTCTCACGCACGAGAACTGCGACGTGATCTGGGGCAGCGGGGACATGCGCAACAAGCGCTACCTCTTTAATAACCCGGTGCGGTTCGCGGGCGATGCGGTGGCGGCGGTGGCAGCCACGGACCGGCACACCGCGGAAGAGGCGATGCGGCTGATCGAAGTCGAATACGAGAAGCTGCCGTTCGTGCTGGATCCGGAAGACGCACTCAAACCGGGTGCAGTCGAGATTCAGGCGGGCGGGAATCTGTCGCCGACGGCGCGCGGCCAGCGCGAACCGGAAACTTACAGGCGCGGGAACATCGAGACGGGCTTTGCGGCCGCGGACCGCGTGTTTGAAGACCACTACTCGTCACCGCACATCAACAACGCGCAACTGGAACCGCGCGTGGCAATCGCGCAGTGGAACGGCGATCAGCTGACGGTGTTTACGCCAACGCAAGGAATTTCCAACTGCCATACGGAGATGGCACGAGACCTGAAGCTGGCACCGGAAAAGGTGCGGGTGATCTGCCATTACATGGGCGGCGGCTTTGGAAACAAGAACCAGAATCACGATTTCGAATTGATGGCGGCGGTTCTGGCGAAGAACGCGGGCGCGCCGGTAAAAATCGAGTTCACCCGCAAGGAGGATTTTCTTTCCGTCCACGGGCGGTGGCCGACCAAGCAGTATTACAAGATCGGGGTGCGCAACGATGGAACGCTCACGGCGATTCAACTGCGCGGATACAGCGGCATGGGGCCGTACCGGAAAGGAACGGGCGGCATCGCGGGGATTGAAATCTACCAGTGCCCGCATGTGGAGCGGCAGGTCTACCCGGTCTACACGAACAAGGCGGTATCGGCAAATCTGCGCGGTCCGGATTACCCGCAGGGGGTGTTCGGGCTCGAATCGCTGATGGATGACATCGCGACGGCCTTGAAGATGGATCCGCTGGAATTCCGCCTAAAGAACATGACGCGGAAATTCCAGGACCAACTGGAGTACACGAGCATCGGTCTCGAAGACTGCCTGCGCAAGGGCGCCGAAGCGTTCGAATGGAAGAAGCGATGGCACGCGCCGGGCGAAGGATCGGGGCCGATGCGGCGCGGCGTGGGCGTGGCGATGGGATCGTTCGGATCGAACCTGGGACGCAGCAGCGCGGTGATCGACGTGGATGCGCAAGGCATGTATCACGTGCACGTGGGCGTGACGGATATCGGCACCGGCGCGAAGACGACGATGGCGTTGATCGCGGCGGAGGCGCTGGAGGCGCCGCTCGAAAAAATAGATGTGATCTGGGGCGACACCGGACGCTGCCCCTATTCGGTGGGCGAGTCCGGCAGCCGGACCACCACGCAGACCGGCTGGGCGGTAGTGCAGGCCGCGCAGGACTTGAAACGGCAGATCGCGGAGAAGGGGCTGCCGAAAGGCTCTGACCTGCTGACCGCGACCGTGAACGCAAATCCGGACCCGCTGCGCGGGCAGGCGCGGGTCAGTTTCGTCGCGCACTTCGCCGAGGTGGAGGTGGATACCGAAACCGGCCACGTGAAGGTGACGAAATACGTGGCGGCGCATGACAGCGGACGCGTGGTAAATCCGCTGACGGCGGAAAGCCAGGTGAAGGGCGGCGCCACGATGGGGATCGGGATGGCGCTGCACGAGGAACTGCTGTACGACCGCGCCTCCGGGCTTCCGCTGACGGCGGGCTATTACGGCGCGCGTATCATGACTCACCTGGATACGCCGGAGGTGGACGTGCTGTGGATCCAGACGGAAGAACCGTACGGACCGTTCGGCGCCAAGACGTTGGGCGAGCCGACGATCATTCCATCGCCGGCCGCGGTGGCGAACGCGATTTTTAACGCGATCGGAAAACGCGTGAAAGACTTGCCGATTTCGCGCGACAAGCTTCTGGGGGTGCTGGCATGAAAAGCTTCACGAACGTCAATCCGCGCGATGTGAAAGATGCGGTGAAGAAGCTCGGCGAACCCAATGCGATTGCGGCCGGCGGTGGCAGCGACCTGCTCGGAATGATCAAAGAGCATATGGTCGAACCCGATGTGCTTGTGCATTTACGAGCGATTCGCGGGCTCGACCAGGTCGCGACACGATCGGGCGAGACGCAGATCGGCGGGCTCATTACGCTTGATACGCTGAGCCATGAGCCCGCGATTCGCGCACGGTACACGGTACTAGCCGAGGCGGCCGAAAGCGTGGGTACGCCCCAGATCCGCAACGCGGGCACGCTGGCCGGCAATGTGTGCCAGCGGCCGTGGTGCTGGTATTACCGCAACGGTTTCCCGTGTTTCAAAGCCGGCGGGAACCAGTGCTTCTCGATCACCGGCGAAAATCAGTTTCACGCGATTTTCGGCGGCGGCCCGAGCTTCATCGTGCACCCGTCGGATACCGCGCCGGCACTGGTGGCGCTCGATGCGAAATTCCGGGTGAAGGGGCCGAAAGGCGAGCGGATGATTCCGGCGGCGGAGTTCTTCACGTTGCCGCGCGCGAATGCGGCGCGCGAGAACGTCCTGGCGCCGGATGAGATCCTGGCGGCCGTGCATTTGCCGGCGGCGCGGCCGGGCACGCGCAGCACCTATCACAAAGTGATGGATCGCGAAGCCTGGACGCATGCAGTGGTCAGCGCGGCGATCGTGCTGGAGATGGATCAGCAGGTCTGCAAAAGCGCGCGGATTGTGCTGGGCGGGGTGGCGCCGATTCCGTGGCGGGTGCCGAAGGTCGAAGCCCTGCTGGCGGGACAACGGATCACACCGGAACTGGCGGCGCGGGCGGCCGAAGCGGCGCTGGAAGGCGCCAATCCGCTGGCAAAGAACGGCTACAAGGTTCCTTTGACCAAGGCTGTGGTTCGCAGAACGCTGCTGGGATTGGCGGAAAAGGCTTGAAAAGAACGAGCCGGGTTAACTAGCGATAGTATCGGCGGACGGCAGCGCGTGCGACTGCACCGGCGGGCGCTCGACAGCTTTCAAACGGCCGCGGGCGGGCTGCTCCAATGTGCTCATCACCAGCATCAAACAGGCTTTGCCGAGGTAATAGGTAGCTCCAAAACTCAAAACCACTGCGGGAACAACCGGCAAAGCATCCATGCTTTTTAGAATCGAGCACGTGCTTTGGACCGTCAATGTTTACTTTGATTAGGTACTCGATATTACGACTTGCCGTTGATGCCGTTCTTTGAGAGGAATTCGCGAATCGTTAGGAATATCCTGGCGCGCTCTTCGTTTGAAAAATTTCCATGTTTGCCGCCGGGAATCGTCAGCAGCTGATTGGGCACGTGCGCTTGCGTGAGGGCTTCGTGCAATTTAACCGCTTCCGGATACGGCACGGTGTTATCGGCGTCACCGTGAATGGTGAGAATCGGGGGCAACCCCGGGCGTACGTACGTTAGGGGAGAAACCCGTTTCGCAATCTCCTCGCGATTGGGCAGCCCGGCGAGCCAGGTAGCGGCGATGTCGCGGCGGTTGGGGCCTTCGATCACGTCCATCACGTCGGTAATGCCGAACCAGTTGATGATGGCGGCGACGCGCGGAGCGCGGGGGCCGGTGCATTCGTTGTCGAGACCGGCGCTGGCGGGAATCATACCCGTGGTGAGCGCGAGGTGTCCGCCCGCGGATTCGCCGGTCACGACGATGCGGTTGACGTCAATATCGTAGTTCTTCGCTTGCGCCACGATGTATTTCAGGGCGCAGAGGCAATCCTCCACGGCGGCGGGCGCGGGGGCGATGCGCGCCAGCCGGTATTCCACGTTGACGACATTCCAGCCCATCTCGAACCAGGGCAACAGGGACATCAGCGCGGCTTCTTTGGCGCCGGCGGCCCAGAAGCCGCCGTGGAAGTAGACTACCGTGGCCTGCGGGCCCGAGGTGTCGCGGCGTTTGTAGATATCGAGCTTCGCCTCGTAATTGCTGGCGGTGACGTAGGTCAGGTTGGGGACGGCCTGGTACTCGTTGGCGGCATGCGTGGCCCAGGCGGCCGAAGGAGAGAGCTGGGCGAATGCCGGGGCCGCGACAAAGAGCAGCAGGGTTGCGCGTAAGTCGGTCATGGGTCCTCTATGCACGGAGCAGAGCCGTCAGGGTGCGGATGTCGGGAAGATCTTCGAGCTTGCGGACGTACGCGATGATCTGACTCGCTTTCGCCGCGGGCCACTTCGCGAATTTGGCGCAGTCTTCAAACTTGGCGGCGACATCGTCGAAGCTCATTGGATCGGCCGGGCTTCCCTTGGCGAAATCAGCGCGGCCGGAGATCGTGCGGCCGTCCTTCATGTGGATGGTCAGGATACTGGTCATCTTGTCGTAGCCGGCTTTCTCCGCTTCGGCGTTTACACCAAACTTGATGCGTTGGATCAGCGTCTGAACTTCCGGACGGCGCACGACTTCGTCGTTGAATTCGTTAAGGCCGGCTTTGCCGTAGAGCAGCAGAGCGGCCATGCAGAATTCCATGCTGAACTTGGCTTGCAGGGAATCCATGGGGTGGTGATGGATGAGCGCGTTCGGCATATTTCGGTTAGCACCGACTTCGACTGTATCCACGTCTCCGGCAGCAATGTGGTACTCGCGAATCAAGCGCTGCATTACCGACATGGCCGGATGCGTGAGTGAACCGGAGGGGAAGGGCTTGATGGAGACGCCGGGCGAGACGAAGGTCCAGGGATTACCGAAGCGGAGCGCGGAGGGGTCGAAGCCGCCGCCCGCGGCATGGAAGAAGCCGTTGTCGGCTTCGAGGATGTGATCGCTGGCGGTCCAGCCGAGCAACGCGAAGTCGGCGGCGACGATGCCGGCTTCAGCGGCGTGACCGGCGTGAAACGGCTTGGTCATGGTGCCGAAGTTTTCGCGGAGTCCGGCGGCCTGACTGGCGGCGATGCCGAGCGTGCGCGCGCAAACATCGGCGTTGGCGCCGTGGAGTTTGGCGGCGGCGGCGGCGGACGAGAAGGCGCCACAGGTGCCGGTGGAATGGAAGCCGTCCTGGTAGTGGCGGGGGAAGATGGCTTCGGCGATTTTCGTTTCGATCTCGACGCCGGTATGGTAGGCGAGGAGGAAGTCGCGACCGGATGCCATGCGTTGTTCGGCGAGGGCGAGCGAAGCGGAGAGGCAGGGGGCGGTGGGGTGGGTGAGAAGGCCGTAGACACGGTCTTTGGCGACGGCGAGTTGGGTATCGTCGTAGTCGTCGGCGTGGATGCCGACGCCGTTACAGAACGCGGCGAAGCGGACAGCCGATTTCAAGGGGGAGCCGATGATGGTAGCGGTGCCACCGCTGATTCCGAGCGAGCGCACATACGTGCGGCTGATCTCGCCCGATTGGGCGACCGAGCCTACCAGCGCCAGGCCGAGCCCGTCGAGAATCAATTTCTGTCCGGCCGCCAGCGTCTCCCGGGGCAGATCCTGGTACCGCGTCGCGAGAATGAATTCGACGGCGCGCCGAGTCACTCCGCCCGAAGCAATGGTGGGTGTGGCTGGCTCCTGGCTTTCGGCTCGCAGCGCCGCAGCCGCGCCGACTGCCGCCATCTGAGCCAGCCGCCTTCGAGTCACGCCGTCCCGTGCAGACTTCATGCCCGAAGTATACACCGGGGCGGGACGGGCTACTTTACGGTGTTGTCAATGATGGAAGCGATTTTGCTGAAGACCGTGTTGACCGTGGCGCTTAACTGGGGCATCGCGGCCACAGCGGCCACCGCCACCATGCCGGCGGCGAGAGCATATTCCACCAGGTCCTGGCCTTGCGTTTCCTTCCAAAAATTCCGCATATAGACCTTCATTGTGCCTCCTCGGACTCGGATGAGACCTATGCATCGACTGTAGCAGCACCCCGGCGCGGTGCCTATCGATCGATCTTCCCGGATCGGCGCCCGAGACACCTTAGAACACATCCGCCAACGCCTCACGACAGCAGGCCGAAAAACCCGCGTTTTTTGTGCCGCTGGTCCAGGCCGAGCAGCCGTGCGCCGACCTCGTGGATGCTGCGGCCGTAGCGCGACGTCCCCGCGACCGGCTTGCCTTCGAGCACCCCCTTCTGCACGGCTTCGTAGTCGTTGGTCAGCAGCGCGTAGGGGGCCAGTTTCAAGGCGCGCTCGACGTCCTCGCGCTTGAGCCCGGTGGAGGGCGTGTAACGCGTCACCAGGAGTTTGATTCTTCCGGCGCCGACGCCGTTCTGATCGAGCCATTCGATGGAGCGGCGCGTGGCGTGCAGCGCGGCCAGCTCATTGGTGGTGACCAACAGCAACTCGTCGCACAGCGGAATCAGGTCCGACCCGGCCGAGCCCACCGCCGGCAGATCGAGTAGAATTCTCTCGTAATGCTCCCGCCAGTAGCAGATCAGCTCCATGGCGGCGGGCCGGTCCAACCCCACCGGAGCGGCCGGATTGTCTGGCGCCGCGAGCACATCCACACCCTGGCATGGCACCACGAGGCGGCTCCATAAATCCGCATCCAGCCGCAGGCAATCGCGAACCGCATCTCCCAAATGAAAGGACGATTTCAGTTTCAACAGGAAGGCGATGCTGCCGGCCACGCTATCGACATCCACCAATAAGACCGGGCCCGAGCCGGCGCGTTTCATTTCGAGCGCCAGATGGGCGGCCAGCGTACTGGCGCCGCAGCCGGCCTTGCCCGGCAGCACGCCGTAGACGGTCGCCGGCCTGACCGGCTCGGCCGGCGAACGGAGGCGGGCCAGCCGGGCCAGCACACCGCTGACCTGCTCGGCGGTGGCCTCGGAAACGAACTCGCAGGCACCCCGGCGCAGGCAGCGCAGGATCAGATCGGCGTCGTTGACCGGATTCATCGCTACCACGGGCACCACCGGGACGGCTTCGGAGATGAGGGGCAAAGCCTCGTCCTGACTGGTAGCCACATCGAGGAAGCAGATGTTGGCGCCGTGCTGCGCCGCCAGCCCGGCGAAGCTGCCGGGCCGCGGATACGCCGTCAAGGCTTGGACGTCTTCGATGCCCAGATCGGCCAGAGCTTTGCGGATGGCTTGCGCCAGGGCCGCATGCGGCGCGACAAGCAGAGGCTTCCAGCGCAGCGGTGCGGATTCAGGGCCCGTCTGTGACATGCCGGCGGAGCTTTCCTGATGGCCCAATCGGCAGATGGGGGGAAAGATGTTAGGGTGGGCGGCTCGGGCCGATGTCCGGGCGGCGATTACTGGGCGAGGCGCAGCACTTCGGAGGCGATCGCCATAAAGGCGTCGTTGAGCTGGGTCAAATCTCCGGCGTACCGGTATTTGCCCTGTGCTCCGGCCGCCACTGGATTGGACGACAGCGTGGCATCGTGGGCAATGCGCTTCAACAGAGTCGGGTCCGAACCTGCGCCGTAGCCGATTGCGTAGATGACCACGCCGGCAAGCGACTGGCCGGCTGCGGGATCCAGCACTCCGCTGCGAATCCGCCAACCGGCGCTGTCGGCGGCATTGGTCGAGAAATTCTGGATGTTGCCGGAACTGAAACTGAGTCCGGCTCCGCTGTGGTTCACGCTCTTATAGCGGGTATATCCCCCGCTGGTGTCCATCGGATTGCCCCAGTGGTCGGCGAGCGGAGCGTACTGCAGGTGCGACCCGAGATTGCTGGTGATAAACCCGCAGTTGCTCGTCCCCGGGACCACCTGCTGGTCGGGCGGATAGTCTGTCTTGTAGAGCCCGGAGGGAGCCGAGATCGCGGCCCCGGTGATGGTGGGCTTTGGGTTGCAGGCGTCCGGGCTCGGCTTGACCGGAAAGTCCGCGGTCACAGCCGTAGGCAGGCCGTCGGTGAACAGCAGGATCGCATTGAGCGCGCCCGGCTGCTGCAGCCTCACCAGTGCATCGTAGGCCTGCCACAGTCCCTGCGACATGTTCGTGTACCCGTTGCAGGTCAAGGAGGTCAACGTATTGTTGATCGTGTTTTTGAAGGTCGTCGACAGCGGGCTGTCCACCCGCGAATTGGTCCCGAACGTGACCAACCCGACATTGTCCCGCCCTTCCGAGAAACGGTCGACAAAACCCTTCGCCGCGGCCTTGAGCATGGCGCAGGCCGATCCGGCTCCGGAACCCAAAGAAGTCGAGCGATCCATGACGAGCATCACGTTGGTATCGCGGCGAGTGGCCTTGGAGGCGGTCGAGACGGTCGCGCTCTCGGTGCGGAAGAACCGCATGAAAATCAGCGGCAGCTCGACACGGGCCGTGGTGGTGATGGAGCGCACGAATTGCGAATCGCTCGCCGCCACGCTCGACACCTGCAAGTTGCTCGACCACATATATCCCGCGGGAAAGTTAGCCCGCAGATAAGTGTTGGCGGTCGCTTCGGCATTGGCGCGCTGGGCCGCGTCATCGGAGCCGCGGTTGAGCGAGCGAGCGCCGGCCAGGGCGGCGCCGTCGGCGGCCGCCGAGAGCAGCGATTTCACCAGATACATCATTCCCACGTCGATGGCCAGGCCGGCCGCCGGCACCAGAATGAAAAACAGCATCAAGGCGCCGAAGATCAGCACGTAGCCCTTCTGCCGCCGGGCGCGGCGGCGCTCAGAATATAAGCCGCACATAATAACCGCCTCCGGGAGATCCGAAATACGACAGACTGATCTCCGGCATGGAAAAATATCCTTCGACCAGGTACGCCGACTGGTTCGGCGTCAGGTTCAGCACGGAATCGAAACCGTTGGCGAGGAGCGCGGGCTGGCCGCAGTAGTCGTGAGAGCTGATATTTCCCTGCGGATCGATGTACGAGGCCGGCGGCGTACCGAAGCTGCTGGTGCGCAGGGCGGCATTGCCGATGACCAGGCGTTGCGCGAATACGGGCTGGTCTACATTGGGACAGGCGGGCACGCCGGAGGCGTCGCAAGCGGTCTGGTCGACTTTAACGATCCGCGAAAGAATGAGCACGCCGGTGCCGGTCGAAGTCAGCGTGAACTCGCGGCTGAGGGCGCGGGCGATGGCCTGCGTGCCAGAGAGCGAAAAGTCCGTGCCGAGCGCGTACATGTGGGCGACGTCGCGAGTCACCTGGGTGGCGCCGAGGGTGCGTCCGAGGCGGATGCCAAGCCCGGCAACTCCGAACAGAACCGGCACCGATACCGCGACTACCAGCGCCATCTCGACCATGGAGTTGCCCGTGCGCCCGCGCCGCGGCGCCGGCGATCTAGCGTGCTGGCGGACCGCCAACGGGGCTGCCCTCCATAATGTCCGCGGAAGCCACCGAGAACTGCAGCGGAGTTTTGTCGCGCAATAACGGAATCATCCAGGCCCACGAGAGATTTTCGGCCGAGACCACCACGATGTTGCCGCCGGCGTTGCTGCCCGCACCGCTCACCACCGAGAGCGTGACCGGGTCATAGTAGGTGATGCGGATGGCGCCCATGCCGTCACGATCGGGGCTGAGCGCGTCCGCCAATCCCAGCGAACACTCCTTCACCCTGGTCTTGATGGAGGCGTCGTGGCCGAGGCCCGGCATGGTCTGGCTGGTGACGGCGTAGCGCACCCCCTGGCGGACGGCAAAGCTCATCGTGTTCTTGACGAATATGGCGAATCCGATATCGAAGATGCCCCACAGCAAACCCAGCAGCGGCAACAGGCAGAGCGCGCTCTCGACCAGCACGCTGCCGCGGCGCGCGCCCGGGTTGGGGTGGAACGCAATCATGAGAATCCCGTCATCTACAGATCGGAATCTTTGACAGAGACAAACACTAGGCAAAAAGCCTGAATCCGGGCAGCAAAAAAACTCGGAGCGCGCCTTTCAAACGGCCCGATCCGGCAGCCGATCTGTTTAGTAGAAACGCATGTTTCTCGTGCGCAAACCGTGGAGCCGGCGGCCGTCGCTGGTGGACGCTTTTTTGCTGACGCTGTTGCTGGTTCTGTTTGGGCGGCGGATGAGCTGGGAGGCGCTGCTGGCCGACGGCGATACGGGTTGGCACATCCGCACCGGGGAGTGGATTCTCGCGCACGGCGCGGTTCCGGTGACGGACCCGTTTTCGTTTTCCCGCTCCGGCCAGCCGTGGTTCGCCTGGGAATGGCTGACGGACATCATCTTCGCCCTATTGCATCGATGGTTGGGGCTGGCGGGGATCGTGGGGCTGACCGGGCTCATCCTCTGCCTGGCGGCAGCGCTGCTGGCGTGCTGGCTGCTGCGCCGGGGCGCCGGGCTGTGGATCGCGACCGGCGTCACGCTGGCGGCCGTGAGTGCGTCGAGCGTCCATTATCTGGCGCGGCCGCACCTGTTTTCGCTGCTCCTTTTTACGGCGGCGCTATGGATTCTCGATGAAGACCGGCGACGGCGTACGGGCTGGGTGTGGACACTGCCGGCGCTGGCGGCGCTGTGGGCCAACCTGCACGGCGGCTTCGTCGCGTGGCTGGGCACACTGGCGTTTCTGGTGGGCGTGCTGGCGGCGCAACGCAATTGGAGTGAATTCCGCCGGTACGGGGCGCTTGCCGCGCTCTCGGGCGCCGCCACGTTGGCGAACCCGTACGGCTGGCGGCTGCACCAGCACATTTTCGAGTATCTGCGGTCATCGTGGATTCTGGACAATGTGCAGGAATTCCAGTCGCCGAGCATCCGTTCGGAAAACATGCTGGTATTCGCCGTGCTGCTGCTGGCGGGTGCGGCGCTGGCTTCGCGCGCGCTGGCCCGCGGGCGCTGGTTTGCGGGCGGCATGGTGCTGCTGTGGGGGATGGCGGCGCTGCGCTCGGCGCGGCACATTCCGCTGTTCGCGGCGGCGGCGGCCCCGGTCATTGCGGACGAATGCGCGGCGTGGTGGGCGGCCTGGTCGGCGCGCGCGACCCCGCGTTCGGCGGCGCGGATCTTTTGGGAACTGGGGCAGGACCTGGGCCGCTCCCGCGCGTTCACATGGTGGGCCCCGGTCTTGGGCGGGGCCGCGCTGTTTGCAAACCTGGGCCCGATCGCCGATTTTCCGCCGCAGCGCTTTCCGGTGAGCCTGGTGAGCCGCCAGTTGGAGCGGCTGGCGGCGGCGCGCGTCCTCACCTCCGATCAATGGGCGGATTACCTGATCTACCGCGGCTACCCGCGGCAGCGGGTGTTTTTCGATGGCCGCAGCGACTTCTACGGGCTCCAGATCGGCGCCGATTACCGCGAGCTGCTGCGGGCGGGCCCGCGCTCGGCCGAAGTGCTGGCGCGTTATGGCTTTGAGACGGCTCTGCTGCCGCGCGAATGGCCGCTGGTGCGGGTTCTGGAGCGCGATCCGGCATGGCGCCGGATCGACCGGGAGGCCGACGCGGAACTGTTCGTGCGCCAGCCGCCATTCAAGACCCTCCCTCTTCCGGCCGATGCGACAAAGGGGGGCATCTAAGATGCGGCTCGACCGGCGGTTCGTGATCGTGGTCGGACTCAGCCTCGTATGGGCGCTGGTGGTCTCGCTGGTGTTTTACCGCGCGGCCTCCCGATCGGGCAAAAAAACTCCCTGGAAGCCCGAAAGACCGGTAGTGCTGGCCGTCGAGGCTCTGCCGATCGGCGCGGTGATCCGGCCCGAATCGGTGAAGATCGGGCGTGTGCCGGAGAACCTGTTTCCGCGCGGCGGCTTTTCGCGCGTCGAGGAGGTCGTCGACCGGCCGGTGATGAGTCCCATCCAGCCCGACGAAGCGGTGGTGGAGGCGCGGCTGGCGGTAAAAGGCTCGGGGGGCGGGGTGGCTCCGTTGATCCCGCCCGGCATGCGCGCCATTTCGGTGCGGGTCAACGACGTGGTGGGGGTCGCGGGCTTCGTGCTGCCCGGGATGCGGGTGGATGTGCTGGTCACGGGAAGGCCGCCGGGGCGTGATGATATGGTGACGACGACGGTGCTGCAGAATATTGCCGTGCTGTCGGCCGGCAAGACCATTCAGGTTGATTCCAAGAGCCAGTCGATTTCGACGCCGGTGGTGACCCTGCTGGTAACGCCGGAGCAGGCCGAATCGCTGACGCTGGCCAACAGCGAAGGGCGCATCCAGCTGGTATTACGCAATTCGACCGATCAGGGGGCGGCGCAGACCAAGGGGCGCGACCTCCGGCAGTTGTACCCGGGGTGGGGGCCGGCGCGGCCGGCCGCGGTGGAGACGCCGCAGGAAGCGCGAACCGAGGCCCCCGCGGCGCCGCACACGCCGGCGGCCGGAGCGCCGCCGCCTGTTCCCGAAACCGAGCGCGTACTCATGATTCGAGGCAGCCAGAAAACCGAAGAGGCGATCGGAGATCTCACGCCGGCGCGGCCGAAGCAAGATGAGGCGGCGCGCTCGGCCGACGCTAAGGAAAGGCCGCAATGAAAATCCTGATTCCGATTCTTGCCCTGCTCGCGGGGGAGGCCACCGGGGGCGGCACAATCCCGAGGTCGACGTCTAACGAACCGGTGGAATTGACCCTGACGGTGGGAACCGGCATCGTGATCGACTGTCCGGGCAGGATCGCGCGCGTGGCGGCGAGCAATCCGGAAGTGGCCGACGCGGTCACCGCGAGCGCCACCGAAGTTCTGTTTCACACCAAGACCGCCGGACAGGCCACCATGGTGATCTGGTCAAAGGCGGGGGACCGCACCAGTTATCACCTCACGGTCGAACCCAATCTGGAACCGTTGCGCAAACTGCTGCGCGAAGCGTTTCCCTCCGAAGAAATCGATCTGCGTGCCTCCAAAGATTCGCTGGCGCTGGTGGGGCAGGCGAGCAGCCAGGCGGTGGCCGATCGCGCGCTGGCGCTGATCGCGGCGTCGGCCAAGGGGGCGATCAGCAACCTGCAGGTGGCGCCGCCGCCGCCGGAGAGCCAGGTGCTGCTCCGGGTGCGGTTTGCGGAGCTGAACCGCTCGGCGGTGCAGGAATTCGGCGTGAACCTGTTTTCCACCGGCGCCTTGAATACGATCGGGCAGGTGTCGCCGGGACAGTTTCCAGCCGCCGGCCTGACGGCGGTGCCGCCGGTAATTCCGGGCGGCTTCGCGGGCACAAACGCGCCGTTCGGTCTCTCCGACATTCTGAACATCTTCGCCTTCCGGCGCGATATCAACCTGGGCGCGATCATTCGCGACATGCAGACGCGCGGGCTGCTCCAAATCCTGGCCGAGCCGAACCTGGTGGCGACCAGCGGCAAGGAAGCGAGCTTTCTGGCCGGAGGCGAGTTTCCGGTGCCGATCGCGCAGGGCACCGGGGGCGGGGTGACGGTCTCGGTACAGTTCAAGGAATTCGGGATCCGGCTTTCGTTCACGCCGCTGCTGACGCCGAATCACACCATCCGGCTGCACGTGAAACCGGAAGTTTCATCGCTCGATAATGCCGACGGCGTGCAGATTTCCGGCTTCCGCATTCCGGCGCTATCGACGCGGCGGGTCGAGACCGATATAGAGCTCGACGAAGGGCAGAGTTTCGTGATCGGCGGCTTGATTGACGACCGGGTCATCGAAAACCTTTCGCAGGTGCCCGGGCTGGCGCGCATCCCGGTGCTGGGCGCGCTCTTCAAGAGCCGCTCGGAAACGAAGTCGAGAAATGAGCTGATCGTGATGGTGACCCCGGAAACGGCGCGGCCGGCGGGAGCAGGCGCGGGCCCGGCAATGCCGAGGCCGTTTCTAGGCGCGGGGGCGGGGAAAATCAAATGAACCTGGAGCACACCAGCGTCGAGCAACCCGGCTGGGAACAACGGCTGATGCGCCGCGCCGACGGCAAGAGCGCCTTGAAGCCCGAGTATCAGGAGCTGAAGTTCACGCTGCACCGCAAGCTGCTCGACCAGATGAACCTGGACGCGCTGGCCTCGATCGATAACGAGCGCATCCGGGCCGAAGTGAAGCAGGCGGTGCTGACGATCGTGGCCAACGAGCCGGCGCCGCTGACGGCAGCCGAAAAACAGCAGATCAGCGACGAGGTGCTGCACGAGGTATTCGGGCTGGGGCCGCTCGAGCCGCTGCTGCAGGACACCACGATCTCCGACATCCTGGTGAACGGCTCACGGCAGGTATATGTGGAGCGGCGCGGCCTGCTTGAGCTGGCCAACGTGCGTTTCCACGACGATGCGCACCTGCTGCGGATCATCGACAAGATCGTTTCGCAAGTCGGGCGGCGAGTGGATGAATCGAATCCGATGGTGGACGCGCGACTGCGCGACGGATCGCGCGTCAACGCCATCATTCCGCCGCTGGCGGTGGACGGGCCGCTGCTGTCGATCCGGCGGTTCGGAACGGACAAGCTGATGCCGGCCGACCTGGTGGAGAAAAAGGCGCTCACGCCGGGGATGATGCAGCTGCTGGAGGTGGCGGTCCGGGCGCGGCTGAACATCATTGTTTCGGGGGGAACGGGCGCGGGGAAGACGACACTGCTCAATGCGCTCTCGGCGTTCATTTCGCCCAAAGAGCGGATCGTCACCATCGAAGACGCGGCCGAGTTGCAGCTGAAGCAGCCGCACCTGGCGCGGCTGGAGACGCGGCCGGCCAACGTGGAGGGGCACGGGCAGATCAAACAGCGGCAATTGCTGGTCAACAGCCTGCGCATGCGGCCGGACCGCATCGTGGTGGGGGAGGTCCGCGGCGAAGAAGCGCTGGATATGCTGCAGGCCATGAACACGGGGCACGACGGATCGCTCACGACGGTCCACGCCAACAGCCCGCGGGATGCGATTTCGCGGCTGGAAGTAATGGTTTCGCTCGCCAACGCCAACATGCATCTGTCGGCGATCCGGCAACAGATCGCCGCGGCGGTGCACATTCTGGTGCAGGCGGCGCGGTTGAGCGACGGCTCGCGGCGCGTGATCAACGTCACCGAAGTGACTGGTATTGAAACCGACGTGGTGACGATGCAAGACCTGTTCGTGTTCGAAAAACTGGGAATCTCGCCGGAGGGCAGAGTAATGGGGCGCTTCGTGGCTACCGGGATTCTGCCCCGATTCAACGACAAGCTGATCGCGGCCGGCATCCGGCTGGGGCCGGAGATATTCGACGAAGTGGTGGCGCTGGAGCAGACATGATTGCCGGAGTATTCCTGATTTCGGCAGTGATGACAGTGCTCGGGTACTGGCTGTTTGCCGGGCGGCTGGAGCGCAAGGAGCGCGCGGTCGCGGTGCACCGGGTCGCGGGCCCCGCCGCGCCCAAAGCGAAGACGGGCGCATCGGCTCCGGCGCTGATCCAGATGGCGGGCCAGATGCAGGGGTTGATGGCGACCCGCCTGCTCGAACGGCTGAAGATCAAGGAGGCGGTGGAACGGCAGCTCGAAACCGCCGCGCTGAAGTGGGGCGCGGCCGGGTTGGCGCATCGCTCGGTGGGGCTTTTTTTGGCGGGTTTTGTGTCGATCACGCTGCCCACGCACAACAGCGAGCCCCTGATGGCGCTCGCGGGCGGAGCCGTGGCGGCAGTGGCGCCGTTCCTGTATGTGCGACGGGCGGCGGCCGGGCGTTTGAGAAAGTTCGAAGAGCAGTTTCCGGACTGCCTCGAATTCATCTCGCGGTCCATGCGGGCCGGGCACGCCTTTTCGGTCTCGCTCGACCTGGTGCACCGCGAGTTCAACGATCCGCTGGCGGGCGAGTTCCGGCGCGTCTTTGAAGAACAGAACCTGGGGCAGCCGCTCGAAATCGTGCTGCGGAAACTAGGACAGCGCATGCCGTCGATGGACGTGCAGTTTTTCGTCTCGGCGGTGCTGATGCAGAAGCGCACGGGCGGCAATCTGGCCGAACTGCTGGACGGGCTGGCGGAGCTGATCCGGCAGCGGTTCAAACTGCGCGCGCGGGTGCGGGCGATCAGCGCCATGGGGATGATGTCGGGCCGGGTGCTGGCGGCCATCCCGGCCATCGTGGCGGCGCTCATGCTGGTGGTAAACCGGCCGTACGTACGGTTCTTCGTGGACGACCCGGCGGGGCACCAGATGCTGGCCGGCGCGATTGGGCTGCAGCTGATAGGGTACCTGGTGATTCGCAAGATCGTGACGATCGAAGTGTAGCCATGCTGGAAGGTTTTTCGATCTTGATCTTTGTTTCGATCACCGCAGTCACGGTGCTGGTGGGGCTGCGGCTCGGACGGGGGAGGTCGCGGGCGGTCGAGCGTCTGGAGGCGGCTTCGCCGTCGACCGCGGCGCTCGCGCCGTCGCCGCACCTGGCCTGGCAGGATTTGGTGCAGCGGATCGGCACGTTCGTGCCGGCCTCATCAAAAGATCTGCCCGCCCTAAAACGCCGCCTGGTACGGGCAGGGTTTCGCAATCCCACTGCGGCCGTGGTCCTCGGCGGGATGCGGCTGGTAGGCGGGGTGGTGTTTGCGGTTTCGGGGCTGCTGGCAGGCCTCAGTTCCGGCTCGGAGAATCTGGTGCTGCTGATCGGGGCCGGGGCCCTGATGGGCTACATGGCGCCGGGGCAGTACCTGTCACGCCGCATCCGGCGGCGAAAACGGGCGATTCAAAAAGGGCTGCCCAACGCGCTGGATCTGATGGTGGTCTGCGTGGAATCGGGTTTAGGACTGGATCAAACCACGCTGCAGGTGGCGCGCGAGCTGCAGCACGCGCATCCAGAGATCTGCGATGAATTCGCGGTAATGAACCTGGAAATGCGGGCGGGCAAGAGCCGGGCCGAAGCGCTGCACAACCTGGCTGACCGCACCGGGGTGGACGATCTGAAGAAGCTGGTGGCGGTTCTGGTGCAGACCGACCGCTTCGGCACCAGCATTGCGGCCAGCCTGCGGGCGCACGCCGAGTATATGCGGGCAATGGCCTATCAGCGCGCCGAGGAGCAGGCTTCCAAGCTGCCGGTGAAGCTGGTGTTCCCGATCTTCTTCTGCGTGCTGCCGTCGCTGTTTGTGGTGACGCTGAGCCCGGTAATCACGCAGCTGGTACGGGAGCTGATCCCTATGATCGAAAACATGTAAACCGCCGATAGAGAGGAAGAAAGGAGCACGGGTCCATGGATCCCACCACGATTCGCATCATCGCGGCCCTTGTGGCGATCGCGTTTGGAGTCCTCATTTTCATGAGGCGGCGGAGCCACAAAGAGGAATAGCGCCCGAATTCCGGGCGGCGCGGCCGGCGCTCGGCGCGCCGCGCCTCTTGATTACCTACTGGCGGTTGATGAGGCTGGCGACGTAGCCGGCGCCGAAGCCGTTATCGATATTGACGACCGCGACGTTGCTGGCGCAGCTGTTGAGCATGCCCAATAAGGCAGCTAGGCCATGAAAGCTCGCACCATAGCCGACGCTGGTGGGCACGGCGATGACCGGGCAGGAGACCAAGCCGCCCACGGCGCTGGGCAAGGCGCCTTCCATGCCCGCACAAACCACGACCACGCGGGCGGCCATGAGCTGTTCGCGGTAATGCATCAAGCGGTGAATCCCGGCGACACCGATGTCCTGAATGAGGGTGACCGGGTTTCCCATGACTTCCGCAGTCACTTGCGCTTCTTCGGCTACCGGTCCATCGCTGGTCCCGGCGCACACAACCGCAATGGTGCCTTTGCCCCTCAAGGTGCGGTCGCGCCAGAAGCGGATCGCTCCGGAAAGACGAAAGTATTCACCGCCCGGCACACTATCCAAGACCAGACGAGCACAGTCGCAGCCGGCGCGGGTAATGAGCAGATTCCGGGAGTGCTCGAGCAACCGGCCGGCGATTGCCACCACCTGCTCGGGGGTCTTGCCCTGCGCCAGAACCACCTCGGGCATGCCGTGCCGGAGTTCGCGGTGATGATCGATCTTGGCGAAACCCAGGTCTTCGAACGGCATGTGGCGGACCCGCTCGAGGGCGGCATCGATATCCACCGCTCCAGCCCGCACTTGCTCGAACAGCGACCGGAGCTGGTTCTGATCCATGAGGCCAGAATATCAAAAGAAGCGAAGCGGCTCGGCGCGGCGCTGCTTGCGGGATTCCGGGCCAATAGTACTACTCGATTAAAACCCTTATGGCTGTAGCGGCACTTTTAGTCTATTGTTTGAACATAGACGGGATGAGGATTATGACTATATGGTAGATCTCGCGTATCCGTTGAGCATTCCGTTTGCTCGCCGGACCGGCGACCGACGGCTGACCAGCCGGTTTCCGCTCCAACAAGAAGTTCGGTATCGGCTCGTGCAATCCAAGGCCATGTCCGCCAAAGGCGTCGGCCAATCATTGGATATCAGCAGCGGCGGGATTCTATTCACCACGACCGACCGGCTGCCAGTGGGGCGGATGGTGGAGATCGCAGTGAGTTGGCCCGCCCGTCTGAATGGCACGTGCCCGCTGCAGTTTGTCGCGCGGGGCCGGGTTCTGCGCTCGGATGGCAAGACCGCAGTCGTGCGGATCCAGCGATACGAGTTCCGGACGCGATCCATGGGCCCATCGACCACCATCTAAGTCTGCCGGAGAGTCCCGGCCCCGCCAGAGCCGAACCCCTTCCCCGCCCAGCGCCGAAAAATCGCACTTGCGAGAAACTTGCAGCGATCGGTATACTGACATTTTCGCTGAGATGTCTATGACAGCGAGAGATGAATTCGACCCGTTAGCGCCGCAACGCGAGGCCGCGTTCTTCTACGGCCTGTTCCTGCGGGGTCATGACGTCGACGCCCTGCGGCAGGATATCGATGTCCCCCGCGCCATGTTGGATAAGTGGATGAAGGCGCGGGATTTCGAAGCTTCCTTCCGGGAGAACCTGCACCGCGTCTACAGCTACAGGAAACAGGTTTTGGCGATTTTTGACGGTCTGGTGCTGAACGAACAGAACCAGATCCGGCTGCAATAGCGCCCTTGCGCATTCCGCGAGTTCTTTACAATTCAAATGACGACAAGGCGATGGTCTGGACAGTCCAGCTGTAAATTCTCGTACAGGCGGTCGACCAGATCGAGACCGTGCTTGGCGAGGAACGGCAGGATCGAGTAGAGGCGCTCCTGCAGGTGGCGTTCGGGATAGATGAGGCCGTACAGGGACGCCGCATCGCGATCGGCCCGCGCATCGCGGCGCAAGGCCTCGCGGCCCGCCTTGCGTTCAATCTTACCCAGCTGGTACCGAATTTTGCGCTCGCTCCGCTCAAGGGCATTGGTGAGCGTGGGGTCGAAAGCGGCCATCTCCCGTTTGAGGCTCTCGAGCGCATGGTTCACGGTACCGGCACTCTCGGCCATGGCACGGTTCAATCCGGGGGGAACCAGGCGGGCGGCGATCCGCTCACGCAGAACGTCCTGTCCGTGAAAGAAATCGGCGAGGGTCAGACTATAGCGTGCGAAGAGCTTGTGGCTGCGTTCGTCCAACAGGGTAAAGCTGCTGCGCGGCATCGGGACCGGCATGCGCCCCACGATCATGCGGTAGATAGCTTCCGACTGCGCGAGATAGGCGGTCTCGGCAGGGCCCCCGATGTAGGCGGCGGTCGGCAGCATAGAGTCCTGCACAACCGGCCGCAGCAGGGCGTTGGGAGACAGGGAGGCCGCGCGGTCGATCAGCTCGGAGGCGCTGAACCGGCGGCCGTTCTGGATGTATTCCTGGTTGGCGCGGCGTAAGGCGAGCCGCTTCCCGTTCTCGAGCAGGAATACAAAGGACGTGTGCTGTTCGACATGCACCTGAGCGTGATATCCGGCGGCCTGTAGCTGCTGGTTGCGCTCGAGCACTCGGGCTGTGATATCGGGCGCAGCCTCCACGGCAGCACGCAAGGCGGGGGCGGCCAGCTCCCGAAAAGCCGGGAGCATAGGATCGATCTGCAAGATGTCGAAGTGCGCGCAGAGCTGGCGCAGAAGCTCGCCGAAGGCTTTACCCATGGTGCTGCCGGGGCGGTAACAGCCTTCCACCAGATCGGCCACTTCTTCGCCGAAGGGCAGGCCGCGGAGGCCGGCGCGCAACTCGCGGATCGGGGGCGCCGACAGGGTCACGCCGCCGACCGGCTGCGCGCTGACACTGCGCGACATCTCGATCTTGGCCGGGCGGTGCTCGCCATCAAAGACCCAGGCGTGATTGACTTCGGCGAAATCGTGATCTTCAGTGGCCAGCCAGAAGGCGGCGACCGCGGGGGTACCGCTTGCGGAAAGAGCTTCGGCGAGCCGGACCGCCGTCAGGGCCTTGTAGATGGTGTAGGCCGGACCGGAAAACAGGCCCACCTGCTGGCCCGTGACCACGGCGACGGTTCCGGGCTGAGCGAGGCGGTCGAGGGCCGGGCTGGCGGGGTTCTGCGGGCGAAGCGCAGCGACCAGGGCGGCGCGCTTTTCATTCGAAAATTCGATTTTCTGCGCGGCGGCGCGCACGGCCTCCAGATCATGCCGTTCATGTCCATAAAAGGAGGCCGTCCGATCGGGGCGGTACAGTACATCCGCGAACAAGGCGCTGGTATTCGGCAGCTCGGTCTGGCGAACGCACGTAGCAGGCATGGAAAGGAATCAGGAATCAGCTTACCAGATGCAGGACGTCTAGCGGGCGATGCGAGGTTTCTTTAACCGGGGGGCAAAATCTTCGAAATGTCGTTGTAGATCACGAATGCCACAATCATGAGAATGAACACGAAACCGAGCTTGAGAACCGCTTCCTTGACGGAGAGGCTCAGATCGCGTTGCATGATCATCTCGACCAGCAGCATGACGATCACACCGCCATCGAGGATGGGGATGGGCAGCAAGTTGAAGATGGCCAGGTTGAGGCTGACCATCGACATCAGCAGGAAGAAGGCCGAAGGACCCTGGCGGGCTGCTTCGCCGGAGAGCTGCGCAATCACGATGGGCCCGCTAATAGTCTTGGGCGACATGCGACGCTGAACCACTCCCTCGAGGAACGAGCCGATCAACATTGCGCCCCGGGTGTTTTGGCGGATCGATTCGCTCAGCGCCTCCGGCAGCGACAGACGGGTGGTGATCAGGTGAAGTTTCTGTTGCGGGGCCACGCCGATCATCCACCGGGCAGGACCATCCAGCTTGGCGTAGACGGGCTGCACGGTAGAGGTGTGAACCTGGCCTTTCCTGTTGTACTCGATTTCGAGCGGCTTGCCGGCGCTGTTCTTGGTCATCTCCTGGAACTTGTACACGGAGTGAATCGCCTGGCCGTTAACGGCGATCAGGACGTCGCCTTTCTGCAGGCCGGCCTTTTCCGCGGGATAGCCCGGCTCGATAGCGCCCAACTGTACTTCGCCACGACCATCCCAGCCGGCGTATCCGAAGCCCAACCGCTCCGAGAGAATCGGAGTGACGACGGTATCGAATCGGCGGCCGTTGCGTTCCACGGTGAGGTACATGGGACGGTAAGCGCTGGAAACTTCCTTCATCCCGATGTCTTCCCAGGTAGGATTTTTTTGTCCATCGAGCTTGACGATGCGGTCGCCATCCTGAATGCCAGCCTTGGCCGCGGGCGAATCCGGGAGCACGTGGCCGATGACCGCCAGCATATCGGCGTCGGAAGGGCGCTCGTACTTGACCATGAATAGACCCGTGAGCACCGCAACGGCGAGCACGACGTTCATAAACGGGCCGGCGAAGGCGATGATCAGGCGCTGCCAGCGGGGCTTGGCGAGGAAGCTGCGCGGATCGTCGGTGTTCTCATCGGTGACTTGTTCACCGGCCATCTTTACGTAGCCGCCGAACAGGATGAGCGAGAACCGGTAATCCGTCTCGCCGCGCCGAAAACCGAACAGGCGCGGTCCGAAGCCGAAGCTGAAGGCCTCCACTTTCACATCGAAGTAGCGCGCTGCCCAGAAATGGCCCAACTCGTGGATCATGATCATGACCCCGATGAGTACCAGCAGCCACAGAATGTTCTCGACGATGAGCATATGAATTTACGCGGTCACCGCTCCAGCGGTGGAGCGGGCCGCAACCAGCTCGCGCGCAATGTTCCTCGATTCCCCGTCAATTTCCAAAATATCTTCGACTGAGCGCGGCGTGCGAATCGGCACGCGCGCGAGCGTCTCCTGCACCAGTTCGGCAATGGCAAGAAACCCAATTCTACCCTGCAAAAAAGCTTCCACCGCGACCTCGTCGGCAGCGTTCAGCGAGCAGGTAGCGGATCCGCCGGACTGCTGGCACTGGTAGGCCAGCTTCAATAAGGGAAAGCGATCGGAGTCGGGCGGCGCAAATTCCCAACGGCGGGCCTCGCTCCAATCGATTTTGGGTACGGGCGCCTTGCAGCGATCCGGATACGTCAGCGCGTACTGGATGGGCATGCGCATGTCGGTAGCCGAGATTTGGGCGAGCACGCTGCCGTCGCTGTATTCAATCATCGCATGCACGGTGGATTGCGGATGGATAACGACCTCGACCTGCGCCGGGGCGAAGCCGAATAACCAGCAGGCTTCGATGACTTCGAAACCCTTGTTCATGAGGGTGGCCGAATCGATGGTGATGCGGCTTCCCATCCGCCAGGTAGGATGATTGAGCGCCTGCTCGGGCGTGACGTGTTCCAAAGCTTCCCTAGGCGTATTGCGGAACGGGCCGCCGGAGGCGGTCAGGATCAGTTTGGCAACTTCAGCACGGTTGCCGGCGCGCAGACATTGATGCACGCCATTATGCTCGCTGTCGATGGGAAGTAGTTCGGCACCGTGGCGCGCCACGGCATCCATGACAAGGGCACCGCCCGAGACGAGCACTTCCTTGTTCGCGAGCCCGATTCGTTTTCCAGAGCAGGCTGCTTGGTAGGTAGCTTCCAGACCGGCGACTCCAACGATCGCAGAGACCACCGTATCAACTTCAGGAGCCGTGGCCACCTGAACCCGGGCGGCTTTTCCACAAAGCAGCTCCGGCCAATCCTGTTTCCGAAGACCGATCCCCGTCAATCTAGTTGAGAGATGCGCCAGGGACTCGGGGGTTGCAACGACGGCGACTTTGGGGAGAAACTCAGCAATTTGAGGGGCCAAGATGTCGACGTTTCGGCCCGCCACCAACGCATACACTTCGTAATCGTGGCGATTGCGCCGAACGACATCCAAAGTGTTGGTTCCAATCGACCCGGTGGAACCCAGAACGGTGAGTGTTTTCATCGCGCGCCGGTCAACCGCCATCTTATCATCCCGGCAGCACATTGCCCTACGGAAATCTAGAGCGCCAGTGCCTTGGCTCAACTGACTTTTGCTCTGGAAAACCTCTAACCCTTTCGGGCGCCGGGGAGGATTGCTTCAGGGGTCTTTTTTTAGAGGTTAGTCTCGCTTTGGTGGGAGTTGCCTCCCCGGCTTACTTCCAATAATAGTAGATTCCGATTTTGGAAGCAACAAAATTCGTATTTTTTTATTGCGCCTTCACTTCGACGCCCGCCAGATCTTCTAAAACTCTGATTGTAGAGCAGATATCTTCATCGGCATGACCTTCGGAGACGGCCGCCTGAAAAATCTGATTTGTGAGAGAAGTCAACATGAGGGGCACGGAGAGCTGTTTTCCCGAGTCCAGCATGAGTCCGATGTCCTTGTGCATCCATTTAACGGAGAAGTTTGGTTGAAAATCTCGACGGAAGACAAAGGGGGCCTTGTAGCTGATCAAACCCGATTTTGCGGCGGAGTTGTCGAGGATGTCGAGCATGAGCTTGGGGTCGACGCCGCCCTTCGTGGCGAGCACCATTCCTTCGTTGAAGGCAATTAACAAATTTGACAGGATCAGGTTCTGGCTGAGCTTGGCCTGAAGGCCGAGGCCGGGGCCGCCACAATAATAGAGGCGTTTGCCCATCGGCTCGAAGAACGGCTTGACTCTTTCGAAGACGGCCTTATCGCCGCCCACCATGAACGTGAGGGTGCCGCCTTCGGCGCCGGGCGTGGAGCCGGTGCAAGGGGCGTCGAGAAATTCGATACCTTTGGCCCGGAGGGCGGCGCCGATCTCGCGGCTTTCGGCTGGGCCGATCGTGCTGGCGTCAGCGATGACGGTGCCCGGCTTGGCGCCGTGAAGGATGCCGTTCTCTCCGAGGATGACCTGGCGCGACATGAGGGTATCGCCCACGCACAGGAAAATGCAATCGGCGTTTTCGCCGACCTGTTTGGGGGTCTCGCAGAATTTGCCTTTCTCGTCCGCCGCCAATTTGCGCGCCTTTTGGGCGCTATGCGACCAGAGAGCGACTTCATGTCCGGCGCGAAGGAGGTTGCGCGCCATGGGGTATCCCATCAATCCGAGTCCGAGAAATCCAAGTTTTGCCATAGAGACAGGATTGTACAATGAACCGGCCGGTCTCAGGCAAAGAAGGCGCGCCAAGTGGTAACAACCAATGCGTGAGTGACGACGCCAGCACGGATGCTGCCGGCTTGATTGCGCGCGTGTCCGCAGAACCAACCTAAGACCGCGGCGATGAGAGCCCAGCGCCAGTTGGGAAAATGGCGGCCGCCGCCGTTGAACCAGAGATGCGCCAGGCCGAAGATGGCGGAGGTAAGCCACAGCGCGGCGGTGCGGTTCCAGGTCCAATCTTCCATCCATTGCTGAAGAACGCCGCGAACGAGGAATTCCTCAAAAAGGCCTACCACCAGGAGGAATGCGAGAAAGGTGCCGCCGATCTTCCATAACGGCGCGGGCGCCGTGAGGTGCACAGCTTTGAGGGGGAAGGCTACCAGCGCGACAACCGGCAGGCAGCCGGCGTAATGCAGCAAGCCGATGCGCCACTCGCGCGGGCTGGGGATAAAACCAAAGCCAGTTTCCTCGACGCGCCGAGCCACTGTCAGCACCAGCGCGGTCATGTGGATCAGGGCGATGTGGCCGAGGACCGAGATATTCAGGCCGGGATAGAGGAGTGGATAGATCGTGTCGAAGTATTTTCCAATGAGGACGGCGGCAATCAGAGCCAGGAACACGAGATCAGACCATGGGCGGGCTGGAAGGAGCAAATACCAAAGGCTCAGGGCCAGCGCGAGCGCGGTCAGGCGCAGGATTGCGATCCATTGGAAATGGCCGATCGTGAGATAGCAGGCGAGGTAAGGAAGCAACGCGGAAATCGCCAGGAAGGGCGGCAGGGTGGCGCCGGTGAGGCGGGCGCGCAATTCCGGGAAGGCAGGAAGCAGATAAAATGGATATTCCACGAGGAAGGCGGCGAGAACCGGCCAAGCCGCCCAGCCGGGAATGTCTTTCAATCGCGCGTATACGATGCCCGCGGCGCCCAGCAGCAACCAACCGATCAGGAGAGCCGCCCGGAAGCGGCCGGGCGATTGCGTCATCGGCCTCATTCTAGCATTCGCGCTTCTGACGCCCCTGCGGGCCGAAGATCCGCCCCCGAACCTGGCCAAGCTCGTCGCGCATCGCGAAAGCGAGACGGTGGCGGAGCGCAACGAGTACATGTACCGGCAGGCGGTGACGCTGCAGGAACTGGATTCGCGCGGCGCGGCGCGCGGTGAATATAAGGAGACACGGGACATCATTTTCTCTCCGGAGCACGAGCGCAGCGAGGAAATGATCGGAAAACCGGACTACACATTGAAGTTTTTGCAGCTTACGGACGAAGATTTCCGCGATATTCGGGAGATTCAGCCGCTGGTTTTGACCGAAGACCGGCTATGGAATTACGAAACCAAATTTCGCGGCGAAGAAAACATGGACGACGTGGACTGCTGGGTGCTGCAGGTGCGGCCGCGCCAGATTCTGGGGGAGCAGCGTTTTTTTGACGGGCTCGTGTGGATCGATAAGAAGGGCTACAACATCGTGCGGATGGAAGGACAGGCAGTACCGCAGCTATTGAGCACCACCAAAGAAAACCTGTTTCCCCGCTTCACGACGATCCGGAAACCGGTGGACGGGCAGCACTGGTTTCCGATCTATACGTATGCGGACGATTCCCTGCCGTTCCGGACGGGTCCGCAACGGATCCGGCTGCGAATCTCATACAGCAACTACCGGCGGTTCGGCGCGGAATCGACGTTTAAACCGCAGTAGCCGCGCCACGCTGGGGCCCGAGGCGCAGCGGAACGCGGAGCTACCCGGGCAGCTCGGTCCGATTGTTCGTAATCGGACAAATTGTGGGCCGGAACGGTGTGCCGACGCACCGGCAACAACAACTCCAGTACATCGTAGAGCGAAAGTATGTGCAGTTCATCGGCTATACTGAGTCCGGCGACGAGGCAAATTTTGCAGGCGAGCACGCGGTCCATGGCGGAGGATGGTCAGAAGGCCGCCTCCGAGTTCGTTGAGGCGCCGCCGACGGTTCTGTTCACAAGCACGGGGCCGTGGGCGTTTACGGCGCGATTGGCGCTGGAACTCTCCAAGGCGGGAATCGATGTTTCCGTGCTTTGCCCGGCCAATCATCCGCTTTTGAAGACGCGCGCAGTGCAGCAGGTTTTCCGGTACGATCCCTTTGGTCCGCTGCGCTCGTTGCGAAATGCAATTCACGCCACCGCCCCGCAGATGATTATCCCGTGCGATGACCGGGCCGTAGAACATGTTCATGAGCTGTATCGAACGGTGATGCGGGAAGAGAGGGCGGGGATTACCACGCTGATCGAGCGATCGCTGGGGCCGGCCGACAGTTACCCGATCACGTCCTCACGCAGGCGTCTGTTACAAATAGCGCGAGAAGAAGGCATTGCCGTGCCGGATACGCAACCGATTCGCACCCTCGGCGACTGCGATGCACTGAACGCGGAGAAGTACCCGTGGGTTTTAAAGGCGGATGGAACGTGGGGCGGCCGCGGGGTCAACATTGCAGTCGGGCGCCGCGCGGCGCGGCGGGCCTTCCTGCGGCTGCGACGGATCTTCGGACTGACACGTGTCATGAAACGGATTGTGTTTGATCGGGATCTGTTCTGGCGGCGGTCGCGGCCCGCCATTATCGCGCAACAATATATCCGCGGCATTCCGGCGAATTGCGCGGCGGTCTGCTGGCGCGGACAGGTATTGGCTGGGAGTGCCGTAGAGGTCCTCAGCGCGGGAGGAAATACCAAACCCGCGACAGTGGTTCGCGTTATCCAGAGTCCGGAGATGATCACAGCCACCATAAAGATCGCGAGGCGGCTCGGCCTGTCCGGGTTCTTCGGTCTGGACTTTATGATCGAAAAGGCAAGCGGCATTCCGTATTTAATTGAAATGAATCCGCGGTGCACGCCGCTTTGTCACCTGCGGCTAGGGAATGGGAGTGATTTGATCGGGGCTCTCGCGGCGGAGCTTAGGGGTCAACAGGATGCGGGAGCACCTCCGGTCACGGGGAAGGACATTATCGCCTATTTTCCACAGGCACTGCAGGAGCACCGGAAGCTGCTGGAAGCGAGCTATCTCGATATTCCCTATGAGGAACCGGAATTGATCGACGAGTTGCTGCGCGAGTCACTGGCGCGAAAACTCGTGGCGCGAATCAGCAGTTCCCAGACGCTTCGACACGCCTATGAGCGAATGGTCTCGACGTCATTATGATACACCGGCAAGCCTGTAGTGTTGGGTGAGTGTGGCGCACGGGGACCGGCGATCCGGGGGCGCGCCAGGTGGCGGGACAGGCGCCGCGCTGTAAATCCTGCTCCGTACGCGAATCGGACGAGGGGACCGAAGGTGTTGGCGGAAGCGACGCCGACGAAATACAATCCCGGAACGGACGATTCGAAATTCGAGGACAAGACGGGCGTGTTCTCGACGGCTCGGAGCGAGGCCAGGATTTCCGGGTTGAGGAAACGCAGGCGGCGCAGGTCCACCTGATATCCGGTAGCGGCGATTACGTGATCGACGGCGAGCGTGGGGCGTGCGCCGGCATCGTCGGCCAGTTGAAGCATGACGCGGCCGCTAGAAACCTGCGCGCGATCGATGCGGACACCTGTGCTCACGCGGACGTTATTCACGATTTCATCGCGAATAAACCAACCGGGAGCCGGGCCCAGCACGGTCTTTACTTTAGCGAGCCGATGGAACTCCGGCAGCCAGCGAAACAGGAGCGGGCCGTGGGCGTAGAAAAACAGCTTCCAGCCTGGACCAATGCCGGTAATGGGCCACCGCATCCGCTGGTAGAGGGAACGCGGGCGAGGAGGCGGGGGATCGTGGAAGGCGATCACACTGCGGCGGGCAATCATGTGAACGAAAGCACCGGCTTTGTGGAGGAGAGCCGCGGTGTCCGCAGCGGATGCCCCTGCGCCGATGACGGCCACCTCCCGACCGTGGAAGCGATCGAAGACCCGGTGCTCGGAGCTGTGAGTAAGAAATCCGCTTGGAAGATCCGCCAGCGTGGACGGAATGTACTGAAAGTGGGTCAGGCCGACTGCCAGAACGACCCGGCGGGCGGCGACGGCGTCCCCGTTTCCCAGTTCGAGAACGAATTCGGGATTCGAGCGGCGGAGCGCGACGACATTTTGCTTCTCGAGTTCGGGCACGAACCGTCTTTGGAATTCCAGCCCGTAAGAAGAAAACGTATCCAACGGGACCGGTAGTCCGGTGTCGGCGTAGGGCAGGCCGCGCTCACGGCAATAGCGTTCCAACGTGAAGGAAGACGCCGGATCGAATAGCGACGAGGCAAATCCCTCGGACTTGAGCCGCATGCCACGGGGCATCTGATCGAGCCACGTGTGCATGGGAAGACCGAAGATGCGAAACTCCAGGCCGCGGCGCTTCAGGTGAGCCGCGATGGATAGGCCAAATGGTCCAGCACCGACTATGGCGGTATCGAGCATGCTTTCAGGCATAGCATGCGCGGCTAAAATTGCACCGGGCTGCGTCGCACAGAGCGGGGTTGCGGGCGTCTGAAAAGTAACGAAACTCGTTTGCGCGATTACGATGCCGACCGCGCCATCATACCTTTGCGAAAATCGGCGATCTCCTGAATCTCCTGCTCACTAAGGCGGAAATCGAGAGCACCAATGACGCCTGCGACCTGCTGGGGAGAGCGCATGCCGACGATGGCGGCGGTGACTGCCGGGTGGCGCAGGGTCCAAGCGATCGCCACCTCGCCCGCCGAGCGGCCATGCCGCGCCCCGATCTGCTTCATGAGCTCGGCGAGTTCGAGATTGCGCGACAGATGCGGCTCCTGGAAATTCAGGGCGCGCTTGCGGAAATCGTCGGCTGGAAAATTCACGACGCGCTCGCGAGTCATCGCGCCGGTCAGCAGGCCGGATTTCATCGGGGAGTACACAATCACACCGATGCCGTGCTCCTGACAATAGGGCAGGATCTCGGTTTCGATTTCGGGCGAAATTGCGGAGTAGGGCGGCTGCAGTGAGGAGATAGGAGCAATGGCGCGGCAGCGCTCCATCTGGGCGGTATTGAAGTTCGAGACGCCGATCCAGCGCACCTTTCCTTCTTTTTGGAGCTGGGCGACGGTCTGCCAGCCCTGTTCGAGGTCGGGGTCCGGATCGGGCCAGTGGATCTGATAGAGGTCGATGGTATCGACGCGCAGGCGTTTCAAACTTTGTTCGCATTCGCGGCGGATGGAATCGGGGTTTAACGATCCGCTGATTTCACGCTTTTCATTCCAGACGCGTTCGCATTTTGTGAAGATGTAGGGCCGGCCGGCGCGGCCGGCGAGAGCGCGCGCGACGACCTCTTCCGAGTGGCCGAGACCGTAGACGGCAGCCGTATCGATCCAGTTGATGCCGTGATCGAGCGCGGCGTGGATAGCAGCGATGGATTGCGCATCGTCCTGCGGCCCCCACCCGAAGCTCCAGCCACCGCCGCCGATCGCCCATGCGCCTACGCCAATCGGCGTTAATTCCATATCACTATTTCCGAGCCGTTTCTTGATCATCTCTTTTACAATATCCGAGGTTGGCTCTTTCCGAAAAAACATCCGCGACCGTAATTGGAGCGGGACCGAACGGACTCACCGCAGCAATCGAACTGGCAGCGGCCGGGCTGGAAGTGACGGTGCACGAAGACAATGACCTGATTGGGGGCGGAGCACGCACGGCCGAGTTGACACTGCCGGGCTTCCTTCACGACGTGTGCTCGGCAGTGCACCCACTCGCCGTTTCGTCGCCGTGCTTCGAGAATTATCCGCTGGCGAATTATGGCCTGGAGTGGATCCAACCCGATGCGCCGCTAGCGCACCCGCTGGATGACGGCACGGCGGTGATTTTAGAGCGTTCGCTGGACGCGACCTGCACGAAACTGGGGCCGGACGGAGAGGCTTGGCGGCGGCTGTTTGAGCCCTTGGTGGAGGCCTGGCCGAAGCTGCGGCACGACGTGCTCGGTCCTCCGTTTCGATTTCCGAGCGCGCCGGTCACCCTGGCGCGGTTCGGGTTAGAAGCGATTCGGCCGGCGCGCGCGTTGGCCGAGTCGCGATTTCGGGACGCGCGGGCGCGTGCCTTGTTCGGGGGCATTGCCGCGCATTCGGCACTGCCGCTTGAAGCGCGCCTGAGCGCAGGAATCGGGCTGGTGTTGGCTACGGCCGCACACGCGATCGGGTGGCCGATTCCGAAAGGCGGGGCGCAGCGGATCACGAACGCCCTGGCCGGGCACTTGCGCAGCCTGGGCGGGCAAATCCGCACACGTTCCCGGGTCGAGACTTTGCCCGAGAGCGGCATCACGATTTGCGATGTGACGCCGCGCCAGTTGTTACCGCTCGCAGCGGAGCGTTTGCCGGCCGGGTATCGCAACATGCTGGCGGGCTACCGGTATGGGCCCGGCGTATTCAAATTGGATTGGGCGCTCAAGGCGCCGATTCCATGGGCGGCCGTGGAATGCCGGCGCGCCGCGACGGTCCACGTGGGCGGAACGCTGGAGGAAATTGCCGCGTGGGAATCGCGGCTGGAAGGAAAACCATTCGTGCTGCTGACGCAGCCGACGCTGTTCGACCCTTCGCGGGCACCGCAAGCGCGGCACACAGCTTGGGCCTACTGTCACGTGCGCAACGGGTCTGCGGCGGATTTGACGGACGCCATCGAGGAGCAGGTGGAGCGCTTCGCGCCCGGTTTCCGTTCGCGCATCCTGCAGCGGCACGTGCTGACGGCGCCGGCGCTGGAGTATCACAACATGAACCTGGTGGGCGGCGATATCAACGGAGGCGCGATGGATTTCCGGCAGTTCCTGCTGCGCTCGACGCGGCTGCGGTACCGCACGCCGGCCAAGAGCGTGTATCTCTGCTCGTCGTCGACGCCACCGGGAGGAGGCGTGCACGGGATGTGCGGGTATCACGCGGCCCGCGCAGCTCTGGGCGATGCCTAAGCCGGGACCCAGCGACCATCATTCCGCCGTACGATAAGAGTTCGGTGACTTCGGACTCAGCCTCCAAACAGCGCTTTCTTGCCGGGGGGATGCTCGCGGTGGTGATTATCGCTCTGGGGAAGCTGGCGCTGCATTGTCTCTTTAATAACCGTTACGGCTATTTTCGCGATGAGTTCGATTATCTGGCGTGCGGGGATCATCCGGCCTGGGGATATGTCGATCAGCCGCCCGTGGCGCCGATGCTGGCGCGCTTGAGCCGAGTGCTGCTGGGCGATTCGTTGCGCGCGATGCGGTTCTTCCCGGCTCTGTGTTCCTCGGGGCTCGTTGTACTGGCGGCGATGATCGCGCGCGAACTGGGCGGCCGCGCGTTCGCTCTCGTCCTGACCGCGGTGGCGATTCTGATCGCACCGATTTATCTTTCCGATGGCAGCCTGTTCACCACCAACTTCCTCGAGCCGCTGTTCTGGATGGGCTGCGCGTATTCCGCGATTCTGGCGGTCAAGCGTCGCGATCCGCGGTACTGGCTTTGGTTCGGAGTGATCGCCGGCGTGGGCCTCGAAGAAAAATATTCGATCGCGGTCATGGGTTTCGGCCTGGTGATCGGGTTGCTGCTCACCGAACAACGGCGCGCGCTGGCGAGCCGTTGGATGTGGCTGGGCGGAGCGGCGGCGCTGCTGATCTTCTTGCCCAACGTGCTGTGGAACGCGGCCAATCAGTGGCCCTTTCTCCAGCTGATGCACAACATTAAAACGAGCGGGCGCGATATCCCGCTGGGGCCGTTTCAGTTTTTCGCGCAACAGGTGCTGCTGATCCATCCGCTCACTGCACCGATCTGGATCATCGGGTTATTCGCGCTGCTGCTGGCGCCGCGGTTCAGACCGTACCGAATGCTGGGTTGGTGCTACCTGGCGGCATTCACGATTTTCGTGGTGCTCAAGGGAAAAAACTATTACCTGGCGCCCATCTACCCGATGCTGCTGGCAGCGGGAGCGGTGGTGATCGAGGGTGCGATCGAACGCCGGCGGCAACCCTGGATGAAGCCCGCAATTCTGGGCCTGCTCCTGGCAACGGGAGCGCTGCTGGCGCCGATCGTGGTTCCGGTTCTTCCCGTCGACCAGTTCATCGCATATATGGACCGGCTGCCGTTCGCCATCCCGCGCAGCGAACAAAGCCATCTGGCCGCGATTCTGCCGCAGCATTACGCGGACCAGTTCGGCTGGGAAGAAATAGCGGCGGTAGTCGGGCAGGCCTGGAAGCGCCTCGGGCCGGACGAACGCGCCGGGTGCGCCGTATTTGGCCAGAACTACGGCGAGGCGGGAGCCGTTGACTTTTTCGGACGCCGCTACGGGCTGCCGCCGGCGCTGAGCGGACACCAGACTTATTACTTGTGGGGGCCGCGCGGGTACTCGGGCAACTGCCTCATCGTGATTGGGGATCGCCGGGAGGTGCTCGAGCGGCTGTTCGAAGAGGTAACGTTAGCCGGGACATCCGATAATCCCTACGCCCTGGAAAGAAATCGGCCGGTTTATATTTGCCGCGGCTCGAAGTTCGGAACACTGGCGCAACTCTGGCCGAAGGTGAAACTCTGGGATTGAATGTGGAGATCCGGCCGGCCAGCGACTCGTCGCTACTTGTCTCGTTCGGCGGTACCATCACGCTGGAAGCACACCAACACGTGCTGCAGCTGATGCACGCGTTTGCCGAACTGCCTTGGGGCATTCGCAACCTGCATCCGGCCTACGCGTCGGTGCTGATCGATTTCGATCCCCGGCTGCGCAGCCGCATGGAAATCGAATCGCTGGTTCGGCAGAAACTCGCCGCGCCGGATGAGCCCCGCAAGCTGGAAGGTCGTTTGATGGAGATTCCCGTGTGCTACGGCGGGGCGCACGGCCCGGATCTGGAGGACGTGGCGCGCCACACCGGGTTGAGTACCGCGGAAGTGATCGAGCGGCACGGTTCCGTGGAGTATCGGGTGTACTTTTTAGGTTTTTCTCCCGGCTTTCCGTACTTGGGGGGGATGCCGCCGGAGTTGGCCACGCCCCGTTTGCCTGCTCCGCGCAAACGTGTGCCAGCCGGCAGCGTGGCGATTGGCGGCGCACAGACCGGGATCTACTCGGTTGAATCTCCCGGCGGGTGGCGGCTGATCGGGCGCACAGCGCTACCGCTGTTCGATGCTGCGAAAAACCCGCCGGCGCTGCTGCAGATGGGCGATCGCGTACGCTTCGTGGCAGTTGAGGAGTTTCCGCGATGACTGCGATTCGCGTGGTGCGTCCCGGCTTGCAAACGACCGTGCAGGATCTCGGTCGGTTCGGATTCGCGCACCAGGGGGTTTCCGCGTCGGGAGCGGCGGACGCGCTGGCGCTCCGCGCCGGCAATCTACTGGTGGGCAACGCGGAAAACGCACCGGCTTTGGAGATGACACTGACCGGCGGCGAGTTCGAGTTCGAAGCTGCTGCGATGATCGCGCTGACCGGGTCGGATTTCGACGGGGGACCGCCGATGTGGTGCCCGGTTGAGGTCAAAGCGGGAGAGGTGGTGCGCTGCGGCGCGTCCCAATCGGGCGCGCGCTGTTATCTCGCGGTGCGTGGAGGAATCGATGTACCGAAGGTGTTGGGGAGCGGGTCCACGCATGTGCTGACCGGGATCGGCGGGGGCGCTCTCCGCACGGGCGATGTTCTTCGGGCCGGCAACGCGGCGGTGCGGCGGCCGCGGCGCGAGTCGGTTTCGCCTCCGCATCTTAACGACGGCGCCCTGCGCGTCACGGAAGGCCCGCAAGCAGCTTGGTTCGGCGACGAGCTTTACCGCGGCAGCTACGCGGTTCAGGAAGAATCCAACCGGATGGGACTACGTTTGCGGGGCTCGCCGATCCCGAGCCCCGCGGGCACGATGCTGACCGAGGGTGTGACGCTCGGGGCGGTGCAGATCCCGCCGGACGGCCAGCCGATTATTCTGTTTGTCGAGCACCAGACCACGGGCGGGTATCCCAAGCCTGCCAGTGTGATCTCGGCGGACCTGACGCGCGTCGGGCAGTTGAGGCCCCGCGACGGCGTCGCTTTCGAGCGGGTCACACTGGAGCAGGCATGGGAGTTGTTGCGCGCCCAGGAGGAATGGCTGTATTCGTTGATATGACAATGGACCTGAACTGCGACATGGGTGAACTCGAAGATGCCAGACACGAAGCGGCATTGATGGAATTCATCAGCTCCGCCAACATTGCCTGCGGCGGCCACGCGGGCGATGAAGGCACGATGGAGCGTACGGCGCGACTGGCGATCGAGCGCGGGGTTCGCATCGGCGCCCATCCGAGCTATCCGGACCGGGCGAATTTCGGCCGGATTGAAATGGAGCTTGACGACGCGGAGATCGAACGCACCGTGCGCGAACAAATCGAGCGGCTGGAGCTCGTGGTGCGGCGGCTGGGCGCCGGCATAACCCACGTGAAACCGCACGGAGCCTTGTACAACGTGGCGGCACGCGACGAGCGCGTCGCGCTAGCCATTGGACGGGCTGTCAACGCCTGGAATCCACGCACGACCGTGTTCGGCCTGCTTGGCTCTCCCTGTCTGGAGTGGTGGCGCGGCATGGGGCTGCAGGTCGCGGCCGAGGCGTTCGCGGATCGGCGCTATGAAGCCGACGGCTCCTTGCGCTCCCGTAAGTTCGCCGATGCGCTCATCACCGAGCCGCAGGAAGCCGCCGCCCAGGCCGCGCGTTTCGCCCGCCAGGCAAAGGCGCAAACTCTGTGCGTGCACGGCGACACACCGGGCGCGGTCAATATCCTGAAGGCGGTCCGGGCCGCACTGCCAATGTCGGATAAACGGACTTAATAGTCTTATATTCCGACACACAGCGGGGTATTAGCCCGGCAACTCTCCTCTTTTCTGTACGGCCTTTGTCGTGCATCGCTCTCTTCGGGAAAGGAGAGTTTCCGTGAATGATCCCTCTACATACTGGCTGACCTTCACGAACATCGGGCTCGGAGTCGTGGTCCTGATCTGCTGCCTTGCGGTCGCAGTGGGTGTATTCCAGGAAGTGGCGGCGCGCCATAAAAAACGAATCGCGGCATCCGCGCTCGATCGGGAGGTGTCCGATCTGGCCGAAACCTATGTGGGCGGCCACGCCTTCAACCTCCCCAATCTCGGCGTCACCATGGCCGATGGCGGCGAAGAGCTGAGGAAGAAAGAGCCGCGTGCGTCGTCATGACCTGCCCGTTCCTCAAAGAAGCTCAGGTCAAATATTGCCAGACAGCGGCGGTGCGAACGCTGATTCCGCTGGCGCAGGCGGCTTCGGCGCAGGAGAAGTGCTCGACGGGAAACTACCGGGGCTGCCCGATCTATCGGAGCCAGCCCATGGAAGGCGGCGCGGCCGGGACTTGTCCCCATCTGCGGGAATCGTTAATGCAGTACTGCGCCGCCGCGCCGGTCACCAAGTTCATTCCCTATAGCGAATCGCTGTTGTCGCGCTGCGGCAACGACAGCTTTCGCTATTGCGAACTGTACCTGGGGATGGCGCATCCGGGAGCGGCCGTCGCGTGCGTCGAAGAGATCCCGATGCCCCCCTGGCTGTATTACTCGGCGAATCACATGTGGCTCGATCTGACCAGCGACGGCGCATGCCACGCCGGGATCGACGCCTATCTCAGTCGCGTGCTGGGAAAAATCGACGGCATCACGTTCGTGCGGCAGAAGGGCCGCCAGCGTCCGGCGGCGGTATTGAGCGCCGCCGGCGCGGACTACGAAGTGACCTTTCCGAATGTATTTCAGGTGCGGTCGTGTAATTGGTATCTGCGCGCGAATCCTGCACGAATCACCGAGGCACCATACACCGGAGGATGGCTGTTCGAAGGCAGTCCGGAGCCGGGCACCACCGACAATCTGCGGGACGGCCCTGCGGCTGCGGAATGGATGCAGCAGGAAGTGCGCCGCCTTACCGAGTGTTTACAGCAACTGTCGGGCGTGGCGGCGGACGGCGGATCGTTTTCGGCTAACCTGCCGGCGCATTTGGATCGCAGCCAGATGCGAGCGTTGTTTCACGAGTTCTTCTCGCCGTACGGCAGCGAAGAAGGAGAAGCATGAGCCATCGGGGCACGTTGTTCTTTCTCGCCGGAGCGCTGATCGCGCTGGGCGCGGGATGGGCCGGCTTTCCGCGCGTGATTTATCGGAGCCGGCCGCAGCCGGTCGAATTCAGCCACAAAGTGCACGCGGAGAAGGCGGGGATGAAGTGCGAAGACTGTCACGAGATCCGCGCGGATGGCAGCTTCGCCGGCATCCCGCGGCGGGAGAAATGTGCCGGATGCCATGAGGCCGCCATGGGGACAACTCTTGCGGAGAAGCAGTTTATCGATGGCTACGTGACGCCGCAGCGCGAGGTGCAATGGTCGGTCTATGCGCGGCAGCCCGAGAACGTCTATTTTTCTCATGCGAGCCACGTGAAGCTGGCGCACTTGGAGTGCGCCACGTGCCACGGCGATCACGGAACCAGCGACTCGCTCCGGCCTTATCAAGAGGACCGCATCAGCGGCTATTCGCGCGACATCTGGCGCGCCATGAAGATGAACGATTGCGTGGCATGCCACCGCAGCCATGGCTTCGAAAAAAGCTGTCTGGACTGCCACAAATGAGGAGCTTATGAAAGCCACTCGCCGGGATCTTTTCAAATTCGCAGCGGGCGGAGCAACCGGTTTGCTGCTTACGCCGGCGCCGTGGCGGCTGGTGACGGACGCGGCCCTATGGTCGGAGAACTGGCCGGGCATCCCCAAGCCGGTTCGAGGCGAGTTGCGCACGCGGTTTACGCATTGCGCCCTGTGCCCGGCCGGCTGTGCAGTGAAGGCGCGGTGCGTGGGCGATCAGCCCATCTCGCTAATTGGTCTGCCCGGCAAGCCGCTCTGCGCGTTTGGGCTGATGGGGCATCAACTGCCTTATCATGCCGGCCGAGTGAGGCAGGCCGACGCGGACGCGGTCCGCGCGGTGATCGCAAAGCGGGCCGCTAACGAAACGGTCGCGGTCTTGGATCTGCGGCCGGGCCGGACCGCCTCCTGGACATATCGGCGCGCCATGGCTGCTCTGCCCCGTGGAGTCTATCTCGCGGCCCGGAGCTCGGTTCCGGCCGTGAATCTGGACGCGGTGAAAATCATCCTGAGCCTGGGTGTCCCCGTACTCGATGGGTGGGGAACACCGTCGAATGTGCAGCAAGCGCGCAGCCACTTTCGGCTGATCCAGGCCGAGCCGGCGGAATCGCGCACGGCACTGCTGGCGGACCAATGGTTGAAGATTCGGCCCGGAACCGAACTCGAGCTGGTTGAAGCGCTCGCCACCGGAAGAGGAGGCGCAGGCACCGGCCTAAATGAAAAGGTAATTGCTTCTGTGGCGAACGAATTAGTCCAAGCCGGCGCACTCTTTCTGGCAGCCGAAGAATCCCCGTCCGTCCTGGAATTGAACCGAAAGCTCGGCGCGGTCGGAAAAACGATCGTTGCGCAGAGGGAAGCGCCCGTGCCGCGGTCTTGGAAGCCGGCTCCGGTAACGCCCATCAATTCCGTTCCGGAGCGGTCGATTGGGGTTCTGCTGATCGATGAAAGCGCCGCCGATTCATATGTTCCGTGGAGCAAACTGGAAGGCAAACTGGCGCCGGATGCGCTCGTGGTGACGTTCGCGTCTTCGCAAGCCGGCTATGGCCGCCAGGCGAAACACCTGCTGCCCACGGCCGTATATCCGGAATCAACAGGCGATATTCCGCCGGCCATCGATTCACCCTTGGCGACGTTCCGTCTTACTACCCCGCTGGTGGCGCCGCCGCGAGGTGTGGTCAACCCGGCCCAATTCATCGGGGGGCTCGCCGCGATCGATGCTGCCGACGCGCTGCGCGAACGCGCCGGCGCCATTCATGCGGCGGGCCGCGGCAGCGTTTGCACGTACGCAGACGGCCGGAGCATTCCGGTCGAGGACATCCAGCCGGATCAATTCTGGAAAGCGCTGAACGACGGCGCATGCTGGATCGATGAGCCCGGCGGCAAGCTGCTACCGCCGGTCTTGCGCGCCTCGACACCGGCTGTCGTAGCACTGAACTGGGAGAAGCGCGCGGCGCGCGGCCCGATGCCGCCGCTGGTGAGCAAGTTGTACCAGGAATCCAACCTGAGGGTCCGGATATGAGCGCCAGGAGTTATGGCATGTCGATCGACATCGACAAATGTACCGGCTGCGGCGCCTGCATGGTGGCTTGCGCAGTCGAGAACAACGTTCCTCCAGCGCCGGAGGGAGTAAACGAGCGCAAAGGGATCACCTGGATCCGCGTGTTTCGTCTCGACAACGGCGCAGAAGGAGTTGATCGCAAGTGGGCATTTCTCCCGATGCTGTGCCAGCAGTGCGGAGAGAATACCCCCTGCGTGAGCGTTTGCCCGCAGCAGGCGGTGCAGCTGGATCCGGCTACCGGGATTGTCGGCCAGATGCCGGAACGTTGCCTCGGCTGCCGCTACTGCATGGCCGCCTGCCCGTATCATGCGCGGTACTTCAACTGGTGGGATCCGTCGTGGCCGGCGGGTATGGAAAAGACGCTCAATCCCGCGGTAGCGCCGCGGATGCGCGGTGTAGTCGAGAAGTGCAACTTTTGTCACGGCCGCTGGCATGCGGCGAAAGCGCGCGCGGCGGCGCAGGGCCGGCGCGATCTCGATCCCGCGGACTATGTGCCGGCGTGTGTGGAAGCGTGCCCTACCAGCGCCATTCGGTTCGGCGATCTGAACGATCTTGAAAACGCGCCTGAGCGCGGCAGCTTCCGGCTTCTGGAAAAACTCGGCACCGGTCCCAAGATCTACTACCAGACGCAACGGGATTGGGTTCGCGAGATCGCCGCGGCGCCCGGCGGAACCGAGAGGGCTCATGGATAGGCTATTCATTACGCGCGGCGTGAAGCGTTGCTCTACCAGGCGGTTCCTCGCATGGATTACACCCTGGACAGCGATGCTTATGTTCGGCCTCTATTCGGCCGGGTTGTGCCTGGTAAAAGGCTTGAATCAGACTAACATGGACAACCGGTTCGCGTTCGGACTTTGGATCTTCCTTGATCTGACCGTGATCGCGCTCGGAGCGGGCGCGTTCTTTACCGGATTTCTTCTCTATATTCTCAAGGTCAAAGAGTTGGGAGCAGTCATCAACAGCGCCGTAGTCATCGGGCTGGTTTGTTATAGCGGTGCGGTTGCCGCACTGCTAGTCGATGTAGGCCAGCCCTTACGCTTCTGGTTTACCTTTTGGTATCCGAACGTGCACTCGATGCTCACGGAGGTCACCTTCTGCATTACGTGCTACCTGACGGTCCTGCTGATCGAATACGTACCGATCGTGCTGCGCAACCGACGCCTCCGGCAGGTACCTTCGTTTCTCATATTCGAATTCGAGCTGCACAAGCTTGTCTATGTGCTCGCGGGGGTGGGAACGTTCCTCTCGTTCTTCCATCAGGGCTCGCTCGGTGGGTTGTTCGGCGTACTGCGGGGGCATCCTTTCGCATTTCGTGAAGGGCTGGCGGTCTGGCCTTCGACCTTCTTTCTGTTCGTGCTCTCCGCAGCCGCAGCCGGCCCCAGTTTTATTCTGCTGACAACGTGGCTGGTCTCGAAAATCTCGAACAGGCAGCTGGTGCGGCCGGAAGTGCTGCCGCTGCTGGGCCGCATTTCCGGCATGCTGATGATCGCCTATGTCCTGGCAAAGACCGTAGACACGCTGATCTGGATTAACCATACGTCTCCTGGAGCGGGAGTTCCGGCTTGGCAATATTACTCGTGGAAGCCCTTCGGCACGTGGATACTGTTCGCCGAGATCGTAGCGTTCGGCTTGATCCCGGCGCTAGTCTTGCTCACGCCGCGCCTGCGGCTGCGCAGCAACTGGCTGGTTTCGGCCGCGGCGTTGACCTGCATCGGGATCGCGCTCAACCGCTTCGTGATGACCCTGCAGACGCTGGCCCTGCCCACGTTGAGCTTCGATCCGTTTCTTTCGTATTTTCCCAGCTGGCAGGAGACGGGGACATTTCTGGGCGTGGTGGGGTTCGGAGTGCTGGTCTATTCATTCTCGTTCCGCTACCTGAATCTGTTTCCGCAAGAACGAGACCTGGAGCAACCGGAGGCGGCGCCGGTCCGCGAACCCGCTCTGGCCGGGAGGTACTGATATGTTTCCTTGGAACTACGGATTTCATTGGGGCGCGGTGAGCATCGTATTCCTGGGCGCGTTTTATTGCGTCCTAACCGTCATCTCGACTACCCTGATCCTCGCGCTGCGGCGGACGTATCGCTCCGCGGCGCAGGGGCGCGCCGACCGAATCCGCTGGCGCTCGGAGTTTCAGGAACTGGCGGCGCGCGATCGACTGTGCCGGCACATGTTATCGGGTGAATTTCCGTACCGCGAGTGCCGGAACGCGTTCGATTGCCGGCGCTGTGAGGCGCACGCGCGGATACTTGAAAAACGGCGGCCCGCGGCGGTGGCCGAAACCGAAGAAGAAGTGTTTGGGATGGCGTTTCCGCTCGATCGGTTGTATCATCGCGGCCACACCTCGGTGTTGCCGCAGCCGGATGGCACGGCGCTGGTGGAACTCGACGAACTGGGCCGGCGGCTTATCGGAGTGCCGGATCAGATCGCGTTGCCGCAGCCGGGCACGCGCCTGCGGGCGAACGGGACGGGTTGGCGGATTCGGAAACGGGAAGCCGATATCCGCGTTCTCGCGCCTGTGGATGGCGAAGTCGTGGATGTAAGCCCCGCACGCGGCGGGTGCCTGCTCGTGCGTCCGGCCGAAGCGGCATTCGATCACCTGCTCACAAAATCCGAGGTGCGACCCTGGCTGCTTCGTGAAATGGAGCGTCTGCAACTGGCGCTCACGGCCCAAGGCGCCCCCACGCTGGCAGACGGCGGTGTACCGGTGGACGACATCTTAGCCAGCTACCCGTCAGCCGATTGGGACGCAGTGTGCAGCAGGATGTTCCTGCAACCTTAAGGTCGCGCAATTTCGTAGCGCTTGATTTTTTCGTATAGGGTAGAGCGGTCGATGCCCAGCCGCGAGGCGGCTTCCTTGATGTTTCCATTAGCAGCGTCAATGGTGGCCGCGATCAGCAGTTTCTCCATTTCCTGGATGGTCATTCCGACCGGTACGGGGCAGCTTCTGGCTCGCGAGCCGTCTTGCTCCAGGAACGCGAAATCTTCTTCTCCGAGGACGCGACCGCGGCAGGTGACCATGGCGCGCTCCACCGCGTTTTCGAGCTCGCGTACGTTGCCCGGCCAGTTGTGATCCAGTAGAACCTTCAAGGCGCCCTCCGAAATCTCGCCGATGTCTTTGCCGAGCTCATCAGCGAAGCGCTCCACGAAGTGGCGCACGAGCAGCGGGATGTCCTCGCGGCGATCACAAAGCGGGGGGATACGGATTTCGATGACGTTGAGGCGGTAGAACAGATCTTCGCGGAAACGGCCCTCGGCAATGGCTTGCCGCAGATCGACGTGAGTGGCCGCTATAACGCGCGCGTCAACGCGCACTTCCTCGGCGCCACCGAGCCGGTAGAAGGTCCGGTCCTGGAGCACCCGCAGCAGATCCACCTGGAGCTTCGGCGAAATGTCGCCGATTTCATCGAGCAAAATAGTCCCTCCGTCGGCAAGCTCGAATTTCCCGCGCTTCTGCTGATCAGCGCCGGTGAAGGCGCCCTTCTCGTAACCGAAGAGCTCCGATTCAAGGAGCGTTTCGGCCAGAGCCGCGCACGATACGGCCACAAACGGCTTGGAAGCCCGCTGCCCGCAATTGTGAATGGCGCGCGCAATGAGCTCCTTGCCGGTTCCACTGTCACCTAGAATCAAAACCGTGCTCGGCAGGCTCGCTACCTCGGCGGCCAAGTCAAGGATCGCGCGCATGCGCGCGCTCTTAGAGATAACGTCCTGAAAATGATACTGGCGCGTCAGCTTCTTGCGCAAAATGGTGTTTTCCCGCTGCAGGTTTTTGACTTTGACAATGCGGCTGACCAGCAGTGAGATTTCCTCGGGATTGCAGGGCTTAACAATATACTCCTGCGCGCCTTCTTTAATAGCGGTGATCGCAGTGTCCACGGTGGCGTACGCCGTGATAATGATCACCGATGCGTCGGGGCGCAGCCGCCGCACCTGCATCATGGTTTCGATGCCATCCATGCCGCCGGGCATTTTCAGATCGACAAAATAGATGGCGTAGTCCGTCTTGCGAGCGAGCGCGACGGCTTCGGTGCCCGACGACGCCGTGTCGACCCCATAGCCGTCCTCGCGCAGCCAGGCCGCGAGCGACTCGCACATGACTGCTTCGTCATCCACCACTAAAATGCGCCAGTGGCCTTTCATGTTATGACTCCCTTGGACAATCGCCTGAGGCACGCGGGGCAGTACGCCGCCCGCTTGTGGTCGATGTGCTGGACGCGTGTGGAAAGCGACATCGCGCAGCTTCGGTCGACACAGTGCACCAGCCCGAAGGTGTGGCCGGTCTCATGCAGGGCCTCCTTCCGCGCCCGGTCGAGAAAAATCTCCCGGTCGGCGGTCAAGCCATAAAATCCCTGGCGCAGGCGGGCCAGTGAAACCACGGCAACGCGTCCCCCGAGCTGCGCATGGCCGAATACAAACGTCAAAACCGGGATGTAAAGGTCGCGTTCCGTTAATCCAATTAGCTTGAGGGCATCTTCCGGGCAGAGGCCGCTGGCCATCTCGAGCACGGGAATCGATCCGTACTGGTTGCGCCGGGAATCGAACGCGAAATCGACTGGCGGCAATTCCATGCGGCGGAGCGGCAGGTCTAGTTCTGCCGACAGAAATCGCCCGACTTCGGCTGACGCTTCGGGATCTGCCTCTGGAGTCGTCCCTACGCACAGGTATTTCATTCCCGCCGCGCCAATTCGAGTTCACCTGGCTCGACCAGGTGGCTGGGTTGGTGCAACGGCAGAGTGATAATGAACGTCGTCCCTTCGCCAATCTTGCTTTGAACCTCAATTTCACCTCCGTGAGCCTGGATGATCCCGAACGAAACCGCCAAGCCCAGGCCGACCCCTTTTCCCTCCGGTTTGGTCGTGAAGAATGGGTCAAAAATCTTGGCCAGATTCTCGGGATGGATGCCCTCGCCATCGTCGGAGACCTTCATTACAACCGCGGCTTCGCCCGGTTCGGTAGAAACAAGGAGATGGCCGCCGCCTCTGGGCTGACATGCCTCGGCAGCGTTCAAGCACAGGTTAAGCACCACCTGCTGCATCTGCGATTGATCGCAGGGGACCGGGGGAAGATTGTCCGCAAGACGCATCTCCACTTCCACATTGTTGAGCTTGATCTTGTGAGCAACCACGGAAAAAGTCGTGCGAACGATTTGGTTCAGGTCCGCCGGCGCGCGGCGCGGCTTAGAGCGGCGGGAGAAGGCCAAGAGGTCGGAGACGATGCGACCGACGCGTGACGTTTCCCCGATCACCTGCCCGAGGTATTTTCGAAACTCTTCGGTGCGGTTTGCGGGCAACCCGTCTTCCTTGAGCATGCGCTGCATCAACATGCTCAGGTTCAGAACGCCGGAGATGGGATTGTTGATCTCATGCGCGACACTGGCCGATAATTGGCCGAGCGACGCCAGCCGATCACTTTGCAGCAATTTCTGGTGCGCCGCCTTAAGCTGCTGGGTCCGCTCCGCAACTTTCGTTTCCAATTTTTGCGTGAACTCGCTGTTCTCCGCGATGGCTTCGCGCAGCCGTTCGCGCATTCGATCAAACGACTGCGCTAATTCGTCAAGTTCCTGGCTGCTATGTAAGATGTCCAGCGGCTTAGCAAGTTCCATCTGGCTGACGGCGTGCGTGCCCTCAATCAACTTGTCGATCGGATGCGTAACGAAACGGCGGATGAGGTACAGCACAACCAGGCTAATCAAGAGCACTTCGATCACAGCCCGCACGAGCACCCGGATTTTGAACGCCTCAATCTCCGCGTCGACGCCTTCCAGGCTGAGCCCGACATCGAGCACGCCCAAGACTTTCATACGTTCCGGATGCGCATGGCAGGACGCCTCGCTGCACGACCGCTCGTTGTAGATCGGTGTCACCATGGCCAACCGCCGGTGTCCATCCGGCAGTCCGTAGATCCGCACCCGCGAGAAAAGCGACAACTGCGTGCGAGGAGGCACTTCCGTGTGACAAAGCACGCAGGTTTTCGATTTCAGACTGGCCTGCCGGTCCGTAGGGTTAGTCGAGAAGGCGACCTGCCCCAACCGGTTGAACATCCGAATATGATCGACACCTTGTTTGAGCGCGATCGTTTGCATCACCTGGTAGGCGGCGTCCCGGTGGTCATCCAGCATGAATTGCCAGGTGGCGCTGATGATGCCCTTGCTCAGCTGGTCGGCGCCGAGCATGATCGCTTTCTGAAACTGGCGCTCTTCGATTTTGACGTTAACGAGCCCGGAGACCGCCGCCACGAGGATCACGATGGCAGTGATCGAGAGCATCAGTTTCCGGGTGAGGCGCCCGGGCATATTGTGAATTTAAGACCCTAAATGATTGTAGCGCCAGGCGGGCCGGGAACGTGACCGGGCGGCATCAGCTCAGCGGCAGCTTGCCTGCCAAAACGGCCTGCATCAGGATGGCCACGTGCAGCGAAAGCTCGAATTGGCCGGTGCGCGTCGCACGCCATAGATCCTGAATGGGCCAGGTCAGGACTTCGATCCCGGCTTCAGCCGTGCCTCCTTCGACGAGCCGGCACCCAGTCGCTACACAGCCGGCCGCGCGATTGCACATCCGTCCCGTGTCGACGGAGAGAAATCCGAGCACTTCCGTGTGCGCCGCCGCATAACCGGTCTCTTCGAGCAGTTCTCGGGCGGCCGTTTCCGCCGCCGCTTCTCCGGGATCCATAATGCCGCTCGGCAGTTCCAGCGTATACCGCTCCACCGCCGGGCGGTATTGGCGGACGAGCAGGATCTGCTCATCCTCCGTGAGAGCGACCACCGCGGCATAGTCCGGCAGGCGCAAGGAATAATACGGCTCTTCGCCAGCCTGCATGGTTTTGCCTACAACTTCGAACCATGGAGTCGCATACTTGACTTCGGTTTTGAGCGGCTTCACGCGCGTTTTTCCAGCACCCACGGGTTCGACTCCAGGAAATCCACGGTGCGCAGAACGCTCTCACGGATCGTAAGCTTCGGCTTCCACCCCAGCGCCCGCATGCGACTGCAATCCAGAAAGATGAATGGGCTGTCACCCACCCAGCCGCGCTTTCCGCCGGCATAGTGCCGCTCCGGCGCCAGCCCCAAACGTGCCGTTATCCAGCCGATCGAATCATTGACCTCGCAGTATTCGTCCGTCCCCAGGTTCAAGATATTGACTGGCGCGCGCGCCGCTTCGATGGCCACCAGAATGGCATCAATGCAGTCCTGCACGTAAAGGTAGGATTTTCGCTGTCGGCCGTCGCCCAGCACATCCAGCCGCTCGGGGTGCGCCAGCAGTTGCTTATAAAAATCGAAAATGTGTCCGTGTGTATAGCGCTCCCCAAGGATCGAAACGAAGCGAAAGATCCACGTCTGAAAACCGTAGGCCGCCGCGTAGGCCGATATCATGCCTTCCGCCGCCAGTTTCGAGGCCGCGTAAAACGATGTTTGCACCGGAAACGGAGCCGTCTCCGGCGTCGGAAAGACATCGGGCTCGCCGTAAATCGACCCTGTGGAAGCAAATGCAATCCGATGGACGCGGTTGGTCCGCATCACCTCGAGTACGTTGGAGGTAGCGACGGTATTCTGCTCCAGGTCCCAGCGCGGATGATCGGGCCCATACCGGACATCGGCGTTGGCAGCCAGGTGAAACACAAAGTCCGCACCCGCCATCCCCCGATGCAGTTCCTCGGTGTCCAGCAGGTCGCCTTTGTGGAAATGAAACTTCGGGCACTTGCGCGCCTGCGCCAGGAATTCCGGGAACCCGGTCGAGTAATTGTCAAACCCGATGACATCATGACCGGCCGTCAGCAACCGGTCCACCAGGCTGCTTCCGATAAAGCCGGCCGCCCCGGTCACGAACGCTTTCACGGAAGCCGCCCTCCAAAACGGTGTTCGCGGCCGATGCGAAAAATGTCGCGCACGTTCCGCAGGTTGCCCGTAATCAGATCGAGGCGGCTGTCGGCGTCGTCGCGCCATCGGATAGGCACCTGTTGGATACGGTATCCGAGCCGACGCGCAATCGCCAGAATTTCCACGTCAGCCATGTAGCTATCGATCTTTTGGCGGCGAAACAACTCCTTCGCCGCGGCCCGCTGAAAGAATTTGAAGCCACACTGGCTGTCGTTGATTCCGGGGAGCCCGACGGCGGTCTGCATGAACCATAGAAAACCGCGGGAGCCGATGCGCCGATAGAGGGGCTGTCGCCGTTCGATAGTGGCGCCACCGCGCCTTGTGCCGATCACGACTTCGATCCCTTGTGCCAGGAAGGGCCGGAACTTCTCGTACTCGGCAATCGGCACTTTATTGTCGGCGTCGGCGTACCCGATCACGGCGCCTGAAGCCACCGCCACCGCCTCGCGGATGCCTCGGCCTTTTCCCCGGCGTCGGTCCTCACCAATGGCGTGCAGCACGGGATTGGCGCGGGCCATCTCGCGGACTGCTTCCCGCGTTCCATCGGAGCCGTCGGCGGCCACAATGATCTCGTAACGCAGTCCCGCTTCGGCGAAGTACCGCATCGCTTCCGCGATGGTTCGTGGAACTACCCGCGCTTCGTTGTAAGCCGGAAGAATCAGACTGATGTCGGGGTCGGAAGCCATGCCAAGTGCGAGTAAGGTTCCATTGTAGCTTCGGAGAGGACTCCCCCGTCGCGGCAGGCGGGCGGCGGCTCCGAATCGAGCTTCGTTCTCACGCCGCTCGCGGTACAATCAGCCTCTGGAGTCTCATGGACGATCTCAGGACACTGATTCGCGAAGTCCCGGACTTCCCCAAGCCGGGGATCCTTTTTTATGACATCACCACGCTGATTAAGGACGCCTGCGGCTTTCGCGCAGTGATCGACGGACTCAAGAATCATTACCACGGCGCGGAGGTCGATACCGTTCTCGGCATTGAAGCGCGCGGCTTCATCTTCGCTCCTGCACTTGCCTATGCTCTAGGCGCCGGGTTCGTGCCGGTAAGAAAGCCCAACAAGCTGCCTGCCGAGCGGGTCAGCGTCAGCTACGACCTCGAATATGGCACCGACAGCCTGGAGATGCACAAGGATGCGATCGGCCACGGTCAGAATGTTTTGATCGTGGACGATCTGCTGGCTACCGGGGGGACCGCGGCGGCGGCGGCGCGCATGGTCGGCGATGTCGGCGGCCGCGTGGCCGGAATCGGTGTGGTAATCGAGCTGACGTTTCTCCACGGCCGACAGAAGCTCGCGGGCTATGACGTGTTCTCGCTACTGCAGTACGACAAATGAGCCGGAGGGCTTCGCGCAAGGCCCGGCGGGCCCGCGTTCCCGCGCTGGCGAAAATTAACCTCGATCTTCGGGTAGTGGGCAAGCGGCCCGACGGCTACCACGAACTGCGCACGATTTTTCAGACCATTTCGCTCGCCGACTCGCTGGAGCTGGCCTTTACACCGCAAAGAACGGCGTCGATTGAAATCGATGATGCGCTGGCAATTCCGGACAATCTCGCAGTTCGGGCGGCCCGCCTCGCGATGGATGCCATGCGCGTCACCGGTAAACTGGAGATCCATCTTACTAAGCGCATTCCGATGGGCGCCGGCTTGGGCGGCGGTTCCAGCGATGCGGCCGCAGTTCTGCTCGCCCTGCCGGTGCTCGCCGGCCGCAAGCTGCCTCTGTCACAACTCGGTGAACTCGCGGCGCAGCTCGGCAGCGATGTCGCCTTCTTTTTGCAGGGCGGCACCGCGATTGGAATCGGTCGCGGCAACGAGCTGTTTCCTCTGCCCCACGCACCGGGCTGGCGCGGGATCCTGGCGGCTCCGGGCACCCACGTCTCCACGGCCGATGCCTACCGCCGCCTGAGCCCTCATTTGACAACCGAATCCCAACAAAATAAAATCTTTAGTTTCGGGTGTCAGGTTTGGGCCGGAGGGGTGTCGCGGTCCGCTTGTAACGATTTTGAAGCGGTCGTTTTTGAGGAGCACCCCAACCTTGCGGCGCTAAAAAGAAAGTTGCAACGCAGCGGCGCGGCCCTCGCCCTCCTGTCAGGCAGTGGATCTGCCGTGTTCGGGTTGTTTCGGACAAGCGGCGAGGTTTCCCGTGCCCTGGCCAGGTTGAAAGAGGAGAACGCGTTTCGAGTTTCACTGGTTAGCCGAGCGCGCTACCGAAGGCTTTGGTGGCGTGCTCTTGAGGAGCACATCGACCACCGAATATGGCCTCCCCAAAGCCGATACGTGCCATGAGCCACAATCGCCTCATCGTCTTCACCGGGAATGCCAATCGCCCGCTGGCCGAAGAGATCTGCGCGAATCTCGAAATGAATCCAGGCCGTGCCATGGTCCGCCAGTTCGCGGATGGCGAAACCTACCTGCAGATCCAAGAAAATGTCCGCGGGGCCGATGTCTTCATCATCCAATCGACATGCACGCCAGTGGACCGCCACTTGATGGAACTGCTGCTCATGATCGACGCGCTTAAGCGCGCGTCGGCGGGGCGCATCACGGCGGTGCTTCCGTACTACGGCTATGCGCGGCAGGACCGGAAAGATAAGCCGCGCGTGCCGATCTCGGCCAAGCTCGTGGCGTCGCTGATGGAGCGCGCCGGCGCAGATCGAATCCTGACGGTGGATCTGCACGCCGCCCCCATCCAGGGATTCTTCGATGTTCCGGTCGATCACTTGTTCGCGATGCCGGTCCTGATCGAACATTACAAAGCCAAAAAAATTCCGGATCTAGCCGTGGTGTCCCCCGATGCGGGCGGCGTGGAACGAGCGCGCGCGTTCGCCAAGCGGCTGAATTCACCGCTGGCCATTATCGATAAGCGGCGCGAAGAAGCCAACGTCGCCGAAGTGATGAACGTGGTGGGCGATGTCCAGGGCCGCAATTGTCTGCTGGTCGACGACCTGATCGACACAGCTGGTACTCTGGTGAAGGGCGCCGAGGCGCTTCTGGAGAAAGGCGCAGCCAGCGTTTCGGCCTGCGCGACTCACGCCGTGCTTTCGGGGCCGGCTGTGCAGCGGATTGAGGAATCCGAGATCCGCGAAGTGATTTTTACGAATTCGATTCCGCTATCGAAAGAGGCGAAGAAATCGAGCCGGATTCAAGCCCTCTCGATCGCGCCGCTGCTGGCCGACGCCATCCGCGCGATCAACGGCGAGACTTCGGTGAGCGGTTTGTTTGTGTAGGTGGGGCAGGCCGGCGGCCTGCCGAAGCTTGAGTTTCAACGGGCGCTCGAACCCACGTCAGCCCTCCCGGGGGTGAACGGACTTCGAACCGTAAAGGAGATGTGAAGTGAGAACAGAGATTACCGTAACAGCCGACGTGCGCAGCACGCGCGGCAAGAACGAGGCGCACCGCACGCGCCGCTCGGGCCAGATTCCGGCGGTGGTTTACGGCGCATTCAAAGACCCGGTCGCAGTGGCGATCAACCCCCGCGAGATCCTCAGAATCGTCCACAGCAAGACGGGGTACAACACGATTTTCAACTTGTCCATTCAAGGCGGCGAGATCACGCCGGTCATGGTGGTCGACCAACAGTTGGATCCGATCAAAGGCACTCTGCTGCACGCCGATCTGAAACGGATCGATCTGACAAAGCGCATTCGCGTCAGCATTCCGGTCCACACGACGGGTGAGGCACAGGGTGTCAAAGTGCAGGGCGGCTTGCTCGAGGTTATCACCCGCGCGGTCGAAATCGAATGCCTGCCGGACGAGATTCCGGAGAGCTTTACGGTGGATGTTACCGAGTTGATGATCGGCCAGAGCAAGCGCGCCAGCGACATCGCGCTCGCCGGATCGATGAAGCTGGTGAGTTCGCCGGACACGGTGATCGCACACGCGGTGGCGCTGCGCGCCGAAGAAGTGGCCGCGCCGGCGGAAGGCGCCGCGGCTCCCGAAGCCGCAGCCGGCACGACGACGCCCGCCGAGCCCGAGGTCATCAAGAAAGGCAAGAAGGAAGAAGAGGCACCCGCCGCCGAGGAAAAGGGCAAAAAGAAATAGGCGGTCATGTTCCTGGTGGCCGGTCTGGGCAACCCAGGCGAGGAATATGCGCTCACGCCGCATAATCTCGGGTTCCTGGTGGTCGACCGGTTGGCTGAACGGCACGGCATCCGCGTCACGCGGCACGATTCCAAGGCGCTCGTCGGAACGGGCGAAATCGACGGGCATCCGGTGATGCTGGCCAAGCCGCAAACGTTTATGAATCTCAGCGGCACTTCGCTGGCGCCGCTGATGGAAAAGCACGCGGTCCCTACGGATCGCCTGGTTGTGATTTACGACGAGCTGGATTTGGGCTGGAAAGGGCTCAAGATCAAGCCGAAGGGTTCGGCGGCCGGTCATAACGGCATGAAGTCGGTGATCGGCAGCTTGAGAACGGCGGAGATCGTGCGGGTGCGGCTCGGGATTCATCCCGGCCATCCGTTGCGAAGCGGTACAGAATTTTTGCTGGCGCCGATAAAGCGCTCGCAGATCAAGGAATTGGACGAGTTCATCGGCTACGCGGCTGATGCGGTTCGTTCAATAATCGCCGAGGGCGTCGAAAAGGCCATGACGACTTACAATCGTCGCGCCCCAGGCTGAAAACAGAGGAAGCATGACGAGAATTTACGAAGAGTTGTTTATCGCGAAACCGGATGCGCCGGACGAAGAGGTGGATCAGTTTGTGGAACAGTTGCGCGGGCATCTGACGAGCGCCGGCGCCACCGTGGACAAAGTCGAGAAGTGGGGCAAGCGCCGCTTGGCCTACAAAGTGGATAAATACCGGGAAGGCGCCTATGTCCTGCTGCAGTTTACGGCCGGGCCGGAGACGGTCAAGGAATTGGAGCGCCGCCTGCGGGTATCGGATCTGGTGATCAAATTCATCACCGTGCGCATCGATGAGACGTTGAAGCGCCTCGAGAAACGGAAAAAGGACCGTGACAAGCGCGCCAGCAGAAGGGCCACGGCAGCCCCAGCGGGCCCTGCGCCAGCGGCGCCCGCGCACGCGAGCGAACCGGGAGCGGCAATGCCGGGATTGCCGAAGGAGGGTTAAGCCATGGCCGAATCAAAAGGAAGACCAGGCAGCGCGGGGCAGCGGCCCACGGGCGGAGATAAAGCAGTCGCCACACAGAAAAAACAATACTTCCGGCGCAAGAAGGTCTGCCGGTTCTGTGTCGAGCGGATTGACGATATCAATTACAAGGATGTGAAGCTGCTTCACGCGTTTGTTGCTGAGAAGGGTAAGATCGTGCCCCGCCGGATTTCCGGCGTCTGCGCGCCGCACCAGCGCCGTCTGGCCGACGCGATTAAGAAGGCGCGCAACATCGCGCTGCTGCCGTTTGCGGCCGTGGTGTAGGGCAGGAGGGATGCCAACATGGAAGTAATTCTGAGAGAAGACGTCGAAAAACTCGGGAACCGCGGTGAGCTCGTGAAAGTGGCCGCGGGGTACGCCCGCAACTTCCTGCTGCCGAGGCGTCTCGCGGTGACCGCAACCGATGCCAACCGCAAGATCGTCGAGCAGGAACGCCAGGCACATCTGCGCAAAGAAGCCAAGCTGAAGAGCGAATCCGAGGATCTGGCTAAGCTGCTCGGCGGCGTGAGTGTGACCATCGCCCAGAAAGCGGGCGAGAACGATCAGCTGTTCGGATCGGTCACCTCTAAGGACATCGCGGACGCTCTCGCGGCCAAGAACTTCACCATCGATCGCAGGAAGGTTCAACTCGAGGAGCCCATCAAACAGTTGGGCGAGTTCAAAGTGCCTCTGCGCCTTCATCGGGAAGTTACTGTGGAAATCACGGTCAACGTGGCCAGGGAAGAATAAAAATGTCGGGAAAAGCCCGGTCACGGGCGGAGTGCTAGTACGGTACAGGGAGACCCAATTTTCCGGGCGGCCCACTAATCCCTACAGCCACTTGCAGATAAACTCGGGCTTGTCCTTGGGCGGAAATACGTGTGTTTACCCTTGGAAGGGTATCGATACGGAGGGGCCCGGCTTACAATTGAGCGGAGGGGGAACGAAAGCGGGCCTCAGGTCCGGCCCCCGCGCGGCCGGTTTCTCTGTATGGTCACGAAAGGATCCCACCACACCCGATGTTGATCCCTATTCGCACCGGGAAGGATCGCACCCCTGACGCGCCGCCCTTTCGCACCGGGCACAAACCGTTATCGCTTCTCTATTCGGTGGCCTTGCACGTGGGCGTGGTGGCTCTGCTGTTCCTGCCGGCGTCGCTCGGCTCCCAACCACAGGATACTCCCTACAACTCTGTGGTCGTGCAACTCGAAAAAGACCACAAGTTGGTCTATTACGATTTCCGCAAGGAATTGCCGGAAGTCACCGCCTCCAACGGGACGGCCAAGCTGACCACGCCGAGTCCCGAGGCGTTGAAATCCAAACAGACGATTGTCACCTCTCCACGCGAAAAACCGGGCAAGCAACTTGTCTATATTCCCGAGCCGCGCGTAAAGCTGCAGACGGAGATTACCGCGCCGAATCTGATTGCGATTGAGACGCCGGTCGAGGTGCCTCTGCCGGATAAGCCGAAATCCAAACCGTTCCAGGCGCCCGGAGCACCCAAGAGCGCGGCGGCGCCTATCACACCGCTGCCGAATGCCCCGAAACTGGCGGACGCAAGTTCGACCGAGCCTTCGCTGGATGCACTTTTAAAACGGCCGAGAGGTCCGGTGAAACAATTCACGCCGCCTGTTGCGAATAAATCCGGAGCGCCCACTGTTCCCAGCCTGCTGCCGAACGCGCCTGCAGTGGGGGCCAGCGGAGGCGAGAACCATTCCGCAATCCCAGGACTGTTAAACAAAGCTTCGGGACCTCCGCCCCGGCAATTCACTCCTCCCGCTCAGGCTACCAGCACATCGGGATCCACTCCAGCGGCGCTGCCGAGCGCCCCGGCAATTGCGAGTGGCGGCGACGAAAAGGAAAGCGCCGTCGCCGCACTACTCATTCGGCCCAGTGGGCCCGTCAGACAGTTTACTGCGCCGTCCGGGACCAAGGCGGGAACGGCCGCGGCTCCATCCGGCTTGCCGAATGCGCCCGCCGTTGGTGGCTCCGGAGGCAGCAACAACGACTCTAGGGCGATTGCAGCGCTGCTCAATAATCCAGGTGGGCCGCCGCTCAAGCCGTTCACAGCGCCGGCAACTGCCGGAGGTACGAGCAGTGGACCGGCGTCCGGAACCGGGGCCATGGCCTTGCCTGCGCCTCCTTCGGTCTCCGCCGGCGGTCAAGCGGCTTCAGCCACTGTCGCGATCCTTGGATTAAATCCTGCCAATGTCCCGCAGATCCCGCGGCCGGAAGGCAGCCGGCCGGCCCGGATTGAAGCAGGAACGCCTGTGCCGGGCGCGACCCGGGCGGAACTAGGAGGCGGCAACTCAGGCATTACCTTGCCGGACATCTCTATCCAGGGAAAAGGAACCGCAACCCCCGCCATCGCGAGCCGCGAACCGCTCGGGAACGCTTCATCTCCACCCGCCACGGGCCTCGCCCACGCGCAGCCCCCTCGAGTGCTGCCGGCGACACCCCATGTGTCCGTCCCTCTTTGGCCCAATACTCGAGCGCTGCCACCGGCGGTCGAACGCCACTTCCAGAATCGGGTAGCCTACGTGACCCTGATCCCGAGCGACGATTCGGGGGACGACTGGACCATCTGGTTCGCCGAGGTCGGCACGGCAAGACCCGATCCCAATTTGCCGATGCATCCACCTACGTTAATGAAGGCAGGGAGTTTACCTCCCGTGCCGGCGCAGAGCGATCATGGGACGGGAAAAATCCGGTTAGCGGGAGTAATTCACCGGGACGGGAGTTTCGGGCCCTTGGCCGAATTGACGGGATTGTCCGCCGATCGGGAATTGGCCGAAGCACTTCAGCGCTGGCAGTTTAGTCCGGCGCGCCTAAACGGTGTCACCATCGATGCTGACGCGGTCATCGAGATCCCGGTTGTCTTTGGAAAACTGAGCCTGCGCTAGACCTGCGGGTCGCCCGATTGATCTTTTCCCTAACTCTTGGGGGATTTACTTTAGAGCGGCCTAACCTACAATGAGAGTTTGGACCCGACGATCCTGATCACACAATTAGGTATGGCGACGATCATCGCGATCGGCATGATCGGCGTCTTCTTCCCGGAGAAGATCCGCAGCATTGAACTGAAGGTCTCCGAAGTACTGACCTTCGGCATTCCCAATCCCTTCGTCCGGTTTCTGGAGACGGAGGAGTACCTCTGGATGATCCGCCTCTTTGGCGGGGCGGCGCTGCTCATGGCGGTGGTGACCGAGTACGTGTTGTTCCTGCGCAAGTAGCGGCGGAGCCGGGAACCGTTCAGGCGCCGACGTGCCGGGAAACCGAAGCCAGATGGGTTTCCAGAAAGGCCAGAGTCAATGGCCAAGCCTGGGCTGCCGCTTGCGGATTATAACTAGCGCGGGCATCGCAAAAGAAGCCATGGTCGGCGTCCGAGAAGACCACATTGACGTACGGCTTGGAGGCCGAACGAAGGGCTCCCGTCACGGCATCCACTGCCTCGGGGCCGATATGCGCATCCTTGCCGCCCCAAAACAATAACATCGGGGCCTTAAGGTCTTTGAGTCGGTCGAGCAGATTCGGAAACATGGGGCTGGGCGCAATTCCGCCTCCGTAATAGGAGACCGCGCAAGCAAGCGGTGTGGTGATCGCGGCGAGGCACGCGGTACGTCCGCCCATGCAATAGCCGATGGCGCCGGCCGGCAGGCCTCGGGCCTGGTTCTCTAACCAATCGAAAGCCGCGCGGCCGTCGGCGGCCAGGCCGTTGTCGGACAGCGCCTTCATGTGCGGCATCACCGCGGGAAAATCCGTGTAGCTGCCCTCGAAACCGGGCGCAGTGCGATGGAACAACTCGGGAGCGATCGCGAGATAGCCTTGGCCGGCAAACCGCTCCGCGACATCGCGGATATGCGCGTTCACGCCAAAGGCTTCCTGGAACACAATCAGTCCGGCGCGAGGTTTGCTTGCCGGACGCGCGACGTAGGCACGCATGGAGGTGCCGTCGCTTACGGACAACGTGACGTACTCGGTTTGTGCGCTCATAGCTATCTAATATGCCATGAACGCTGGCGGGCAGGCCGAAGACCTGCCCCACACCGTAATTACTTTGCTTGTTTGAGCTTCTCGCGCTGCTCGCGCAAGACCGCTTTTCGGCTGAGCTTGATCTTGTTGCCTTCCAGCGCCAATACCTTGACCAGGATTTGGTCGCCTTCTTTCAACTCATCGCGGACATCGCGAATGCGGTTTTCGGCGATCTCGCTGATGTGCAGCAGACCGTCGGTGCCGGGGAAGATTTCGACAAAGGCGCCAAAGTCCACCAGGCGCACGACTTTGCCAAGGTATGTCTTGCCGACCTCGGCAGTGGCCGTGATGTCGGTGATGATCTGAATCGCCTTGTTGGCGGACGCCTCGTCGGATGACGCGACGTGCACCGTGCCATCGTCTTCGACATCGATCTTGACGCCGGTCTGCTCGATGATCCCGCGGATCACCTTGCCGCCGGGCCCGATGACGTCGCGAATCTTATCGGTCGGAATGTGCAGAGTGTAAATACGGGGTGCATATTGGGAAATGCTGGTCTTGGCTTTGGGAATTGCCTGTTCCATCTTGTCGATGATGAAGAGGCGGCCCCGGCGAGCCTGCTCCAGCGCTTCTTTAAGAATCGCGGTAGTGACGCTCGGGACCTTAATATCCATCTGGAGGCCCGTAATCCCGTCGCGCGTGCCGGCGACTTTGAAATCCATGTCACCGTAGTGGTCTTCGGCGCCCGCAATGTCGGTAAGAATGGCGTAATCTTTGCCTTCCATAACAAGGCCCATGGCGATGCCGCCCACGTGCGCGGGTAGAGGCGCGCCCGCATCCATCAACGCCAGCGAGGCGCCACAAACGGTGGCCTGCGAGCTGGACCCGTTGGATTCGAGAATATCGCTCACGACCCGCATGGTGTAGGGGAAAACATCCTCGCCCGGGATCAGCGCCAACAACGACCGCTCGGCCAGAGCTCCATGGCCGATCTCGCGGCGGCCGGGGCCGCGCATGAAACCGACTTCGCCCACGCTGAACGGCGGAAAATTGTAATGCAGCATGAAGCGCTTGGTGGTTTCGCCGGGCTCGAGCAATTCTATACGCTGCTCATCTTCCTTTGTGCCGAGGGTAACCGTGACCAGCGCCTGGGTTTCGCCGCGCGTGAATAGAGCCGATCCGTGCGTCCGCGGGAGCACACCGGTTTCGATGGTAATGTTGCGGATCTCGTCAAAGGCGCGGCCATCGGGACGTCGATGGTTCTTGAGCATCTCGTCGCGGAAGATCCGCTCCTTGAGCACATCGAAGCATCGGCCAGCTTCATCCTGCTTCTCTTCGGGTTGCGCCTCTTTCACTTTCTTCTTAAGGGCATCAACCCGGGCGTAGCTATCGATTTTGCTGTACTTCTGGGTGTTGAGGGCATCGGTGAGATCGATGCGGACCTGGCGGGAAATATCGCCGTAGAGCGCTTGATCGAGCGCCGGAGGCGTAAACTCGCGCTTCGTGTTGCCCGCCAGTTTCACAAGCTGGCGGATACCCGCGGCGATCTTCTTGCAACACTCGTGGCCGAACTCGATCGCGCCGAGCACCTCGGCTTCGGAAACCTGCTGTGCGCCGGCTTCCACCATCACGATGCCTTCTTCGGTGCCGGCCACGACGATATTGAGCTTCGATTCGCGGCCTTCGGTGTAAGTCGGGTTGGCAATATACTTGCCATCCTTCATGCCGACGCGCACGCCGCCCAGCACGTAGGGGAACGGCAGGTCGGAGATCGCCAGCGCGGCACCGGCGCCCGCAATGGCGAGCGAATTCGGATCCTGTTCCGGGTCGGCCGACAGCACCATCGCGATCACTTGGGTTTCGTGGAGGAAACCTTCGGGAAACAGAGGGCGGATAGGCCGGTCGATCAACCGGCTGGTGAGAATTTCTTTTTCCGAGGGACGCCCCTCGCGTTTGATAAAGCCGCCTGGAATCTTTCCGGCGGCGTAAGTATATTCGCGATAATCGACGGTGAGTGGGAAGAAACCCGCTCCCGGCTTGGCCTCATCGGCCATACACGCGCTAACGAGGACTACCGAGTCCCCGGATCGAACGACGACCGCGCCGTTCGCCTGTTTGGCCATCTTACCTGTCTCCAGGGTGATTTTTCGGCCGTCCAGGTCAACTTCAACTGTATGAAACATTTCTTCTTTCTAAACCTCCAACCTCGGCCGGGTAGAGCCATTGCGGCGCTTGCGGCGAGTCAGGGATGGGCATCCGTGTAGGAGCCGTTTGAGACGGGAGTTGACAGGATGATTCGGCCCGCGGAAAAACGGGCTCACTGCGCCGGCCACCGGGGCCGGTTGGAAATGATTTCGGAAACATCGGTTTCCGAAGAATGGACTAACGCCGGATACCGAGCCGTTGGAGAACCACTTTGTAACGCTCTGGATCGGTATCGCGCAGGTAAGTCAGAAGCCGACGACGCTTGGCAACCAGGGTCAACAGCCCCTTGCGGGAACCGTTGTCTTTCTTGTGCGTCTGGAAGTGCTCCTGCAGCAGCGCCAGGCGCTGGCTGAGCAGGGCAATCTGTACTTCTGGCGACCCCGTATCGGTCTTGTGGCGTTGATTGGTGGCAAGCACCTGCCGCTTGGTCTCTGTCGCCAGTGCCATTCTAAAGGATCATGCTCCTTGTCTTCTCTTAATCTCGTTTTGGTACTCACATAGGATAGCACAACCGCCAGCGGCCGGAAGGGGCGTCTACCGGCGCGGCTAAAGGAGAAAAACCGACCGGAGCCGCTCAATATACTTGAAAGCAAAAAACCTGATTGGACCCATCGGGGGTGAGCGAGTATTCGCCCTTATCGAGGCTGGAATTCACCTCGATCTGGTAAAGATTATCTGAACTCACCCTGGTGACGTCGATGCGAATCGGTTTGGCGGTCTGCTTCTTCTTGCGCGAGAAGAGGATTTCCCGGCGGCCATTCTTGGTTTCAAGTTTGAATAGCTGGAGCTTTTCAGGCGCGATTTTGCCCGCTTGAAACAGAAGGATGGGCGAGGCCAGCGGCGTCTTCACCGTGGACTCGGCGCCCGGGATGACGTACAAAATGTCATCCTTCCGGTTTTCTTCGGTGGCATCGGAGATTTCGGTTGCGAGCAGGCTATCGGCGTGCTTAATGTACGGGATATCGGGCTTGGCGGGTCTCGGCCCATCATATTTCTGCGCCGCGGAAACCGCCGCGGCGGCACATAGGAGAACCAGCACTCTGCGCGTCATACGCGATCTATCTTAAAATTCAAAGGCAGGCTGCGCAATCCCCACACATGGCACGCCAAGGCATCAATTTCGAAACGGTCCGTACGATTGCGATGGCGCTGCCCGGAGTCGAGGAGGGCGCAGCTTACGGTTCACCCGCATTGAGAGTTCGCGGCAAACTACTGGCATGCATTCCGGCTCATAAATCCGCCGAGCCAAACTCGCTCGCCGTATGGGTCGACATCGAGCAACGAACGGAACTTTTGGAGACGGACCCAGAGACCTACTACGTGAAGGATCACTACCTGAATTATCCGGTTGTGCTGGTGCGCCTCGCGCACATCCGGGCCGACGCGCTCGAGGATTTGCTGGGGATGGCATGGCGGTACGTTACAACCAGGCGTGCCGCGCCGCGGGCGAAGAAAACCCGCGGGCGGGCGCGCCGACAGTGAGGTATCACTCCGCCGGCCTGCGTGATGATGGCGGGTGGGCGTGCTTGAATTTGTCCCGCAGCGCATCGCGATCGAGTTTCGCGCCAGCCAGGTACACGCTATCGATCTCGCGAAGATTGCGGATGTTCTCGAGCGGATTCGCGTTCAACACGATAAAATCAGCGCGCTTGCCTCGGGCCA